>JBIOUD010000143.1:0-9378 GCA_044866725.1 Candidatus Limnocylindria bacterium | reverse complement strand
CCTGGAGGTACGTGCCGTCAGCCAGCTTGAAACGATCCTCCTTGGGGTAGTCGTACACCCACGTCCACTGCTGGCCGACGACCTGGATGGTCATCTCCGCGCCGGTGCGCGTGTCGTTCATGAAGTTGAGCTTCTGGAACGACAGCACGGAGAAGCTGATGACCATGATCGTCGGAACGACGGTCCAGACGAGCTCGAGAAGGTTGTGGCCGTGGAACTGCTTCGCGACGTGACCAGGGCGAGCGCGGAACTTGAACCCCGCGAAGATCAGCCCGCCGTCGACGATGACGAGGACGATGACCGCCGCGATGAACATGATCCAGTAGATGTCGGCGGCGGCGCGCGCCTGCGGTCCAAGGGGATCATTCGGCCACGGTCCCATGCGCGGCCAAGACTAGGGCGTGATTTCGACACACGCCAATCGAGCACATACCATTTCGCGGCGATGAGTGGGCACGGCACAGGCGGTCCGACGAGCGAGAGCGAGATCCATCTCCCCGGGCCGAGCCTGTCCCCGCCGCTCCTCGGTCTTGGCGTCACCATCCTTGCCTTCGGCGTGCTCTTCGGGCTGCCGCTGATCATCGTCGGCTTCGGCATCTTCCTCATCGGCCTCATCACCTGGCTCATCGACGACGCCCGCACGTTCATGAAGAGCGGCGACCAGGGTCATCACTAGGTGAGCACGCGCACCGAGGAGCGCACCGTCGTCCGCGGGCGCCGCGAGCGGCCGCGGGACCGCCTCCCGGCGAACGAGACCGGCCTCGACGCTCAGCCCGCGCGGTTCACGTCGGGGATGTGGGCCGTCATCCTGTTCGTCTCGAGCGAGGCCATGTTCTTCGGCGCGCTGTTCACCGCGTACTTCTACCTGCGCGGGCGGGTGGAAGAGTGGGAGCCGATCTTCCAGCGCTGCATCGCCGAGCACTGCGAGAAGCCCGCGTGGAACTCACAAACAGATCTCTTCGGGATCACGCTGCCGCTCGTCGCGATCAACACGATCCTCCTCGTGACCTCGTCGTTCACGATGCAGTTCGCGGTGAACGCGATCAAGAAGGGCAACCGCGAGGCGATGGTCCGGTGGATGATCCCGACGATCGTGCTCGGCGTCCTGTTCCTCTCGGGGCAGGCTTACGAGTACACCCGCCTCGGCTTCCTGCCGAACAACGGTGTGTTCGCGGCGGTCTTCTTCACGCTCACCGGGTTCCACGGCGCGCATGTCACCGGTGGCGTGCTCATGAACATGCTCGTCACCCTCCGCGCGGCGAAGGGCCAGTTCACGGCCAACCGCCATCTCGCGGTCGAGGCCGCGTCCATCTACTGGCACTTCGTCGACGTCGTCTGGATCGGCCTCTTCTTCACCATCTACGTCCTCGGCTAATACCCGGAACGCCCCTTTTACCTAGCCAGTCCCGTTCAGGACGGCGCGCAGGTCCGCCACGAGATCCGCCACCGCGACGTCCGAGTGGACGAGCTCGCGCTCGCGGCCCTTCGCATCGATCACGTAGATCGCGTCGTTGTGCGACACCGTCATGCCCTGGTCGTACGCGCCGACCCCGTACGACGACCACACCGCCTGCAACGCGGCGCGCGGTCCGATGAGGTAGCGCCAGTCCTTGAGATCGCGCGCGTCTGAGAACGCGCGCACAGCCGCGGGCGTGTCGCCGTCCGGGTCGACCGAGACCGCGACGAATCGCACGCGCGCTGCGTCCGGGCCGAGTTGCTTCTGTGCCGCGCGGAACTGGGCAGCGGTGAGCGGACAGACGTCCGGGCAGCGCGTGTAGAGGAACGCCAGCGCGACGACGTTCCCGCGGAGCGACGAGAGCGTGACGGTCTCGCCGGTGAGGCCATCGGTCAGCGTGAAGTCCGGCGCCTCGTTGCCGCCGAGCTCGGTACCAGACAGTCGAACCGTGCTCGGTGAGCACCCCGTGATGGCGATCGCGAAGATCGCGAGCAAGGCGATCACGACCCTCATCGACCGAGCATATGCGCCATCATCGAACGCGCATGCCTCCCCTTTCCGTCGTCGGTGGATACGTGCTGCTCGTGCTGCTCTGGGGCTCCACCTGGGCCGCGATCCGCATCGGCGTCGAGGCGGTGCCGCCGTTCGTCTTCGCGTTCGAGCGCGCGGTCGCGGTGTCGCTCGTGCTCTCGGCCATCTCGATCGCGATGGGCCTGCGGTTCCCGCGCGACCGTCGCACCATCGCCGCCGCCGCGTTCGCGGGCGTGATCAACACGGGCACGTCCTGGGCGATCATCTTCTGGTCCGAGCAGTACGTGCCGAGCGGGCTCGTCGCCGTCTTCGGCGCCGCCGGCCCGGTCTGGACCGCGTTCCTCGCGCACTTCTTCGTCCGCGGTGACCGGCTCTCGCCCCTGAAGATCGTCGGCCTGCTCCTCGGCGTCGCCGGCATCATCGTGCTCGTCGGCGCGCCGGATCCCGGCTCGCGGCCCGAGGCGTTCGTCGCATCGATCCTCCTCGCACTCATGCCGATCAGCTGGGCCTTCGGCACGATCGTGCAGGTCCGCGTCCTCCACCACGGCTCGGGCTCGCCCTTGCCCCTCGTCGCGATCGGGACGTGGACCGGAGCGCTCGTGCTCCTTCCATTCGCGCTCACCCAGCTCGGCGCCCAGGCCGTCTGGTCGGGCGAGGTCGCTCTCGCGTTCGCCTACCTCGTGTTCCTCGGCTCTTGCGTCGGCCTCGTGCTCCAGCTGTGGCTCACGCGACGGCTGCGGCCGACTACGATGACCCTGTCCCAGCTCCTCATCTCCGCGCAGGCGCTCGTGATCGGGGCGGTCGCCCTCGGCGAGTCGATCACCTGGCGGATGCTCGGCGGCGCAGCCCTGGTCGCCCTGGCGCTCGGCCTGAACGCCATCGGCGGGCGCTCGTCTGCTCCCGCCGAGCCGGCCGTTGCCGCGGCGGGCGACTAGCGCCGAAACACGTACGACAGCGGCGTAGTATTCGCGGTGGGGGAACCTACTACCGGCCCGTAGCAGACGGAGGGCGGCAGATGGCCATCGATATCGACCTCAACCTCTTCACCAGCGACCCGCGGCTTCTCGTCCGCGGCGACGACATGGAGTACGAGCGCGCTGCCGAGGCGATCCAGCAGCTTGCCGATCCACACCGGCTTCGACTCCTCCACGCGCTCGCGCTCGGGGAGGAGACGCCCCAGCGCGCGGCGGTATGGAGCGGGCTCCCGCAGCCGATCGCGGAGCGCGAGCTCGCGGCCATGACGCTCGCCGGCATCGTCGAGCGGCGCGAGACGCCCATGGGGATCGTGTACGTCCCGCGCGACGGCCATCACGTCGTGCAGCTCTACACCGCGCTCGCGCACGGCCGCGAAGGGATCGCAGACCGTCATCCGCGGATGCTCACGCGCCGCCGCCTCGGGCGGACGCGGAAGGTGGGATGATCGTCGCGTGACGACGCCCATCCGGCGCATCCGGCGGGCGGCCGACGGGGACCTCCTCGGGCCGCTCGAGGGCGCGGTCATGGACCGTATCTGGAAGCGCGGCCCGCTGACCGTGCGCGACGTCGTCGATGAGGTCGGACGCTCGCGCGGGCTCGCCTACACGACGGTCATGACGGTGATGGTGCGGCTCCACGCGAAAGGCCTCCTCGCGCGGAAGCGCGAAGGCAAGACGTACGTGTATCGCGCGGCGTTCACGCGCGAGGAGCATCGGGCGCGGGTATCGCGGGATCTCGCGCGCGGCCTCGTGTCGCAGTTCGGCGACGCGGCGCTTGTCGCCTTCTCCGCAGAGCTCGACGGGGTCGACACCCAGCATCGCGCCGCGCTGCGCAGGCTCGCGACCCGGAAGGGCGAACGCGATGCGCGCTGATCGCGCGTTCGGACTCGTGCTCCTCTTCGCGCTCGTGTCGAGCGCGATCCTCGGCGTGCTCCTCGCGCGCGTGATCCCGCAGGCCGCGCACGTCCTCCAGAGCGGCCCCGACGACGTCGTCGATGGCGTCACCCTCGTGATCCTCATCCTCGCGACCTGCGGCATCGCGCTCGGGCTTGGGTCCCTCTTCCGCCAGCTGCTCACGACGCTCGCGCTCATCCGCGCCCTCGTCGCGAAGCGCATGACGACACCGCGGCGCGTGGCACGGCTCGCGCATCAGCTCGGCCTCGACGGGCGCGTCGATGTCGTCGTCGACAGCCGGCCGTTCTCCTTCTGCTACTGGTTCCGCCGGCCGCGCATCTGTCTGTCGACCGCGCTCGTTCGCCGCCTCGACGATGCCGAGCTCCGCGCGGTGCTCGTGCACGAGCGCTATCACCTGCGCCATCGCGATCCGCTGCGCGTCGTCATCGCACGCTACTTCGCGGCGGGACTCTACGTCGTCCCCGTCGTCGACGAGCTCGCGTCCTTCTACGCGCTGCAGAAGGAGATCGCCGCGGACGACGACGCGGTGCGACAGGTCGGCGTCTCGCCGCTCGCGCGCGCGCTCTACAAGCTCCTCCCCGACGCGCCCGACCGCGAGCTCGGCCTGCTCATGCCCGTCACCGGTCTCTCGGTGACCGAGGCGCGAATCGAGCGCCTCGCCGGCGGCCTCGACATCCCGCTGCGGCTCACGCCAGCGTCCGTCGCGCTCTCTGCTGGGGCGCTCCTCGGAGCGTCCGTCCTCGCGACGGTCGGAGGCGGGACGAGCCACCTCTTCGCGAGCCTGCCGCCGCTCCTGGCGGTACCCGGACTCCTCGTCGGGCCGGCGTCATTGCTGTTCGCGGCCGCGGTCAACGGCGGCATGCATCAGATCCGTTTAGTGGCGGGACTCGTCGCCCGGTCCTAGCCCACCGCTCGTCTGGCTGGTCCCGCCCCGCTAATCGACGTAAGAGTGTCTTTACTTCCGTGGTCCGACCGCCGATAGTCCGTCGCAGCGGGCTGGGGAAAGAAATCGCCGGTGGGGTCGGGAGGCCCACCGAATGTCGATCCGTCGTGCTCTTCGCATCGTGACCTTGGCTTTCGCACTTGCCTTCGCTTTTGGCGCAACTGGCGTGTCCGCGACCGCGTATGCATGCGACCCGCAGACCACTGGCTACTGCTAATCGACGTTTCGCGAAGTAAACCTGCGGCCGCTCTCAGTCGGCCGCGACCGAGAACATCGGGCATCCTCGGCCCGGGACCCCGACCGGCATCGCACCGGTCTCGGTCCGATTAGTTCTGGTTCAGGCTCAATTGACCTCTAAGTTGTAGCGCCGTAAAGTGGCCCCGCCCCATGGCCAACCAAGTGAGGTCCCCGATGGTCGCCGATGTCGGCGCACGCATCCGCTCCCTGCGGACAGCTAAAGGATTGACGCAAGCGCAGCTCGCGGAACCGCTCTACACGAAGGCGTACATCTCGATGCTCGAGTCAGGCCGCACGCGCGCATCGATGAAGGCGCTCGAGCACATCGCCGGCGCGCTCGGTGTGAAGCCGTCCGACCTCCTCGGCGGATCGTCGACGCCCGCGACGCCGCAGTACGACCTCATCGAGGCGCGTCGGCTGCTTGAGGACAGCAAGGCCGCCGAGGCGGTGAAGCTGCTCGAGTCGCTGGAGGAAGGACTCAACGCCGCCGACCAGCTCGTCCGTCTTCGGTATCTCGCGGCGGCGTACAACATGCTCGGCCAGCCCAAGCAGGCATTCCCGGTCATCGAGCGCGCACAGCGGATGGCTGAGCTGCTTGGGAGCCAGGAAGAGATCATCCGCGTGAAGGCCGTGCTCGCGGCCGCGTACACACGGACTTACGCGTACGAGGACGCGATCCGCCTCCTGCGCGAATGCACGGTCGCGTGCGAGAACGGTGTCGTGAAGGACCCGACGTTCCACTTCCGCCGTCTCGTCGACCTCGCGGTCGCGCACACCAACAACCGCGAGCCGAAACAGGCCCTCGCGACGTACGAGCGAGCGATCGCGCTCACCGATGGGTTCTCGGATCGCACCTCGATCGCGATCCTCTACGCGGGGATGGCGAGGAACTACCAGAACGAAGGCGACCTCGAGGCCGCGATCGTCTACAACCAGCGCAGCCTGCAGCTCTATGAGGAGCTCGGCGTGATGGACCAGGTCGCGTGCACGCTCGACAATGCTGCGCTGCTGTACGCCGAGTACGGCAACCGCGAGCGCGCACGGGAGTGTCTCGCGCGCGCGGCCATCATCGCGACCGATGCGCGGAGGGACGGCACGCTCGCATCGATCCGCGCGTCCGAGGCCGAGGTGCTGTCGAAGTCGGATCCTGCCGCGGGTCTCGAGGCCGCGACGGAGGCGCTCAAGTTCGCGCGCAAGGTGGGCCAGCCCGACGCGCAGGTGCGCGCGCTGGTGCTCATCGGCGAGCTGCGGATGGCGTCGAGCGCGGCGACCGCGAAGCGCTCGTTCCAGGAGGCGAGCCAGCTCGCCGAGGAGCGGGTCCCGCATCTCCTCCGCACGATCTTCGATCGCTGGTCCCGTGCGGCGGAGGCCCACGGCGACAGCGACGAAGCGCTCCGTCTCGCGCGCCGCGCGCTCGAGACAGCTCGCACTTAGCCAGCAGCCCGCGGTCTCGCCTAGACAAACGCGCCGCTCCTCGAGGCTCGGATAGCGTTCTTCCATGACCCTCACCGCGGCCCTCGTGCGCGAGCGCGTGCGCGGGACGATCCTCGAGCACGTCGGCGACACGCCGCTCGTCCCGCTCACGCGGATCGGCGCGGGCCTGCGCGGCGAGCTGTGGGCGAAGCTCGAGTCGGCGAATCCCGGCGGGAGCGTGAAGGACCGAGCCGGCCTCTGGATGGTCATCGCCGCCGAGGAGTCGGGTCGGCTGGAGCGCGATGGCGTGATCCTCGACGCGACGAGCGGGAACACCGGCGTCGCGCTCGCGCTCGTCGGCGCCGTGCGCGGCCACCGCGTGACGCTCGTGATGCCGGACCGCGTGTCGCTCGAGCGAAAGCGCATCACGAAAGCGTTCGGCGCGGAGCTGGTGCTCAGCGATCCCCTCGAAGGCACCGACGGCGCGATCCGCGAGGCGCAGCGCCTCGCGAAGAGCGACGCGCGGTTCGTGTACGTCGACCAGTACTCGAATCCGGCGAACCCCCTCGCGCACGAGCTCACGACCGGGCCGGAGATCTGGTCGCAGACCGAGGGGAAGGCGACGCAGTTCGTCGCCGGCGTCGGGACGTCGGGCACGATCGTCGGCGTGTCGCGTGCGCTGCGCCCGCGCGGCGTGCGCATCGTCGCAGTGCAGCCTGACGACGCGCTCCACGGCATCGAGGGCTGGAAGCACATGCCCACCGCGATCCGTCCCGCGATCTGGGACGAAGACATGGCCGATGTGCACATGGTCATGGGCACCGAGGAGGCGATCGCGATGACGCGTCGCCTCGCGAAGGACGAGGGGATCTTCACGGGGCCGTCCGGGGGCGCGGCCGTCGCTGCCGCGATCCGGGTCGCGCGGGAAGGATCGGGCCGTATCGTCGTGTTGATCGCTGATGGGGGAGAGCGGTACCTCAGCACCCCCCTCTGGGAGAACTAACGGGGCCGTGGCCCCGGGATGGGCAGAGCGAATGTCAGTGACCGTGCGCCTGCCCGGCGCGCTGCGCGACGCGACGGGCGGGCAGACGAAGATCGAAGCGACCGGGCGGACGCTCGCGGATGTCATCGGTGACATCGAGCGGCGTCATCCGGGCTTCGCCGACCGCGTCCTCGACGACGACGGTCGCCTCCGCACCTATGTGAACGTCTACATCGGCGAGAACGACGCGCGCGAGCGCGGTGGGACGGACGCGGTCGTGCCCGAGGGCAGTGAGGTCATGGTCATCCCGGCGATGGCGGGCGGCGCATAGCCGACACGCTCACGCTGCCGCAGCAGCTGCGCGACGCGATCGTCGCGCACGCGCGCGAGGCGGCACCCGATGAAGCGTGCGGCCTTCTCGCCGGGCGCGACGGCCTCGCGACGCGCGCCATGCGCTGCCGCAATGTCGCCGAGGACAAGCCGCGCAAATACCTCATGGACGGCGACGACCTAAGACGCGCGCTCAGCGCGATGGATGACGCGGGCGAGACCGACGCGGACGGCAATCGCGGCGAGCCGCTGGCGATCTACCACAGCCACGTGAGGTCACCGGCGCGGCCTTCCGAGACCGACATCGCCGACGCCGCGCGCTGGCCGTATTCCTTCTACGTGCTCGTATCGCTGAGCCACGAGCCGCAGATCGCCGCGTGGCGGATCGAGAAGGGCACGGTCACCCCGGCGACGCTCGTCGGGGCTAGCGCCCCTCGCTCGTGATGTGCCAGGTCGCCGCGATCGACGCGGCCTCGTCGAGCGACGCCTGCTGGTCCTTCGGCTCGACGATGCGGTACACGATCGCGAGACCCTGACCACCAGGCACCGCGGTGAACTGGCGCACGACGATGCGCCGATCCTCGTACATGCCGCCGTACGTGTCATCCACCATGACGACGCCGTTGATGCGCGTCACCGCGCGTTCGTGCCACTGGTCCCGCCACCCGACCTTGAGCGGAGCCGCGACGGCGTCGGCGTAGCTGTCGACCGTGCTGAGCGCCGCACCGCGGGCGCGAGCGACGACGACCGTCGCGGTGGAGGACTCGAATCGAGCGGCCTCGCCGGGGACGCCGCTCGTCGCGTTCTTCCACCCCGGCGGCACGGTGAGGTCGAACCCGAGCATCTCGAACGTCTGCCCGGTCGCGGGTGTGGCCGGGAAGTCCGGGACTGTCTGGATCGTGAGGCTGGCGACCTGCACCTTCGGCGGCGCGATCGCGTATGTCAGGAAGCGGACGCGCGAGACCTGGTCGCCGAGGACCAGCGCGCCGAGCGCGACGACGACGACGAACGCGACGGCCGCGATCGCTGGCGGCAGGATGCTCCGTATGTTGAGCGCAAGGCCGACGACCACGCGAAGCGCCATCGCGAGGATGACCAGGATGGCGACCGTGAAGGTGAACGTCAGGGGCACGATCGTCACGATCGCCCCGACGACCGGGATGACGATGAGGGGCGCCGTCGCGAAGGTCAGAGCGGTGAACAGCTGATCGAGCGAGCCACCCCTGCGCCCGAGGAGCCGGACAGCGCCGGTCGCGATCCACGCGACGACCGCGCAGGTGATCGCGAGCCGGACCGCGAGGAGCAGCGCGTCGATGACCATGCGCGGCGCGAAGCCGGCGGGGGAGATCCCCTTGGACGCCAGCACGAGGAAGTCGATACCGATGGAGAGGCAGACACCCGCGACCAACGCGACGAGCACGCCGGCGAGGCCGTAGTGCTCGCGGGCCAGGTCTCGGGCGAACGAGCGCGGATGCGTCAGCGAGCGCCAGACCTCACCTCGGAACCAGGCGAGCTCGCCGGTCGCTTCCACTGAACTCAAGGTACGGGCACGCCGCTCGCCACGTTCGCAACGCCGGGTGTAGTGCAGCGCGATTGA
>JBIOUD010000142.1:0-8936 GCA_044866725.1 Candidatus Limnocylindria bacterium | reverse complement strand
CATCGTCAAGCTCGCCATCGAGGGCGGCTGCAACGCGGTCAGATCTCTGACTAGCGAGCGGCCAAGCGATTACCATTCGCGCGCAACGTGGTTGGGGAGCGCTAATGGGAACGACTCGCTTCGCTCGTCATTCCCAGTACGTGCAACCCCTTGGGGTGGTGCGGTAGATGGCGGGGGCCCTTCGTCCGGTCGTCTTGCTCATGCTGTTCGCCTCCGTGCTCTTCGTGGCGGCGGGCGTGCTCGACGGCGTGTACCCGAGCGGTGGGGCATGGGACATCGGCGATCTCGCGGCGCTCTCGTACGTGTTCGCTTTGGTCAACACATTCGTCGCGGTGCTCGTCGCGCGCGGCAGCGAACGCAGCCTCGCGCTCCGCATGGGACTCTCGCTCTTCTTCGTCGTGGAGCGCCCGGCGTCCGCCTTCCTGGTGGGACCGAAGTCCGCGGCGTCGATCGGCGTCCACCTGCTCACCGCGCTCGTCGAGCTGGTGATCCTCGTCTCGGCCCTCCGCGTCTGGCGGCTGGGCCACTCCATGGCGCCGGAGAGCATTGAGCAGCTCTTCGCGCTCGATGGCACGCTCCCGGGGCCGTCAGCTCCGCTCGACAACGACGAACGCCCGGCGCGGCTCGCGACGCGGTCGCTTCCGGGCCGCTCGGCCTGGCTCATCGGGATCACGACGCTGCTTCTGGCCGCCGTCCTCGTCGCCGACGGGGCGGTCTCGGGGTTCATCCCCGGCGGGAAGGAGTGGGGGACCTCCGGCGAGAGCAGTGGCTGGCTGGTCTACCTGTTCGCGGTCGTGATCCTCACCGTCGCGACCCGCGCGGTGAAGGGTGGACGCCTCGCGCTACGGCTCCTCGCCGTCACCGCGCTCATCTTCTTCCTCGAGCGCGCCTTCAGCCCGTTCGCGCTGCGCGTCGTCGACCCGATCGTCCTCGGCCTGCACGGGCTCGCGGCGTTCGTCGCGCTCGCGGTCGCGCTGTCCGCTGCCAGCGCGATCCGCGGCACCCCGCCTCGCCCTGAGGGCGAGATGGCGTCGCTGGAAGCGGCTTAGACCCGCCCGGCGGTACCCTCGACGACATGCCCACCGCCGTCCGAGAGGCAGCCGCGAACCTTGTCGAGCAGGTCGCGCGCGTCGTCGTCGGGAAGAAGACCGCGACCGAGCAGCTCTTCGCCGCGCTGCTCGTCGAAGGCCACGTGCTGCTCGATGACGTCCCCGGTGTCGGGAAGACGACGCTGGCGCGCGCGCTCGCGCGTTCGTTCTCGCTGACGTTCCATCGCATCCAGTGCACGCCCGACCTCGTGCCGTCGGACATCACCGGCGTGTCGATCTACGACCAGCGTGCGCAGAAGTTCGAGTTCCGGCCCGGCCCGATCATGGCGAACCTCGTCCTCGTCGACGAGATCAACCGGGCGACGCCGCGCGCGCAGTCGAGCCTCCTCGAGGCGATGCAGGAGCGACAGGTCACCGTCGACGAGACGACGCACATGCTCCCCGAGCCGTTCTGCGTCATCGCGACACAGAACCCGATCGAGCTCGAGGGAACGTTCCCGCTGCCCGAGGCGCAGCTCGACCGCTTCCTCTTCCTCGTCCGGCTCGGCTATCCCGAGGCGGATGACGAGGATCAGATCCTCCGGATGCACGGCGCGGTCAGCGTCGACACGTCGACGCTCGAGCCGATCTACGACGCGAAGGCGCTCGCGGCGTTCCGCGATGAGGTGCGCGCGGTGAAGGTGAGCGACGCCGTGCGGCGCTACATCGTCGATCTCGCGCGTGCCACACGTCGCGCTGAAGGCGTCGAGCTCGGCGCGTCGCCGCGCGCGGAGATCGCGCTGTTCCGCGCGGCGCAGGCGATCGCCGCGATGCGCGGTCGCGCGTATGTCCTTCCCGATGATGTGAAGGCGCAGGCGCCCGCGGTCCTGCAGCACCGCATCTTCATGGGCGCCGACGCGCAGATGCGCGGACGCACCGGCTCCGCGGTCGTGACGGAGGTGCTCACGCGCACGCCGGTCCCCGCGGAGGACGCAGCGCGCGCGGCGGGCTGATGAGCGCGTCGGGCCGCTTCGAGTGGCCCCTCGTCATCCTCTTCGTCATCCTCGCCGCGTTCTCGCGCAATCCCGCGCTCATCGTGCTCGCGGCGGGCGGCCTCGTGGTGTGGTTCGTCGTGTGGCTCACGACGCGGCTGGCCCTCGTCGCGCTCGACGTCGCCGTGGAGATCTCGACCGATCGGCTCGTCGCGGGTGAGGGACTCGTCGCCGCGGTGCGCATCGCGAACCGCAAGCCCTTGCCGCTCCCCTGGCTCGACGTACGGCTCTTCCTTCCCGAGGGCATCGAGCCGGAGAAGACCGCGCCGGGCGTCCCTCGAGGGTGGGTGAACGCGGGATTCGCGCCGCGCGGCCACGAGAAGCTCACGGTGCGCTTTCCGCTTGTCGCAGCCCAGCGCGGCGCGTACGCGATCGGGCCGGTGCGCGTGCGGGCGTCTGACTGGCTCGGGTTCATGTCCGTGGAGCGCACGATCCCCGTCGACATCGCGGTCGTCGCGTACCCCGCACCGCTCGAGACGATCGACCGCCACCTGCAGAGCCTGCGGCCGCTCGCGGAGACGGCCGTGCGCCGTGGCCTCCTGCCGGACCCGCTTCGCTTCCGGGGGGTCCGCGAGCACCAGCAGGGCGACCCGCGCAAAGAGATCCACTGGAAGGCCTCGGCCCGCCTGAGGGCGCTCCAGACGAAGCTGTACGAGCCGGCGACGAGCCTCGACGCGGTCTTCCTCGTGAACGTCGCGTCCTACGAGCAGTACTGGATCCAGGCCGACCCCGAGGCGGTGGAGTACGTCGTCTCGGCGGCGGCGGACCTCCTGCGCCTCGCCGCAGCCGCGGGACGGCAGGTCGGGCTCGTCACGAACGGGCTCGATAACCTCACGCACGAACGGCCGCGTTCGGCGCTCGCGCGCGGCCCGCGTGCGCTCACGCGGAGCCTCGAGATCCTCGCGCGGCTCGGTCCGTACGCCGCGAATTCGCCGGAGGCCGTGTTCCTGAGTGAGCGCGGGCGCATCCCGTGGGGCGCGACCCTCGTCGTCGTGACGCCGAAGATCTTCGCGGGTCTGGCGATGGCCATCCTGGCGCTGCGGCGCGCGCACCACCGCGTGCTCGCGGTCACGGTCGTCGGACCGAGCGCTGAGATGCTGTCGCACCTGGCGGCGCGCGGCGTCGTCGTGAGCGTCCTACACCAGGCGGAGCTGCAGCGTGCGGTCTAACGGCGCGGTCGCGCTGCTGATCGCCGCGCGCTGCTTCGTCGAATCCGTGACGTTCACGGCGCTCGCGTCGCTCGCGCACGTCGCCACCGTTGGACGCGACCCGCTTCCGGCGCTCTCGACGACGCTCATGCTGTTCGGCGTCTCGCTGCTTCTCGTCACGCTCCTGCGCGAGATCGGTGGCGAGCGGCGCAGCGCGACGATCATGGTCATCACGCTCGCCGGCACGGCCGCCTGGGGACTCATGCAGCCGATGAAGAACCCCGACGGCTTTTCCGTGCTGTCGCGCATCGTCCTCTTCGGGCTGCTCGGCGAGGCGTTCCTCTGGCGCATCGTCTCGATCGCCCGCGGTGGCACGCGGTGGACCGACGCGCGCAACGCGGTCCCGTTCTGCGCGTTCGCGATCGCCGCGGCCGTGCTCATGCCCGGCCCGATCGATCGCGCGCCGTTCGCGGCGCTGTCGCTCCTCACCGTGGCCGCGTCCGGGCTCGCGCTCTCGCTCGCGCGCACGACCGAAGAGCTCGCTCTCGCGCGCGGGACACAGGGAAGCGCGCGCACGTCGTCGGCGACGAGCGCGATGGTCGTCATCGGGGTCGTCGCGATCTTCGCGGCGGTGCTCGTACCCGCGGTGCAGGAGCTGTTCGGGACCGTCGGATCGTTCCTCGCGCCGATCGCGGGACGGATCTTCTACCTGCTCATCCTTCCGTTCGCCTATCTCGCGGGCTGGCTCATCGAGTTCCTCCGGCCGCTGCTTGCGGGAGCCCGTCCGATCGTCCCGCCGTTCCAGACGCCGTCGCCCGAGGAGGACGCGATCCTCATGCGGAACATCGAGCAGACGCGGCCGTACGTCTTCGGCGCGGTGGAGCTCTTCATCGTCGCGATCGCGGTGCTCTTCGCGATCATGCTGCTCGACCGGATGCTGCGCGAGCGGAGAGTCGACCTGCCCGAAGGCGTCACGCTCGAGCGCGAGCAGGCGGGCGGTCTGAACCTGCGCGACACGCTACGCGGTCTCCGTCCGCGCCGGTCGACCCGCCGCGTCCGTCCGCGCGACGACGGCACGGCGGCCGCCGCGCTCCGTCTCCTCTACTGGCGCTTCCTCGCGCTCGCCGAGGCGCATCGCGCCGGCTGGCGCGAGGCGGCCGAGACACCGGCCGAGCACGCGGCTCGCATCAGCAGCGCCGCGCCGATGTGGGCGGACGGCGCGCCGATCGTGCGCGCGTTCGAAGACCTCCGCTACGGCGAGCTGCCGCCATCGGCCGAGGCGTTGCAGCGCGCCCGCGACGCGTACCGCTCGCTCGAGACTCGCGTACGCGCGTCCTAGCGATCGTCGGCCCGACCGCGTCGGGCAAGAGCGCGCTCGCGATGCGGATCGCGGAGCGCCGCGGCGGCGAGATCGTCTCCGCGGATTCACGCCAGGTTTACCGCGGCATGGACGTCGGGACGGCGAAGCCCACGCGCACCGAGCGGCTCCACGTGAAGCATCACCTCATCGACGTCGCCGACCCCGGCGAGCGCTACGACGCCGCCCGCTACCAGCGCGAGGCGCGCGCGGCCCTGAGCGACATCGCGCGACGTGACCGCCTCGCGGTCGTCGTCGGCGGCACCGGCCTCTACGTGCGGGCGCTGCTCGACGGTCTCGACCTCGATGCGGTCCCGACGAATCCGGACGTGCGCGCGCGTCTGGAGGCGGCAGCGGCGCGTGGGGTGGATCTGCATGCGCGGCTCGCGGACAAGGACCCTGAGGCCGCGGCGAGGGTCGATCCGCGCAACGTGCGCAGGGTCATCCGCTACCTCGAGGCGACGCTCCTCACCGGCGGCGTGAGCGGGCGCTGGCGGCGCGATGCCGCGGTCCCTTCAGTGAAGATCGGGCTCGCGCCGCCGCGCGAGTGGCTCGATCAGCGCATCGGCGCGCGCGTTCGCGACATGATCCAACACGGAGTCCTCGACGAGGCGCGCGACCTCGTGAAGCGGGGGATCGACCCACGGTCGCCGAGCATGAGCGCCCACGGGTACGTCCACTGGTTCGCGTACTTGCGGGGCGAGATCGAGATCGACCGGGCGATCCTGCTCACGATCCGCGACACGAAGGCGTACTCGCGTCGCCAGATGACCTGGTTCCGGCGTGACGACGCGGTGCGCTGGTGCGATCCGACGAATGTCGATCCCGTCGCATTCGCGTCCGCGGCGCTCGCCGACGCCCCATAGTTATCAGGTGATCGAGACACAGGCACCGGCCGAGCGCGCGTACCTCGTCGCGCTCGACCTCCCCAGATCGCGCTTCGACCCCGACGACTCGCTCGACGAGCTCGCCTCGCTCGTCGCGGCCGCGGGCACGAACGTCGTCGGGAAGAGCGTGCAGCGGCGCCGCTCGCCTGATCCGCATACCTGGATGGGCAAGGGCAAGGCGGCCGAGCTCGGCCTCGCGATGAAGACCGCGAAGGCCGACCTCCTCGTGACGGACGACGAGCTCACACCGCAGCAGCAGCGCGGTCTCGAGGCCGCTCTCAATGTGCGCGTCGTCGACCGCTCCGCGGTGATCCTCGACATCTTCGCGCGCCACGCCCAGACAAAGGAGGGCCGCGTGCAGGTCGAGCTCGCGCAGCTCGAGTACCTGCGCCCGCGCCTGCGCGGCATCTGGAAGGGCCTCTCGCGTCTGGGTGGTGGCATCGGCACGCGCGGCCCCGGTGAGTCGCTCCTCGAGACGGATCGCCGTGTCGTCGAGCGCCGCCTCCTGGACCTCAAGGCGCGGCTCGATGAGGTGGGGAAGCAGCGTGAGCGGAGCCGAAGGTCGCGCGGCAAGGAGGGCCTCTTCCTCGCGGCGCTCGTGGGCTACACGAACGCGGGGAAGTCGACGCTCATGAACGTGTTGTCGGGTTCCGGCGTGCTCGTCGCGGACCAGCCCTTCGCGACGCTTGATCCGACCACGCGTCGCACCGAGCTGCCCGGCGGCACACTGCTTCTGCTCTCGGACACGGTGGGATTCGTGAACAAGCTGCCGCCGACGCTCATCGCTGCGTTCCGCGCGACGCTCGAAGAGCTGAACGACGCCGACCTGCTCGTGCATGTCGTCGACACGCCGCACCCGAACCTGCACGAGCGCATGCAGGTCGTGCGCGAGACGCTCGCGTCGCTGAAGCTCGCGGACCGGAGGACGCTCCTCGTGTTCAACAAGAGCGATCGGCTGCGCGGCCCGGAGGGTGAGGCGCTGCGCGAGGCGCTCTCCGCGGAGTTCCCCGACGCGGTCTTCGTATCCGCGACGACGGGCACCGGCATCGATCAGCTGCGCGTCCGCCTGGGAAAGCTCGCGGCCTCCGATTGGAAGCGCGTGAAGGTCGTCGTCCCGTACTCGTCGGGCGCGCTGGTCCAGCGGGTGCGCGAGCGCGGCGCGCTCCACGCGACGGGCTACGGCGAGCGGGGGATCGAGATCGAGGCCGACGTGCCACCCGAGCTCGCGAGCGAGCTGCGGCAGCATGCCGCGGGCGTCGCGGCCGCCCGGCGTTAGGAGCGCCTAGCTCCGTCCGAGGATGACCGGGACGGATGGGTCGTTGCCCCATTCCTCCCACGAGCCGTCGTACGTGCGCACGTCGTCGTGCCCGAGCGCCGTGAGGACGAGATGCGTGAAGGCGGCGCGCACGCCCGCCTGGCAGTACGTGACGGTCGACGTTTCCGCACCGAAGCCGGCGTTCGCATACATCTCTTCGAGCTCATCGGGGTCCTTCAGCGTCCAGTCGTCCTGCAGCGCGTCCTTCCACAGCACGTGCACCGCACCCGGGATGTGACCCCCGCGCGCGGCGCGCTTCTCCTCGCCGGTGAACTCGCTCTCGCGCCTGACGTCGAGCAGCCACGGGTCGCCCTTGCGGACCGCGGCGACGACCTCTTCCTTCGACGCGAGCACGCCGTCGCGGGGGTGCGGGACGAACGTCGCGGGCTTCGCGCTCGCATCGCCCTTCTCGAGCGGCCGACCCTCGGCCTGCCACTTCTGGATGCCGCCCTCCATCACGGCCATCTTGTCGTGGCCGTAGCGACGCAGGCCGACCCAGAGACGCGCGGCGTGATGTCCGCCCTCGGCGTCGTACCCGATCACGAACGTGTCGTTCGAGATCCCGAGGCGCGACATCGCGGCCGCGAACTCTTTCGCGCCGAGGAGCATGTAGCGCGGGTGTCCCGACGGCGGCGGTTCAGCCGAGAGGTCGCGCGACCAGTCGCAGTGGACGGCGCCCGGAATGTGGCCGGCCAGGTATGCCGCCTTCGCGTCGCCTTCGAAGGTGAAGCGGCAGTCGACCACCCGCACGTTCGGCTCGCGCAAGCGCTCGGCCACCTGCGCGGTCGAGATGAAGAGTTCTGGACGTGGGAAGCCCGACACGGGCAGACTCTATCCCGCGCCAGGCTCGCTCGTCGGCGTCAGGAGAGGGGAAATCACGTGGCACACTCCATCCGCGTGCTGGTCGCGATCGCGGCGCTCTTCGTCTCGGTGCTCGTCGTACCGGTCGTCGACGCGAAGAGCACAGGGACTGCTCCGCAAGTCAGCTTCGCGCGCTTCGCGCTGAGCGGCGGGACCGCCGACACGAACATCTCTGGTGCCGGCGGGTCGCTGACGCTCACGAGCGGCACCGATGGCTACTGGTACTCCGCGTCGAAGGACGCCCAGTTCGACTTCGACGAGCTCGTCGCCTCGTGGAACGCCACGACGCCATCGGACACGTGGATCACCATCGAGATGCGCGCGACCGGCAGCGGCCGCACGACGAAGTGGTACACGATGGGGATCTGGACGTCTGACCCGATCCCGGCGCGCCGTACATCGGTGTCCGGGCAGGGTGACGCGGACGGCTTCATCGCGATCGACACGTTCATCCGCTCGAAGAAGGCCGCGACCCTTCGCACCTACGAGTTGAAGGTCGGCCTGCATCGGACCGCGACGGCGCCGACACCGACGGTGCGATTTGTCGGCGCGATGACCTCAGCCGCTGTCGCGAAGTACGAGATGCCCAGCCCGACGCAAGGTCTCGCTGGCACTCTTGCTGTGCCGGAGTACTCGCAGGAGATCCACGCCGGCCACTTCCCCGAATACGACAACGGTGGCGAGGCGTGGTGCAGCCCGACGTCGACCGCGATGATCCTCGACTTCTGGGGCGCCGGCCCGACGGCGGGTGAGCTCGCGAGCTTCCCCGGCACCGGCCACGTCGATGGGCAGGTCGACTACGCGGCACGCGCCGTTTACGACTGGAACTACCAGGGCGCGGGCAACTGGCCGTTCAACACGGCGTACGCCGGAGCGCGCGGCCTCAACGGGTTCGTCACGCGGCTGCGCTCGCTCACCGAGGCCGAGATGTTCCTCAACGCGGGGATCCCGCTCGTCGCGTCGATCAACGGGCGTCTGCCGGGGTTCTTCTTCGGCAAGACGAACGGGCACCTCCTCACGATCGTCGGCTTCACCGCGAGCGGCGACGTGATCTCGAACGACCCGGCCGTCCCGACGGACGCCGAGGTGCAGCGCACGTACGGTCGCGAGGACTTCGAGCAGGTATGGCTCGGCGGATCCGGTGGGATCGTCTATGTGATCTATCCAAACGGCGTGAGCCTCCCGCCGAACGTCACCGGCCTTCCGGCGAACTGGTGATCCGACGCCTGGGAATCTGAGACGCGGGCTCGCGCTCGTCCGCAAGCGGACGCCGCGCGGGCCCGCGCGG
>JBIOUD010000141.1:0-24879 GCA_044866725.1 Candidatus Limnocylindria bacterium | reverse complement strand
ACATCTGCGCGGGAGTCAGGCGATATGAGCCGAGTCGTCCGGGTACGGCGACGGCGGTGTCGTCCGCGGATCTCCCGCGGGATCGCGCGGATCGCGTCTTGAGTTTCCTGACTGAGCATGACGGCCTCCTCGTAAGGATCGATCGGCGTGTCCGGCGGGCTCCGCCACTCGAGATGCAGGTGCGGTCCGGTCGCGAAGCCGGGTCGCACCGGCGAACCCGATCACCTCGCCGCGGCCAACTGAGACACCGGCACGCGCCGCGACTCGGTCGAGGTGCGCGTACCACCACTCATCCCCGTCGGACGTCACCGCAGGAACGGGCGTGCCGCGGCTCCGCGAAATCGATGCCGGTATGCGTACCCGTCCGTGGGCGCCTCTCGGGCACACCGAAAAGCTGCGTCACCGAGTGCGTGAGAAGGAATCCACCGGGATCCGCGATGTTCGCCAGTGGTCCTCGACCTCCGTCGAGGTGTGCCGCAAGCGCGGGGCCCGATAGGAGACGCGGTCGGCCGCCGCGGGCGGAGGGGGTGGGATTCGAACCCACGGAGACCCGGAGGCCTCAGCGGTTTTCAAGACCGCCGCATTCGACCGCTCTGCCACCCCTCCGGAGGCAATGAGACTCGGCCTTTTCCCATTGTCGGGTATCGCGACCGCGGCGACGCATCGCGGAACGGGGGCGCTCCCTTCCCGCTCATCGCGTGGCGGCAGCCTCGCCGCGTAGTGTCAGCGCGCATGGAACTCGACTTCCTCTACGTGCCGAGCGCCGACGTAAAGCGCGACGCCGGCTACTGGGTGAACGTGCTGGGAGCGCGCCTCGTCTTCGCAGTTGAAGGGATGGGCGCGCGCGTCGCGATGCTCGAACTGGGGTCGAGCGGGACGCGCATTCTGCTGGCCGACCACCTCGACGACGAGCGGACTCTGCTCATCTATCGAGTTGAGGATCTTGACCGGACCCAAAAGGAGCTGCACTCAAGAGGCTGGAAGCCGGGTCGATCGCTCGAGATCCCTCACGGACCATGCATGTCATTCGTGACCCCAGGCGTCCAGCGCATCGCGTTCTATCAACTCACGCGCCCCGAGGTCGCGAGCCACTTCGTGGGTCGGACAGACTTCGCGATCGCCTCGACGAGCGCGAAGCCTGCTGACAAGATCCCGCGAGGACGTCGCCGCCGGCCCTAAGCCCTCACCACGTAGGTGCTCGCGATCTTGTCGTGCCAGCCTTGCTTCTGCGCATCGAACGCCGCCCAGATGAATCCGAGGAGCAGGATCGCTCCGGAGATGACCCATCCGACAAAGCGGAGGAACGCGCCCGCGTAATCCAGCTGTGACCCGTCGGTCTTCACGACGCGGATGTTCAGAGCCCGGCTGCCGATCGTCTGTCCCTTCCCGGCCGCGGACCAGAAGTAGGTGAAGTAGATGGCCTGGAGGAGCAGGGTGAGTCCCTGGTGCTGGCTACCCGCCGGGGCGTTGCCGAGGCTTCCCGAGAGGGCCCCGGCAACGATGCCGATGCCGATCACGTCGATGAGAATCGCGAGTGCTCGCGTCCACCAGCCGGCTTTCTCGGCCGTGGCCGCGATGGGCAGTGTTGTCGCTGACATGGAGACCCCTTCCTTCGCGGCGCAGTCTAGGCTGCCGACGAGGAGGTTCCCGTGTTCGTCGTCCTGTATCGCTGGCGCACAAAGCCTGGCACCGATGAACGTCTACGCGCGGCGTGGTTGAGCGCAACGAGGGAGATCATGGCCCGCCATGGCGCGCTTGGCTCACGTCTGCACCGCGCTGAGGACGGATCGTGGGTGGCCTATGCGCAGTGGCCCGATCGCAAGAGCTGGGAACGTATGCGTGCAAGTCCACCGGCGGCACCGGAAGAATTCGACGTCATGAACGACATCGCGGCGGACCAAGGGGAGTTCCCATTCCCCTACCTCACGATGGAGCTGACCGACGACGCGTTCAGCGCCGGCGTGAAGACGCCATGAGCGGCACGACGGTCTCGCGATCGGCGACGATCGGCGCGGCGCTCGCGGTGCCGTTCTCGTTCCTGATGACCCTTCTTCTGCTTCGCATCGAGCCGCCGCTCGGCGCAGCACTCCGAGGCGCTCCCGATGAGCCGAACGTCGTCGGTACGGCGATCGTCCTTGGTGCGCTCGCGCTGTCGATCGTCGGACTTGCGCTGGCCGTGGCTCCGGTCGTGCGCGCATCGCGAGCCGGCGCGACGCTCACGTCGGCACGCGGCGATCTCGTCGTCGCGGCGTTCATCCTGCTCTTCGTCGGCCTGTTCGTCGGAGGAGTCGTGATCGACCAGCTGCCGTGCTGGCGCGGCGTGCCGAACTGCGATTGAGGAACGCGAGCGGCGCGAAAGCCGTAGACGAGTACCTCGCGAAGTTGCCTCCCGATCGTCGCCGGTCGCTCAAGGCGGTCCGCGCGCAGATCAAGGCCGCTGCCCCTGACGCCGTCGAGACCCTGAGCTACGGCATGCCCACGTACAAGGTGGATGGACAGCCGCTCGCGTACTTCGCCGCCTTCAAGGCACACCTGAGCCTTTTCGCGCTCCCGACCGATGAGCTTCCGCCGTCAGCCCGGAGCCACCTCGCCGCCAAGGGCACGATCCAATTCACGCCCGAGGACCCGCTCCCCGCACCGGTGCTCCGAAAGCTGCTCAAGTCCCGGCTTGCGGCGATCCGGAGCAGCAAGCGCTGACGTAGAGGACCGGTCTCTGAACGAATCTCCCCCGCCCAAGGGACCTATTCAGACCCGCGGCGCTGCGTAGAGTTTCGACCACGATGAGAACCTGGCACGCGCTTCTCGCCGCGCTCCTCGTGGTCGCGCTCGTGGCATGCTCGCCGACGCGTCCGTCGAGCTCTGCGCCGCCCGGAACGGCGAGCGTGGCGCCGACCGAGGCGGTGAACGCGACCTCACCGGCCGTGGTGCCCGTCGCCCTGAGCGTCAAGGTCACCGAGTCGAAGTACGGCTCGATCGAGGTCAAGACCGAAGCGGGAGCCGAGTGTTCGGTGGAGATCAGCGTTCAGCCCGGTGCCGTCGGCGAGAACCCCGTCTCCTCGCTCGCGTCGCAGGTCGCCCCGGCGACGGGTGTGCTTCGCTGGACCTACGCGACGCCGCGCATGCCCAACACCCGCGGCGAGCACGCTGTCCGATGCGCGCGCGTGGGCATCAAGCCCGAGACGGCGATCGGGGTCTTCGACACGTATCGCGCACCGATGACGGCGACGGCGCTGACGGTCCACGTGACGACCGACATCGCGCCCGACGTCCGGCTGAATCCCGAACCGTCGCTCGTTCCGCTCCGTGACGCCGCGGTCGCGAAGATGAAGAGCACGCTCGCGGCCGAGTGGAGGGCTGCGACGCGCGGGCTCGGCGGCGTACGGGTCGTCGACGAGTCGGCGGACATCACCGTATTCGTGCTCGCCGGTCGCGGCACGTCCGTGAACCGGCTCGGCGCGGACGGCTCGGAGGACATCGTCATCTACGTCTCAGGCGAGTTCGGCCCGAAGACCGTCGAGAACGTCATCGCGACGACGCTGCACGAGCTCGGTCACATCTGGTGCTGTCACGGCGAGGACTCGAAAGAGGGCGGGCACTGGAAGGAGAACCTTCGCGACCCGGGCCTCTATGGCGTCGACAAGTACGGCCTCATGACCGAGCCGGTGACCTGCGTGACGTTCGGGCCAGTCGTCAGCTGCCCGAACCGCTTCAGCGACCGCGAGATGCGGGCGCTCGGCTTCGCGTCGTTCCCGCCCGTGACGCCCGATCCGTGCGTGGTGCAAGGGCTGTCACTCTCATCGAAGCTCGCATCGTTCGACGCCAGCCTCACCACGATGAAGAACCAGATCGACGCGAACCGCGGAAGGACCGCGGGGCTGCTGGACCAGATGCGCGCGCTCGAGGCGCAGTACCCGTACGGCCTGCCGCCGGTCCAGTTCGCGCAGTACGAGACGCTGCGCGCGCAGTACAACTCCCTCATCGACGCGACCAACAAGCTCGTCGACCAGTACAACGGCACGCTCGATCAGGCGAAGGCGATCGACGCGCAGATGCGCTCGCTCGCGTGCGACTGGACCTAACCCGCAGCTCGCGCGCCGCGAGATCCACGCGTCCCGCGGCGCTACACCGCCATGCCGCGAAGGCGTCCGTCGAGATACGCGACCGTGTCCTCGATGACCGCCGGACCCTGCGGCTCGTTGTGCGTCTCGTGCACCAGCCCCGGGTAGACGCGACGCGTGACGTTCCCCTTGCCGTCGAGCAGCGCGCTCGCCGAGGCCGGCACGATGGGATCGTCCGTACCGTGAAGGACGTAGGTCGGGACGGGAATGCGGTCCAGGCCCGCGAGCGCGCCCTGGATACGGACCTGCTCGGCGAGGAGCTCCTGGCCGAGACGAGCGGTCGTGCGATGCACGTTCAGCGGATCGGTCTCGTACGCGTCCTCGACAGCCGGATCGTGCGAGAGGCCGCCCTTCGCGAGCTCGTTCGCGATCGTGAATCGCGGCTGCGCGCGCGCGAGGACCTTCGCGAGCGCGCGCTTCCAGCCGGGGACCGACGCGGCGACGGCCGGCGCGGAGAGAACGAGCAGATCCGGCTTCGGTCGCGGTGACAGCACGTACCCGAGCGCGATGAGGCCGCCCATCGAGTGGCCGTACAGGATCACGGGCGCGCCCGAGGCCGCTTCGCGCACGGCGCGCAGCTCGTCCTCGACGTCGTCGTAGAACTGCGACCAGCGATCGACGTACGCGCGCGTGCCGCCCGACCCGCCGAAGCCGCGCAGGTCGAATGCGTGCGTCTCGATGCCGGCGCGCGCGAGGCGCCCGGCCACATGAGCGTGGCGCCCCGCGTGCTCCGCGATGCCGTGGACAAGCAGCAGGTGCGCGCGAGCGCGACCCTCCGCGGGCCAGTGATGCTCTTTGAGCGCGAGGCCGTCCCGCGTCGCGGAGAGCAGCGCCATGGGCTGAACGATGCCACCAAAACATCGGACCGTACGCGGCGCGGAGTTAGGCTGTCTCCCGTGAGGAAGCAGGCGGGTGCGGTGGCGCTCCTCGGCGCCCTGCTCGTGGTCACTTCCGACTTCGCCGGCTGGTACACGCGCAGCAGCGGGCTCGCCACGAGCAGCAGCCCGAGCCGCACCGGCAGCGCGGCGCAGAACCTCTTCTTCTCGTACAGCGCGTCAGAGACGACCGACGCGATCAACATCTGGGGTCCCTACCTGCCGCTCCTCCTCGTCGTGGTCGGTCTCCTCGCGGCCACCGCTTACCTGACGCTGCGCACGCCTCCACCGACGCTCGCGCTCCCGATGGACGCGCCGCTGTGGATGGTGCCCGCCCTCGCCGCCGTCGCGACCCTCGCGTTCGGCCTCATCTTCGTCATCACGATGCTCGTCGTCGACCCCGAGGACTGGTGGCTCGATGTGGGCTTCTTCGCGGGGGCGATCGCTGGTGCCGTTGCGGCGACCGTGCTGCGGCGCGAACGCGCGAGCGCCGGCTAGAGCGAGAACTCGCCCTTCTCGATCCGGTCGCGCCCGCGCATATATGGGCGCACCGCGCTCGGGATGATCAGCGAGCCGTCCGGCTGCTGGTAGTTCTCGATGATCGAGATCATGAGACGCGGGAGTGCGACGCCGGACGCGTTCAGGATGTGCGGATGTTCGACGCGCGCGTTCGAGTCGCGCTTGAAGCGGATCGCGGCGCGCTCGGCCTGCAGCGCACCGCCGTCGCTGCACGAGGAGACCTCGAGCCACTCGTTCACGCCGGGCGACCAGGTCTCGACGTCGTAGCCCTTCATCGCGACGAACCCGAGATCGCCCGCGCACCGCTCGACGACTCGCGCGGGCAGCTCCAGCTTCTCGAGAACCTGCACCGCGAGGTCGGTGAGGTGCTGAAGCTCGGCCGGCGAGTCCTCGGGCTTCGTGAGCACGACCATCTCGACCTTGTCGAACTGGTGGCCGCGCTTGATGCCTCGCACGTCGCGGCCGGCGCTCATCTTCTCGCGACGGAAGCACGCGGTGTACGCGACGTAGCGGATCGGTAGGCGCTCCAGCGGAAGCGTCTCGTCGCGATGCAGCGAGATGAGCTGCGTTTCGGCGGTGGGGATGAGCCAGATGTCGTCGTCGTCGTCGCGATAGAGGTTCTCGTCGAAGTGCGGCAGGTGCGCCGACGCGAGCAGCGTCTCCTTGCGCGTGACGAATGGCGGGTAGATCTCGGTGAAGCCCGCCTCGAGCTTGAGGTCGATCATCCACGCGATGAGCGCTCGCTGGAGCGAGGCGCCCGCGCCGCGCAGGACGTAGAAACGCGACCCCGCGAGCTTCGCGCCGCGCGGGATGTCGAGGATGCCGAGGGCCTCGCCGACTTCCCAGTGCGGTCTCGCCTCGAAGTCGAGCTCGCGTTTGGCATCCTCACGGAGCACGGGGTTGTCGTGCTCGTCCTTCCCCGCTGGGACGTCCGCGGCGACCTCGTTCGGGATCCAGAGCGCGGCGTCGTCGCGCTCCGCGGTGAGCGGCTGGAGCTCCGCGTCGATCGCCTTGATGCGCTCGCCGACCTCGCGCATGCGCCGCTTCGTCTCCTCGCTCGGCGGACCGCCCTTGCTGGCCTTGTTCCGCTCGGCCTGCAGCTGCTCCTTCTCGCTCTGGAGGGCCCGTACCTTCTTGTCGAGCTCGAGCAGGCGATCGAGCGGCGCGTCGAAGTGGCGCGCGGCGAGCATCGCGCGCACGCGCTCGGGGTCATCACGCACCCGCTGGAGGACCGTCACGGTCGTGCCATTATCGGCACCTCGTGTGGAACGTGGTGCTCGTCGCGTTCGAGGGTCCCGACCGCTACTCGTTCGTGGGCGGGCTGGCCACACGCATGACCGACCTCTCGGAGGCCCTGGTCGCACGAGGTCATCGAGTACGGCACCTCTTCATCGGCGATCCCGGCCAGCCGCACGTCGAGATGAAGGACGGGGGCCTCGTCCTCGAGCGCTGGAGCCAATGGATCAGCGCCTTCCACCCGAAGGACGTGTACGACGGCGAGGAGGGCAAGTACTCCGACTTCTCGCGCACCGTACCGCCGCACCTCGCGGACCTCGCGTCCGAGGCGGAGCGCCGCGGAGAGCGCACCGTGATGCTCTTCGAGGACTGGCAGACCGCGGCGGCCGCGATCGGCGCGGCGACGATCTGCCGCGCGCGTGGGGTGCACGCGCCCATGTTCTGGAACGCGAACAACACCTACGGCTTCGGACGCGTGGACTTCCCGGTCCTGCGCCGCCTCGTCTCGATCACGACGATCTCGCGGTACATGCGTATGGAGCTCCTCAAAGTGGACGTCGAGGCCGCGATCCTCCCGAACGGCATCGCCGACCGGTGGCTCAAACCGGTCCCGCCGTCGGATCCGGCCGCGCTCCGCGCCGCGTTCGGCGAGCGACCGACGTTCGTGAAGGTGGCGCGGTTCGACCCGGACAAGCGCTGGCTCTGGGCGATCGACGCGGTCGCGGCGATGCGCGACGCCGGCATGCGCCCGCGTTTCATCATGCGCGGGAGCCGGAGCGACTACGCCGACGTCGTCGGCGCCCGCATCCGGGCGCGCGGGCTGAACGTCGATCGCCTCGCGCTTCCCCCGACCGCGACGCCGCGCGATCTCGCGGACGCGATCTCGACGACGAGCGGCGACGTCGTGTTCCTCGATTTCTTCATCGCCGAGCGCACGCTCCGCGCGCTCTACGCGGCAGGCGATGGCGTGCTCGCGAACTCGGAGAAGGAGCCGTTCGGGCTCGTCGGTCTCGAGGTCATGGCCTGCGGCGGCATCGCGTACGTCGGGCGGACCGGCGAGGACTACGCCGTCCCGTTCGGGAACGCGATCGTGATGCAGAGCGAGGATCCGCGCGAGCTCATGACCGCGCAGCAGACGCTGCGCTCGCGGCCCGAGCTCGCGACGCAGCTGCGCGCAGAGGGCCGGGGGACGGCGAAGCGGTACGCGTGGCCACGGGTGCTCGACGCTTACGAGGCGCTGTGGGAGACCGCCGCCGCGCTCACGCGCTGACGCATTTCGCCCGGCTCACTTCTTCCCGACGCGCCCGAGCACCTCGTAACGCACTGCGCGCCGGATCGCGAACGGATCCTTCGCGTGCCGCCGCAGCGTGGCTGCGTCGACGGTCCAGTGCGCGCGCCGGACGAAGCGGAGATGCTCGGACAGGTACGCGCGCAGTGCGGCGAGGTCGCCGAACGGCACGCGGTGCCAGAAGCGGCCGCGTCTCCTGCTCTTGAAGAGGCCCTCGCGAACGACGCGCGCGATCGCGCGGTCCGAGGCGCGGTCGTTTACGAGCTCGGCTGAAGCCGTGCGCACCTCGCCGTACTTCTGAAAGGTCTTGCCATTCCGGCGCTCGGCGAACGCGAGCAGGCGCGAGTCAGGCCGCGCGTCGACCAGCTTGCCGCGGGGCGCGAGGACCCTGTGGACCTCGTGAAGGGCATCGACCATGCCCTCTCTCGTGATGCATCAGAGAGTCCACGACGAGATCACGACATCGAACGAACCGTCCGGGAATGGGAGCTTCTGCCCCGCGCCGACCACGAAGCGGACGTTGCGCAGTCCGGCAACGCGGGCGCGCTGGCGCGCGCTCTCGATGAGACCCTCCTCGATGTCGAGGCCCACAACGCTCTTCGCGAAGGGCGCCACGCCGAGGGCGAGCCGGCCGTCGCCGCAGCCGAGGTCGAGCACGCGCTTGCCACGCACGAGCGCGGGACCACCGTAGTGCCGGAGCTCCTCCTCAGCGAGCGGACGGAGCGCCGACGACAGCGCCGGGACGTGCTTGCCGAGAGCCTTAGCCGTACTGCTCACGCTGGCCGGGGAGCATAGCGCCGCCACGGCCCGCGACCGCCGCGGCGCGGTCGGGATCGATGAGCGGCTGCCGGATGTCGTCGGGCGGCTCTGCTCCGGCGTACCACCACACGACCTCGAGGTTCGCCCGGAAGAGCGCGTCGAAGACCGAATCCTCGGGACTCGAATTGCGGCTCGAGTACCACCAGAACCAGTCCGAACCCTCCGCGACCATGAGTGGCTGACGCACGCTCTTCGGCATATTTCGAAGCGTGCCCCACTGCTCGTTCGCGAAACGCCGCGTTCGCTCGAGCGCGCTCCAGGCGCGAGCATGCGCGGGCTCGCCGGCCCACACGCGGAGGTTCGCGTCGATCCACGAGCCGGTCGCGAGCGGATGTTTCAGCTCGACGGTCGCCTTGTTGCGGTCGAGGAACTCCGACACACGCACGGTCTCGAAGCGCTCGTCCTGCTGCAGCGTCCCGTAGAGGTAGCGCAGGAAGTCGTTCCCGTTGTTGGGGTACTGCTCCCAGGCGTTCTCGCCGTCGAGGATGATCGCCGCGAGGTACGGTCCGCCCTCGTCGGGGAGCCGGTCGCGCGCGCGCTCGAGCTTCCAGATCATGTCGCCGACCGCGTCGTGCGGGGTCATGTCGCCGTACATGAAGCCGATCCGGTCCGAGAGCTCGCGGTCACGGAAGATCGCAGTGCCGCCGTCGACGCGGAACGGACGGTAGAGGAGGCCAGGCTCGAGGAGCGCGCCGATGTCGTCGCGCTTGAGCTCGACGCCGATCGTCTTCGCGAGCACGCCCTCGTCCGAGGCGAACCACTCGAGCCCGGAATCGAAGATCGCCTTGGCGGCCTCGGGCGAGACGGCGCCCTCGGACGGCCACGTCCCGCGCGGCTTCTTCCCGAACGAGCGCGCGTGCGATGCGATCGCCTCCTCCAGTTGGAACGCCGCATCGTCGGGATAGGCGAAGGGTGGGTCGTTCACGACCGCATTCGGGTCCGAGCGCTGCGCGCTGCGCTCGTCGATGATCAGCGGCAGGATCGGGTGGTAGTAGGGCACGGTCATGAGCTCGATCTGCCCGTCGTGCTCGAGCCGGTGGTAAAGGTGCGGCACGCCCGACGCCATGAGTCGCTGGCGCCCGATGACGTAGCGCACGTCCTCGCGTGTGAATTGCCGGCCGGACTCGCGCAGCTCGAGCAGCCGGCCGTCCGACGCGACGTCGTCCGGATCCAGCCAGGCGAGGTTGAACCAGACGGCGAGGTCGACGAAGTAGTCGTCGGAGAGCAGCTCAGCGCGGTCCTGCGTCGCGAGCGCGATCTGGAGCAGTCGCCGGTACTCCTCGTGCCGGTGGATGACGTTGCCGTGATGGATCGAGAAGAAGCGCCGCAGCATGTGCTGCTTCTCCTCGGGCGTGAGGTCGCCGTCGACCGTGCGCATCGTGACGCGAGTGTCCTCGTCGTCGGCGCCGCGCGCGTAGTCCTCGAGCTGATCGCGCAGGCTCGGGACCATCGTGAAGTTTGCCTTCACGCGCGGGAACTCCTGGAGCAGCCGCGCCATGTGGAGGTAGTCCTTCGACGCGTGCAGACGCACCCACGGCAGGACGAATTCCGACGTCTGCGGGTGCCGGTAGTACGGCTGATGCATGTGCCAGATGATCGCGACGGGCAGCTTGCCGTTCATGCGTGGTCCACCGCGCCCGATGCCTCGTCGAGGCGGCGCCGCACGAAATCGGCGTCGAGTGTCGCGATGAGCCACCCGGCCTTCGGGCCGTTCGGCTTTCCGAGGAACGCGAGGTAGATCGCCGCGAACGCGTCCTTCAGCACCTTGCCGTCGTCGGCGACGAGCCCGACGCGCTTCGCCGTCTCGTAGAGCTGGTTCTGCATCGCGTCTGGATCGCTGGTCGTGCCAACGAGGTCGCGCACCGCACGGAGATAACGGCGCTGCGGCTCGCTCAGCGTCACGTCCGGCATCGCGGGCCGCACGCTGAACTTTGCCTCCTCAGGCGCCCATCGCTCGAGCCATGTGCGCGCGAGGTCGATGCGCTGCCCGAGGTCGGCTCGCTCCGCCGGCGTCAGCACCGCACCCTTGCGCTTCTCCGCCTCGTGGTGCGGCTCGACGCTCGGGATCTGCAGCCAGTCCGCGACGATCCCGAAGCGCACGCGGAAACCCGGTGCCGCATGGTCCTCCTCGATCTGCGAGAGCGACCAGGTCTTCGCGAAGTCCGACTCCGGCGCGGTGAGGTACGCCTCGCCGCAGCGGTCGTACTCGTCCCACAGCCGCGGCAGGTTGTTGCCGGTCGGGTCGAAGTCGATGTGGCGGTGCGGCGGCGTGCGCAGCATGAGGAAGCGGATGAGCTCCGGCGGATAGATCTTCACGAACTCGTGCGCCTCGGCGCCGAGCGCCTTCCACTCCTCGGGCCGCGAGGTGGACATCTTCTTCCCGCCGACGTTCAGGAACTCGTGGATGAGCCCGATCGGGGGCGCGGCCTTCCAGACCGCGCGATAGATCTCGTTCGAGCGGTCGCGCGACCCACCCTCGGTGAGCAGGTCCTTGCCGCCCTCTTCATACGTGACCTTGAAGAGGTCCCACATCGCGCACCACTGGAGGTTCCAGTAGAGCTTCGCGCCACCCTTGAACGGAGAGCGCCGCCCGGCGTGGCCGCAACCCTCCGCCCAGTCCACCAGATCCTTCTTGCACTCGTACGCGACGGTCTTGCCGTCGTAGTCGTAGGCCTCGGTCGTGCCGAGCCGGCCGCAGTGCTCGCAGATCACGCCGATGGGCAGCCAGCGCTCGTCCTTGATGACATTCGCGACACGCGCGTAGATCTCGCGGATCGTCGCGGCGTTGCGCAGGACCAGGTCGATCTGCGTGTCGAGCGCTCCCCTCCGGTACAAGTCGCGCATCCAGTGCGTCTCCTGCGGCCGGATGCCGAGCGCGGCAAAGGTCGCGAGGTACCGCTCCGCGTGATAACGCGCGAAGTCGCTCGTACCCGGTTCAGGCGACGGGATCGCGCATAGGGGCTTGCCCATGTGTTGGGCCATGCCCTCTTTCTGCTTCATCGACGCGGAGTCCATGGGGTCGTAGTCGTCGATCGTGAACACGTAGCGCACCGCCAGGCCGCGCTTCTTGAAAGTGCGGTACAGCGCGTCGGTGATGATCGGCCCGCGCAGGCCGGAGATCGGCACCGACCCTGACGGTGTCTTCGAGTCACGGATGACGTGCGGGAGATCCGGTGGGAGGTGACTCGCTTCTTCGTCCGCCCAGAACGCTCCGCGAGCCGCCTCGGGGGTCTGGCTCAACTGACCGCGACGATCTTCATCTCTATCGTGCCCGCGGGCACAGACATCTTCACGGTCTCCCCTGGCCGGTGACCCATGAGGGCACGGCCGACCGGTGACTCGTTGCTGATCTTCCCCTTCGCCGGCTCCGCCTCGGCCGAGCCCACGATCGTGTACTTCTCTTTGTTGCCGTCGCTCTCGACGGTCACATGGCTGCCGATCTCGACGACCTCGTGCTTCGTCTTCTCGTCGATGAGCTGAGCGTTCTTGATGGTCTGCTCGAGCGTCATGATCCGGCCCTCGAGGAAGGCCTGGTCGTTCTTCGCCTGCTCGAGCTCGGAGTTCTCGCTGTAGTCGCCGAACTCCATAGCCGCGTGGATCCGCTCGGCGACCTCGGCGCGCTTCGCCGTGCGCAGCTCGTCAAGCTCGGCCTGAAGCTTCTTCAGCCCTTCGGCGGAGACGTACTGGGGCTTGTCCAGGTTGTTCACTGTGGCCTCCTCATCGGATCGCGCGTTACCGGCGCGCGGGCCCTGAAAAGAAAAGCACTGAAGGCCTGACGGCCCTCAGCACTCGGGCGCTTTCTATGCTTCGAGGGAGAAGTGTACACGGACACGGCCACCCGGAGGACGGTCCGCCGACGAATCGGCGCGTGGTATTTGGCCTCAAAACGCGACCTGCCATGGCGCCGCACTCGCGATCCGTATGCGATCCTCGTCTCGGAGGTCATGCTCCAGCAGACCCAGGTCGCACGGGTCGTCCCGGCGTACCGCGCGTTCCTCCGACGCTTTCCGACGATGCGCGTCCTCGCGCGCGCGTCGCTCGCCGAGGTCCTCCGCGAGTGGTCCGGCCTCGGTTACAACCGCCGCGCCCGCGACCTCCACCGCGCGGCGAAGCAAAGCGCGGGCACGCTCCCGACCGACGTGCCGGGGCTCGACGCGCTGCCCGGCGTGGGCGCGTACACCGCGGGCGCCGTAGCGTGCTTCGCCCACGGCGCGCGGGCGCCGTTCGCCGACACGAATGTGCGGCGCGTGCTCGGACGAGTCGTCCTGGGGCGCCTCGCCACCGAACGCGAGGCCGTGGCGATCGACGGCGAGCTCATGCCGCGCGACGCGGCGTCCTGGCACCACGCGCTCATGGATCTCGGCGCGACCGTCTGCGTCGCGCGCACGCCGCGCTGCGACGCGTGCCCGCTCGCGAGCGTCTGCCGCGGGCGCGGCCGCCTCGCGCGACACGTGCCGCGGCGGCAGCCCTCGTTCGCGAAGAGCGACCGCCGCGTGCGCGGCATGATCATCGCTGTCTTGCGCGAACGGGACATGAGCGTCGCGGGCCTGGAGAGCGCGATCGCCGACCCGCGAGTGCCGCGGCTCGTCAGCGCGCTCGCGGCGGAAGGGCTCGTCGAGCGGCGCGGCGCCCGGGTGAGACTGCCGGCCTAGGCCGGATCCAGACGAAGCGTCGTGTCGAGCGTCGCCAGACGGAGCATCGAGAACAGCGACGAGTTCTTCGCGTACTTGTGCCAGAAGCCGGCGCTCACCTCGTCGACGAGCGCGGTCTCCCGCACCGCGACCGGCTTCACATTCACCTTGTGCGTCCCGACGTGGAGCACGCCCGTCTTCTTCTCGGTGAGCTCGCGGTACCAGCGGCCCTTCCGACCGCGAACTGAGCGAACGTACGCGGCCTTGTCGACCACGACGAGCCAGATCGTCACGCGGTGCGTGACGCCCTCGGGCGAGACCGTCTCGATGTCCACTTCCTTCGCGACGTCCATGCGCTGCAGTAGGAGGTCCGGGAACGACGCGGCCATCACACGAGCTCCGGGAGCGGCGGGCCGGCGACGACGGCCGCGTGCCTCTCGGGCGGGAGGAACGCGCGCGCTGTCGCGACGACCTCGTCCTTCGTGACCGCGCGGAGGGCCTTCGGGTACTTCTCGAAGTGGTCCTCACCGAGGTCGAAGAGCTCGGCCTCGAGGACCATCGAGGCGACGCCGCCGGGACTCTCGAGCGCGACGTCGAGCTCTCCGACGAGCTTGTCCTTCGCGAGCGAGAGGTCGTCATCTTGGATCTGGCCGAGCGTGACCTTGCGCAGCTCGTCGAGCGCGACCTCAATGGCGCGGCGCACGTTCGCCGGGTTCACACCCATGCGCACGACCCACGGAGACTGGCCGCGCGACGCGCCCATGCCACTGAACACGTAGTACGCCAGGCCGAGCTGGTCGCGGATGACGTTCCCCGCGCGGCTCGCGAACGTGTCGGCCGCATAGACCATATTCGTCACGCGAGCCGCGACGAAGCGCGGATCGGTGCGCGGCATGCCCGGCCAGCCGATGAGGACGTCCGACTGCGTCTTGTCGGGCACGACCTCGGTCCGTCGCACGGTGCTCGCGAGCGCGACGTCCGGGACGTCACGCGCGACGCGCGTGCCCGAGGCGCGCCAGTCGCCGAACGAGCGCGTCGCGGCCTCGACGACCTGGTCGGCCGTCGCCGCGCCGGCCACGACGAGGATCGCGCCGTCGGGCCGGATCGCGCTCTGGTGGTACTCGCGGATCTCCTCGACGCTCGCCGTCCGGACCACCGACGCGTCGCCGATGCCCGGCTCGTGGAACGGGTGCGTCTTCGGATACACGAGCGTGCGCCAGACGCGGTCGACGACCGCCCGCGTGTCACGCTCGTCGCGCTCGAGGTGCGCGAGGGTCTGCCCGCGCACGAACTCGAGGTCCTCCCCAGTCAGGGCCGGCGTGCGGAGCGTCTCGGCCATGAGCCCGAGCAGCGCGGCCAGGTCGTCACCGAGGCACTGCGCTCCGAACACCGCAGCGTGCGCGCCGACGTCGAGCCGCGCGACGGCACCGAGCGCGTCGATCGCGTCGGCCCAGGCGTTCGCGCTCTTGTCGCGCGTCCCACGCAGCATGGTCTGCGCGGTGAGGCGCGCGACGCCCGGGCGTCCGACGGGCTCGAACCACTGCCCCGCCTCGACGGTGAGGATGACCGACGCGGAGCGAAGCGTCGGGATCGGTGCGACGGCGATGCGCATCCCGTTCGGCAGCCGCCGCCGCTCGACGCGGATCAATCCGCGGCCTCGGGCACGAACCAGCCGACGTTGCGTGACCGCTCGTTGAACGTCTGCGCGGCCGCGTCGCGGATCTGCTCGCGCGTCACCGCGGCGAGCTTCTCGAACCATTCGGCGATCGAGCCCGCTGCGCCGGTCGAGAGGATCTCGCCGCAGCGGTAGGCGCGCCAGGTGATCGTGTCGGTGCCGAACGCGGTCGCGGCAAGAAGCTGGCGTCGCACCCGCGCGAGCTCGGCCTCGGTGATGAGCTCGGTCGCGACCTTCTCGAGCTCGACGAGGAGGGCGCGCTCGACCTGGTCGTGCGAGACCTCGGGCCGCAGGTGCGCCTCGATCCAGAAGAGGTGCGGGTCCTTGGTGAGGCGGAAGCTCGCGTCGCACTCGGTCGCGAGGCCCTGCTCGACGATCGCGCGGTGCAGGCGCGATGACCGGCCGGACGCGCCGTCTCCGCCGGAAGTGCCGGCGAGCGTCACCGCCAGCGCCGAGAGCGCGGGCGCGATGGGATCGGTCGCGCGTGGAGCGCGGAACGCGAGCATGACGAGCGGGAGCGTGCCGCCGGCGCGCCGCACGACGATGCGTCGCTCGCCGTGCTGCGCCGGCTCGGGCGCCCGCGGCGGCTCGCCGAGACCCTGCGACGGCTCGATGCCGCCGAACGCCTTCGCGGCCTCGCTCGCGAGGTTCTCCGCGGTGTCGTCGCCGACGACCACGACGTACGCGTTGTTCGGCGCGTAGAACCGCCGGTAATGCGCGTACAGACCGTCGCGCGGCATGATCTTGATCTCGTCCTTGCTGCCGATGACGCCCTGGCCGTACGGATGCCGGCTGAACGCGACAGCCTGCAGCTCCTCGCCGAGGAGGAAGCTCGGGTCGTTCTCGAGCCCCTCGCGCTCCGAGACGATGACGGTGCGCTCGGCCTCGGTCTCCTCGAGGGAGATGAGCGCGTTGCGCATCCGATCGGACTCGAGCTCGAGCGCCTGCGCGAAGCGGTTCCGCGGGACGGTGTCGTAGTAGCAGGTGACGTCCTCGCTGGTGAACGCGTTCCAGTGCGCGCCGTAGCGCGCGAGGAGCCGGTCGAGGTCGCCCTTGGGGTGCGCGGGCGTACCCTTGAAGAGCATGTGCTCGAGGAAGTGGCTCATACCGGTCGTACCCGGGACCTCGTTGCGCCCGCCCACGTGGTACCAGACCCAGAGGGTCACGACGGGCGCGTGACGCGCCTCGAGGGCGTGGATCACGAGCCCGTTGTCGAGGCGGCGCGTCAGGGGGACGTCGACGTATGGGATACGAGAAGTCTAGCGAGCGAGCAGGCGTTCTCCGTCCTCCCGACCCGCGTTAGCGTGGCGTTCAGGACATGAGGTCGATGTATCTGGCCCTGCTGATCGTGCTGCTCGCCGGCTGTACGCGCCCCGCCGCGGCACCGTCACGCCCGGCAACGCCGTCGGTGAGCGCGACGGCCTCGGTCGTACCCACGCCGACCCTCACGACGACGCTCACGCCGACGTCGTCTCCGAATGCATCAGGGACGGCTCGCCCCTCAGCGACTGTGATCGTGAACGCCGACCTGGCGAGCAGCACCGCGGCTCGGGCGGCGGGCGACCCCGCGGCGGCCCGAAAAGCCGCGGACTGCGTGAGGGCGCTTGCCGTCGACCTGTATCGCGAGCTTGCTGCGCCAGGAAAGAACATGGTCTTCTCGCCATACAGCGCGGCCGCCGCCCTGGCGCTGACGCGCGTCGGTGCACGCGGCGCGACGGCGCAGCAGATGGACACGGTCCTTCATACGCAACTGGTGATCGATCTCGATGCCGCGTTCAACGCTTTGGACCTGGAGCTGGCCAAGCGCGCCGCGCCCTCGCCCTACGGCCATCTTCCCCTCCAGCTGGCGACGGCGAATCGGCTGTGGGCGCAGCGCGGTCTGACCTTTGCGACACCGTTCCTCGACCGGATCGCGGCTTACTACGGCGCGAGCGTCGGCCTCGTCGACTACGTCAACGCGCGCGAGACCGCGCGCAAGGCGATCAACGCATGGGTCTCTGATGCGACGCAGGCGCGCATCCCCGACTTGGTGAAGCAGGAACAGCTGAACGAGCTGACGCGTTTCGTTCTCACCAACGCGCTCTACTTCAAAGCACAATGGTTCGTCCCGTTCTCAAAGCAGGCGACGCGTTCGGGACCATTCCACAAGCTAGATGGCACCGCCGTAGAAGCGCAGCTAATGACGCGCCTCGCATCGATGCCCTATGCGAAGGGTCCTGGCTACCAAGCAGCGAGCCTCGCCTACGCGAACGAGCTCTCGATGGTGTTCATCGTGCCCGACACCGGCGCGCTGTCATCCTTCGAACGGGGCCTCGACGCGCAGGTGCTTAGCTCGATCCTCACGTCGTTGGCGTATGAATCCGTCGAGCTCAGCCTGCCGAAGTTCCAGTTCCGAACGCGGGCGCCGCTGCGGATGCCGCTCGAGCGCCTCGGTATGCCGATGGCCTTCACGGACAAGGCCGATTTCTCGGGCATCACGACACAGGCGCACCTGCTGCTTCAGGACGCCGTTCAGGAGGCGTTCATCGCTGCCGACGAGGAAGGCACGGAGGCCGCGGCGGCGACGGCGGTGATCGGCGGCGCGACCGGTGGACCGTCGCAGTGGGTCACTCTGACCATTGACCGCCCGTTCATCTTCCTCATCCGCGACGATGCCACGGGCACGATCCTCTTCATGGGCCGTGTCCTGGATCCGACCGTCGGCTAGTTCACTCCGAAGTTCGCGCCCAGAACCTGGCGGATCGCGGCGGCCGTGATCTGCGACGCGAACGTGCCGGGCGTTTCTTTGACCTGCTCGAGCACTCCCGCGAACGCGACCGTCGGCGCGTCGAAGCTCGCGAAGCCGATGAACCAGCCGTTCGGGTCGCCGGGCGTCTCGGCCGTGCCGGACTTGCCCGCGACGGTCACCGGGAAACCGCGGAACGGGAAGTACGCGGTGCCGTCGCCGTCGGCGACGACGGAACGCATCGTGTCGCGGATGAGCGAGAGCTCGGTGTTCGTCGCGTTCGCGCGGCCGAGCATCGCCTTGTCGAACACCTTCACCTTCGCGCCGGTGCGGTCGCGGATCTCGGTGACGAGACGCGGCTTCCACAGCATGCCGTCGTTCGCGACCGCGGCCACGTAGTTCGCCATCTGGATCGGCGTCGCGAGCAGGAAGCCCTGGCCGATCGCGAGGTTCGTCGCGTCGCCCGGGTTCCAGACCTTGTCGGCCGGATTCGTGAAGGCGCTCTGCTTCCACGCGGGGCTGGGCACGACGCCGTCGGACTCGAGCACGTAATCGATGTCCGTCGCCTTGCCGAGGCCGAAGCTCTTCGCGGCGTTGGGGAGGAGATCGGGGTTGCGATCGTTGAGGCGCTTGCCGAGCTCGTAGAAGAACGAGTTGCACGAACGCGCCATCGCGGTGCGCAGATCGATGTTGCCGAGATCGCCGGTCTCGTGGTTCAGCTGCGCCCACTGTGTCCCGTACCCCGTCCAGCGGGCTGGACAGCCGAGGAGGTCGCCGTACTTGTACACGCCTTCGCGCAGCGCCGCCGCGGCGGTGATCGGCTTGAACGACGAGCCGGTCGCGTACTGGCCGAACGTCGCGCGGTTGAAGAGCGGCTTGTTCGCGTCGGCCGAGTACTTCGCGATCGCGGCGGTGTCGCCGCTGATGAACGCATTCAGGTCGTACGTCGGCCGGCTCGCGATCGCGAGGATCTCGCCGCTCCACGGATCTTCGATGACGATCGCGCCCCTGCGGTCGCCGAGTGCGGTCTCCGCGGCGCGCTGCATCGCCGGGTTGAGCGACAAGACGACGTCCTGCCCGGGGACGGCCGGGGTCTCGGCGAGCGTCTCCACGACCGTGCCGTTCGGCTCGATGACGGTGAGGCGGAAGCCGTACGTCCCGCCGAGCACGTCGTCGAGCGTGGCTTCGAGGCCACTGTCGACCTTGCCGATCATGTCGCCGGCCTGCACGCCGCGCTTCACGCGCTCAGGTTTCGCGGCATCGGCGTCGCTCGCCTCCACGAGATAGCCAAGCGTCTGTGAGGCAAGCCCGGTCGGATACGAGCGCACCCGCGTCGGCTGCACCTGCACGCCCTCGATCACGTTCAGCTTCGCGCGCGCCGCGTCGATCGCGGGACCGGGCAGGATGCGGATGGGGACGAACGTGTCGTTCGTCACCCACGGTTGCGCGAGCTTGGTGCGGATAGAGTCCTCGGTCACGCTGATCGCCGCGACGAGGCTCGCGGTCATCGCATTCGGCGAGCGCACCTGACCCGGGACGACGCCGACGACGCCGCCCTCGGTGAACGTGGCGAGCTCGCTGCCGTCGCGCGCGAGGATCCGCCCGCGCGTCGTCGTGAGCCGGGTCATGCGCACGAGGCGACCGGGTGTGAGGCTCGGGAGGATCGCGGTCGGGGACCACGCGATCTTCCACACACCCTTGTCCTTCTCACCGAAGTACGTGAGCGCGAGCGTGGCCGTGCGGCGGACGTCGCCGACGCGCTGCGTGTGGAACGTGATGTCGAGCGGCACGACGGCGTGCTGCACGTCCGGCGAGCCCGCGACGCTCGGGCGCGACGACGCGCCGACCTTGATGTCGAGCGAGCTCTGGGTCATCTCCTGGGCGATGCGCGGCAGCCGGTCGATGAAGCCCTCGGTCCCGACGGCCTGCTGCGATTCCTCGGTGAGAAGCGCCCACATCGCCTGGTAGTCGGCCTTCCGCCACGCTTCGGCGTACGCCTTCGCGACCGCGTCGGGCTGCGGCTGCGCGGGCTCGCACGCTCCGAGGACGAAGGTCACGGCGAAGAGGAACGCGGATGCGATGCGCATCACTTGTACGAACGTCTCACGGAAGGGACCGTTCCGCTAGTACCCCGCCGCGTGGCCCTCGCGGCGCGGGTCCGCGCCACCACTGAAGACACCGTTCTCGTCGATCGCGATCGCCTGCGCGCCACCGGTCACCTCGGCCCAGTCCCCGAGGAGCACGAGGTCGTGGCCCTTCGCGGCCAGACCCTTGCGCGTAGCCTCGGAGAACCGGTTCTCGATCTTCAGGGCCTTCCCGGCCTCGTGATACCAGCGCGGCTCCTCGATGGCTCGCTGCACGTCGAAGCCGTGGTCGATGAGCCCGACGGCGAGCTGGAAGTTCGTCTGGACCTGCGCATGGCGGCCGGGCGTGCCGAAGACGAACCGGGGCGTCGTGCCGTCGAGCGCGATGACCGTGTTCAGCGTGTGCACCGGGCGCTTGCCCGGGAGGAGGACGTTCGGCGACGACGCGTCAAGCGAGAACCCGACGAGCCGGTTGTTCAGGAGCACGCCGGTCCCGGGCACGACGCACGCGGAGCCGAGCTCGCTGAACACGCTCTCGATGAGCGAGACCGCGTTGCCGTCGCGATCGACGACCGCGAGGTACGTCGTGTCCGCCGCCATCGCGCCCGGATCGACGCGGTCGCTCGCCTTTCCGGGGATCGCTTTGCGCCGCGCAGCGACGAAGTCGGCGTCGAAGAGTCGATCGACCTCGAACGGCACGGCGCGCGGGTCGCCGGCGTAAGCGTCGCGGTCGGCGAACGCCATCTTCTTGATCTCGACCATCTGATGGACGAGCTCGGCGCTGCCCCAGGCGTCCTTCGTCATGTCGAGCCCCTCGGCGATGGCCAGCTCTTCGAGCAGGATGTGCCCCTGCGACACCGGCGGCTGCCCAAAGATCAATAGATCGCGATAGCGCACCGAAACCGCCTCGGGGCGGTCGGTCGTGTGGTGCGCGAGGTCGTCGATCGTGATCGCGCCGCCCGCCCGCTGGACGCCGAGCGCGATCCGCTCCGCGAGTGGCCCCGTGTAGAACGTGTCCGCTCCGTGCTGTGCGATCTCGCGGAGCGACGCCGCGAGGTCCGGCTGCTGCAGGATCTCGCCCGCGCGCGGGAATCGACCGCGTGGCCCGTAGACGCGCGCACCCTCGTCATCGAGGCGCTTGCCGCTATCGACGAAGCCCTCTGCGAGGCCGTCGCTCACCGGGAAGCCCTCGTCGGCGTACTGGATCGCGGCCTCGAGGACGCGCGCCAGCCCGAGCCGGCCATGGTCGCGGAGCAGATCGCCCCACGCGGCGACGACACCAGGAACCGTCGCGATGATCGCGCCCTCGCTCGGGAAGCCCGCCGAGAACGCCTCGCGCTCCAGCTCCTGAGGCGCGGCGCCCGAGCCGTTGTACGCGCTCACCTTGCGCGTGCGGGCGTCGTAGACGAGCGCGAAGAGGTCGCCCCCGATCGAGGTGCGATGCGGCTGCGTGACCGCACAGACGGCGGCGGCCGCGACCGCCGCGTCGACCGCGCTACCGCCCTCGCGAAGGACCTGCAGCCCGGCCGCCGTCGCAAGGTGGTGATCCGTGGCGACGAGCCCGTTCACCGAACGGACCGTCGTCCGCGTCGTCGCCGCGGCTCGCGTGGTCAAGGCCACGATGCTAGACGTTCGAGCTCACAGGAGCGCCATGATGATCAGGCGCGTTCCGAGCGCGACGAGCGTCGCGATCGCGAGTCCGTTCCAGATCGACCCGCGCGGCCGCGGCACGAGCGGCATGAGCGCGGCGGCGAGGGCGACGAGCGGCCACTGCGTGACCCCGGTGAGCAGCGCGCCGAAGAGGATGTAGCCGATCGCGGCCCACGCGACGATCGACGAGCCGCCGACGTACACGACGACCGCGCATAGCGCGGCGGCGACCGCCGATCCCCACAGGATGAGATGCGGCGGCGAGACGAGGAAGCGCCCACCGGTCTCGACGTACGCGGCGACGGCCATCACGCCCGCGTCGAACGCCGCGACGATCGTTCGGCCGAGCCGGCCCACCTATGCGCTCTCGCGGTCCGGCTCGCGGCCGAGGAAGATGCGCGTGTACCCCCACGGCTCGCCGGCGCGGAGCGTCTCGGGCGTCGTGCCGTCGAGGTGAAGGAGCATCGCGTGCTCGTCGCATCCGAAACGCTTCGGACACACCGGGCACTCCGACGCCGACTTCTCGGGAAGACGGCCAAGGCTCGTGAGCGTGAACCCGCAGCGCTCGAAGAATTCGGGCACGAGCGTGAGCGCGAACACGCGCCGCAGCCCGAGGCGCTTCGCCTCGGCGACGCACGCGTCGACGAGCGCCCTCCCGACGCCGCGTCCGCCCGCCTCGGGCAGGACCGCGAGCGAGCGCACCTCCGCGAGGTCCGGTGTGAGCACCGCGAGCGCGCAACAGCCGGCGAAGCGGCCGTCCGTCTCAGCCACGAGGAAGTCGCGCAGATGCTCGAGGAGGAAGTCGCGCGAGCGCGACAGCATGCGGTCCTCCGCGGCGAACCGGTCGATGAGCGCGCGCATCGATTCGACGTCCTCGACGCGCGCCGCCCGGATCGTCGTCACCCGCGGAGCGTGTGCCGTGCGTCGCGGATCGCGTCGCGCACCCGGTCGGGCGCGGTGCCGCCAGGCGAGCTGCGGGCCGCGAGCGAGCGCGCGGTCGTGATCTCGTCGATCGCGGATGGCCCGAAGCGCGGGTCCGCCGCCCGCAGCTCGTCGAACGTCACCTCACTCAGGTCCTTCCCCGCGCCGAGCCTCTGCCGGACGATGCGGCCGACGATCTCGTGCGCCTCGCGGAATGGCACGCCGGCGCGCGCGAGATGGTCCGCCAGATCCGTCGCGCCGAGCATCCCGCGTTCGGTCGCGCGCCGCATCGCCTGGCGATCGAAGGCGAGCCCGCTCACGACGAGCGCGAGCGCCTCGAGCGCCGGAGCGGTCGACGCCGCGTCGTACAGCGCGGTGCGCTGCTCCTGAAGATCGCCGTCGTACGCGAGCGGCAATCCCTTGAGCGTCGCGAGCACCCCGACGAGGTCGCCGATCACCCGCCCGGCGCGACCGCGCACGAGCTCCGCGACATCGGGATTCTTCTTCTGCGGCATGATGCTCGACCCGGTCGCGTGGGCATCAGACATCTCGATGAACCCGAACTCAGCGCTCGACCACAGCACGAGCTCTTCCGCGAGCCGCGACGCATGCACGGCGGCGAGCGCGCTCACGTACGCGAAATCGGCGATGAAGTCGCGGTCGGAGACGGCGTCGATGCTGTTGCGGAAGGTGCGCTCCAGGCCGAGCTCCTTCGCGACCGAATCGGGATCGATCGGATACGGCACGCCCGCGAGCGCGCCGGCGCCGAGCGGCGAGACCGCCGCCCGGTCGCGCGCCTCGGCGATGCGCCCGCGGTCGCGGCGGAGCGCCTCGACGTGCGCCATGAGGTGGTGGGCCAGCGAGATCGGCTGCGCCCGCTGCAGATGCGTGTATCCAGGCATCGCGGTCTCCACCTCGAGCTCGGCGCGCTCGACCAGCGCGAGCGCGAGGCCCTTCACCGCGTGGTCGAGCGAGTCGAACAGCTCGACGACGAGGAGGCGCAGGTCGAGGGCGACCTGGTCGTTGCGGCTGCGCGCGGTGTGGAGCTTGCCGCCGAGCGCGCCGATACGTTCGGTGAGCACGCGCTCGACGGCCGAATGCACGTCCTCAGCGTCGGCCGGCCACGCGAACGAGCCCGAACGGATCTCCTCGGCGATGCGCTCGAGCGCAGCGACGATCTTCGCGGCCTCGTCCTCCGCAATGATCCCCTGCCGTCCGAGCATCCGCGCGTGGGCGATGCTGCCGCGGACGTCGTGCATCGCGATGCGCTTGTCGAGCTCGAGCGATGCCGTGAACGCGCGGATGCGCGGATCGAGCGTCCCCTCGAAGCGTCCGGACCAGAGCGGCTTCGTGCTCACCGCTTCTTTCGTGCCGGACGCGCCTTCGCTGACTTGCCGGCGCTCAGCTCTTTCTTCGGCACGTCGAGCGCGGCCTCGGTGCCCTTTCCCCACAGCGCCTGCGTCCGCGCCTGCGTGCGGAGCGACATGCCGAAGACGGTGATGAACCCCTCCGAGGCGCGGTGGTCGAAGCGATCGCCCTCCCCGTACGTCGCGAGGGCGGTCGAGTAGAGCGAGTTGGGCGACCGGCGTCCGACGATCGTGAGCGCGCCGCGATCGAGGCGCACGCGGATCTCGCCCGTTACGAAGCGCTGCGTGCTGCGGACGTACGCGGCGAGGTCCTGGTGGTGCGCGGTGAACCAGAGCCCGTTGTAGACGAGCTCGGCGTACTCGCGGGCGACGCCCGTCTTGAAGCGAAGCGCGTCCTTCGTGAGGACCATCTCCTCGAGCGCCTTGTGCGCGGCGTGCAGGATCACCGCCGCCGGCGCCTCGTAGATCTCGCGCGACTTGATGCCGACGAGGCGGTCCTCGATCTGATCGATCCGGCCGACGCCGTACTTCCCGCCGAGCGCGTTCAGCCGCTCGATGAGCGCGACGCCGCCGAGCGCGTCACCGTCGACCTTGACCGGCACGCCCTCGCGGAACTCGATGACGACCTCGCGCGACTTCGCCGGCGCCTCGTCCGGGTCGACCGTCCAATGATAGATGTCACGCGGCGGCGCGCCCCAGGGGTCCTCGAGCACACCGGCCTCGATCGATCGGCCCCAGAGGTTCTCGTCGACGCTGTAGGGGCTCTTCTTCGTCGCTTCGACCGGGATGCCCCGCCGCTTGGCGTAGTCGATCTCCTCGTCGCGGGTCATGTTCATGCCGCCGCGCATCGGCGCGATGACCTTCAGGTCCGGCGCGAGCGCGCCGACCGCGAGGTCGAAGCGCACCTGGTCGTTCCCCTTCCCGGTGCAGCCGTGCGCCACGAACTTCGCGCCCTCGGCGCGCGCCGCGTC
>JBIOUD010000140.1:0-6046 GCA_044866725.1 Candidatus Limnocylindria bacterium | reverse complement strand
GAACAGTTTGAGTGCCAAGCGGCCCACGACCGTTAGCCCTAGCCGCGCGTCGGGATGAGGTAGGCCTTTCCCTCGCCGTCGACGGTGAACTCGATCGCGTCGCCCGCCTTTACCTGACCGAGCGTCTCGCCCCGTACGAGCACCGCCGCTCCGCAATCGACGACTGTCACCTCGCCGGCCTCGCTCACGGTGCCCGACACGACGGCGTTCGGCGCCACGAGGCTCCCGCTCACGCTGGCCTCGCCCGTCCCGGTGCGCACATCCTTCGCGCGGTACTCGATCGCTATGAAGATGCGATCGCCGATCGCGAGCCGTGCCTTGCGCACGGCGCCGGTCGCGTCCTGACCGCGCATGTCGAGCCGCTCGCCGAGCTCGCCGACGCGCAGCGTGACGATGATGTCGCCGCGCGTACCGTCGAGCGCGACGACCACGCCACGCGACGCCTTCTGGCGCCACCGCTCGATGAACGCGAGCTGCTCGAAGTCCAACATCGGTGCCTACGATATCCAGCGTGCCGCCGACCATCACCGGCATCGCGCATGTCGAGCTGAGCGTGACCGACCTCGACCGCTCCGTCGAGTGGTGGTGCCGCTTGCTCGGCGCCCGCGACGTCTGGCGCGGCGCGAACGAAAAGGGCGGCTACAAGGCCTGCGCGATCCTGGAGCCGGTGACGCGTACCGTGCTCGCGTTCACGGAGCACACCGCCGTGAAGCGCGTCCCGTTCTCGCCGCTCATACCGGGCCTCGACCACCTGTCGTTCCGCGTCGCCGACCGTGAAGCCGTCCACGCGTGGGCGGCGTGGATGGAGGAGATCGGTGTCGCGCACGATCCGATCAACGACGACGGCCTGACCGTCGCGGTCAACCTGCGCGACCCGGATGGGATCGCGCTCGAGTTCTATCACCTGCTGCCGCGACAGTGACGCTGCGCGCCGCATTCTTCGACGTCGGCGACACGCTCGTCGAGCACTGGGCACCGCCCGACGCGCTGCACGCGCTCCTCCGTGAGGCGCTGCGGCGAGAGTTCGGCGAGCGCGACTGGTACGAGCGGTGGATCGCGGGCGAGGTCCGTCCGCCGGGGAAAGGCCGCGGCGGCGTGTCGAACGAGGCGATCCTGGACGAAGAAGTCCTGCGGCAGGAGACGATCCGCTGGTACGAGGACTGGTTCCGCAGCGCGCAGATCGGCATCGACGACATCGACATGGACCGACTGCGGTCAGTGATGAGCGTTCCGTTGGACCTTTTGTCCACGCCCGTGCCCGGGGCATTCACGGCGGTGCGCTGGTGCAAGACGAAGGGCCTGAGCGTGGTGCTCGTGACGAACACGCTGTCACGCGGCGATGAGGACTCCTGGATCGACTGGCGGCGCTTCGGCCTCGCCGATGCGATCGACGCGATCGTGACGTCGCACAGCATCGGCTGGCAGAAGCCGCATCGGCGGATCTTCGAGCGGGCGCTTGAGCTGGCGAAGGTGGCGCCCGCCGAAGCCGTGATGATCGGCGACCGTCTCGATGCGGATGTGTGGGGTGCGTCGCGGCTGGGGATCCGGACGGTGCTCCGTCGCACGTCGCACGAGCAGCCGAAGATCGACGCCACGCCCGACACGGTCATCGACGACCTCACCGAGCTTCCTGCGGTGTTAGGCGCTTGGCTCGGCGTGCCGACCGCACACGGCCGATAGTCGGCGCGCGACGTCGCGCCTAAAGTGAAAGGCCTCAGGACGTTCTCACTAAGGGGAGGCTGACATGGGACTGCGCATTGGTTCGAACGCACCCGACTTCGAGGCCGACACGACCCAGGGGAAGATCCGCTTTCACGAGTGGCTCGGCGACTCCTGGGGGATCTTGTTCTCGCACCCGAAGAACTTCACCCCGGTCTGCACGACCGAGCTCGGATACATGGCGAAGCTGAAGCCCGAGTTCGACAAGCGAGGGGTCAAGATCATCGGGCTGTCTGCCGACGCGGTCGAGCGCCATGCGGGCTGGGCGAAGGACATCGAGGAGACGCAGGGCGTCGCGCCGAACTATCCGATCATCGGCGACGCAGATCTCGCGGTCTCGAAGGCATACGACATGCTTCCCGAAGACGCCACGGGCGCTGCGACGCGGACCCCGGCCGACAATCAGACCGTCCGCACCGTGTACGTCATCGGTCCGGACAAGAAGATCAAGCTCATGCTCGCGTATCCGATGACGACCGGCCGCAATTTCGACGAGGTGCTGCGTGTCGTCGACTCGATGCAGCTCACGGCGAAGCACAAGGTCGCGACGCCAGTGAATTGGAAGCAGGGCGACGACGTGATCATCGCAGGCTCCGTCTCGGACGATGACGCAAAGAAGACGTATCCCGGCGGGTGGAAGGCGCCTCGGCCGTACATCCGTATCGTCCCGCAGCCGCGATAGCCGGACCGCCGAAAGCGCGTCGCGAAGCGGCTTGAGCCGCGCGCGACGAATATGGTGCGCGTGACGACCACGCGAGAGGACATGCTGCGCCAGCTACGGAAGCTCGGCGTGCGCGATCCGCGCGTGCTCGACGCGATGGCGCGGGTGCCGCGCGAGCAGTTCGTCCCGCCGGAGCACCGTGACGTCGCGTACGGCGATCACGCGCTGCCGGTGGGGGAGGGCCAGACGATCTCGCAGCCGTACGTGGTCGCGCGGATGACCGAGCTCCTCGCGCCACAGGCCACCGACCGCGTGCTCGAGGTCGGAACGGGCTCGGGCTATCAGGCCGCGGTCCTCTCGCTCCTCGCGCGCGAAGTCGTGAGCGTGGAGCTCCGTCCGGATCTCGCCGAGGCTGCGCGCGAGCGGCTCGAGCGGCTCGGGTATGCGAACGTGCGCGTGGTGAACGCCGACGCGTCGCTCGGCCATCCGGACGACGCGCCATACGACCGCATCATCGTGACGGCGGCCGCGCCGTACATCGATCCGTCCCTCGAGGCGCAGCTCGCGCGCGACGGCCGGCTCGTCGCACCTGTGGGCACTCGTGATCTGCAGGAGCTCGTGGTGCGGTACGCGGACGGCCGCGAGGAGCGACACGGGGCTGTCGCCTTCGTCCCGCTCCGAGGCGAGGCCGGCTTCCGATGAGCCGTGCGACGCTCTTCCACGGCGGACGTGTGCACGTCGGCGACGGGCGCAGCGCCGAGGCGCTCCTCGCGCGTGATGGGCGCGTCGCGGCCGTGGGCGGCGCGAAGGAGCTCCGCCGTGACGCGCCGGACGCCGAGCTCGTGGATCTGCGCGGCGGTCTCATGGTGCCGGGATGGGTGGACGCGCACGTGCACTTCATCTGGTGGGCGCTGCAGATGTCCGAGCTCGATCTCCGCGACACGCCGACGATCGATGTGGCGCTGACGCGCATCGCCGAGCGCGCGCGTCAACTTCCCGACGGCGCGTGGCTCATCGGCGGCCGCTTCGACAAGAACGTCTGGGGACGCTGGCCGACGGCGAGCGAGCTCGATCGCGTCACGGGCGGGCATCCCGCGGCGCTCCGCAGCCGGGATGGTCACTCGCGCTGGCTGAACACGGAGGCGCTCTTGCGCGCGAATGTCACGCGCGACACGGCGGCCCCCGCCGGCGGCGCGATCCTTCGCGACCCGCGCGGCGAGCCGACGGGCATCCTGCAGGAGAACGCGAACGGTCTCGTCGACGCCGTCGTCCCGCCGCCGGACGATCACGAGATGCTCGCGGCGGCACGACTCGGGCAGAAGGAGGCCTGGAGGCGTGGCATCGTCGGGTTCGAGACGCTCGACGCGTTCCGCGATCGCTTCCCCCTTGCGATGTTCGAGCGGATCCATGCCGCCGGCGAGCTCGGCCTCCGCGCGAGCGTCGGATTGCCGCGGCTGAAACTCGACGAGGCGCTCAGCCTGGGCCTGCGCACAGGCTTCGGAGACGAGTGGCTGCGCATCGGCCACTTGAAGATCTTCACCGACGGCGCACTCGGCTCGCAGACCGCCGCGCTGGAGGAGCCGTACGCGGGAACGCAGGATCGCGGCATCCTGACGATCGAGCCCCTCGAGCTCAAGGAACTCGTGTCCAAAGCAGCCGCCTGCGGTATCGCCGTGGCGATCCACGCGATCGGCGACCGCGCCGTGCACGTCGCGCTCGACGCGATCGCGCCGACGCGTCGGACCGCGCCGCAGCTGCGGCAGAAGGTGGAGCACGTCCAGCTCGTGCGCGAGGACGATCTCGGCAGGTTCGCGTCGCTGGGCGTCGTCGCCTCGATGCAGCCGATCCATGCCACAAGCGACCGCGATCTCGCGGACCGCTACTGGGGCGGGGATCGCGTGAAGCGCGCGTACCCCTGGCGCACCTTCATCGCGAGCGGCGCGATCCTCGCGTTCGGATCGGACGCGCCCGTCGAGCCGATCGATCCGCTCCTGGGCATCCACGCCGCGGTCGCGCGTCGGCGCCCTGGCGACGCGGACGCCTGGACGCCCGAGCAGCGGCTCTCGCTCGACGAGGCGCTCGCGGGCTACGCCAGCGGCGCGGCCTACGCGCTGCGACGCGAGCGGGAGGCGGGCACGCTCGCCGTGGGCATGCTGTGCGACGCCGCGGTCGTCGATCGCGATCTCGCGCGCGTTCCCGAAGAAGAGATCGCGACCGCGACGGTGCGCGCGACGATCACCGGCGGCACGGTCCGTCACGAGAACGGCCTCGCGTGACCGACGCTGCGGCCGGCGCCCTCGCGGGTGTGCGGGTCCTCGACCTGACCCGCGCCCTCGCCGGCCCGTACTGCACGCTCATGCTCGGCGACCACGGCGCGGACGTGGTGAAGGTCGAGATGCCGGGGAGCGGGGACGAGACGCGCGAGTGGATGCCTCCCGACATCGGCGGCGTGTCCGCGTACTACCTGATGATCAACCGCAACAAGCGGAGCATCACGCTCGACCTCAAGCATCAGGATGGGAAGCGGGTGCTCGAGCGGCTCATCGAACGCAGCGACGTCCTCGTCGAGAACTTCAGCCCGGGCGTCCTGGGGCGTCTTGGCTTCCCGGACGACCGCGTCCGCGCGATCAACCGGCGAGCGATCGTCTGTCACATCAGCGGCTTCGGGCAGGACGGTCCCGGTCGCGCGTGGCCCGCGTACGACCTCATCGTCCAGGGAATGGGCGGGATCATGAGCCTCACCGGATTCCCCGGCGGGGATCCGACGATGGTCGGCGTGCCGCAGGCCGACATGGTCGCGGGGATGTTCGGAGCATTCGCCATCGTCGGGGCGCTCTTCGCGCGCGAGCGCACCGGCGAGGGCCAGGTGATCGACGCGACGATGCTTGGTGGTCAGGTCGCGCTCCTCTCGCGGCAGGCGGCTCGATTCTTCGCGGACGGGACGGTGCCGAAGCCGGAGGGCAACGTCCACGCCTCGATCGTGCCGTACCAGACGTTCCGCGCGTCCGACGGCTTCGTGAACGTCGGCGTCGCGAACAACGCGCTGTTCGAGCGCTTCTGCCGCGCGATCGGACTCGAAGAGCTCCTCGAGGATCCCCGCTTCATCGACAACCCAACACGCGTCGCGCACCGGCGCGACATCGTCCCGCTCGTGGAGCGCAAGTTCACGAAGATGACGCGCGCGGACATCGTCGAGCGCTTGAGGAAAGCGGCGGTGCCGGTCGGCCCGATCAACACGCTCGACGAGGTGTTCAAGGACCCGGTGGTGCGGCACCTCGGCCTTCTCGTCGAGATCGACGATCCGAAGATCGGCAAGGTCTCGATGCCCGGCGTTCCCGTGCGGATGAGCGGCACGCCCGCGCAGGTTCGAACACCGCCGCCCGGTCTCGGGGAGCACACCGACGAGATCCTCCACGAGCTCGGCTACGCGGAGGACGAGGTCTTGGCCCTACGCCGGGACGGCGCGGTCTGAACGCGCTCCAGGCTCTGGCCGGACGCCGCCGGCCGCTGTGGGTCGTGGCGGCCCTGTCGGTGCTTTCGGTCGGGGCGTACATCCCGATCTGGTTCGGGCTCACGTGGGCGGAGCTTCGCCGGGAGACGAAGGACCCTTCGCTCATGCCCCTGGGCCACGCCCTCGGCACACTGATCCCGGGGGTGAACGTGGTG
>JBIOUD010000139.1:0-29328 GCA_044866725.1 Candidatus Limnocylindria bacterium | reverse complement strand
GCGAAGAAGGGCGCATCGGATCGTCCCGCGCTGCGACAGTTCCACGACGCGATCGCCGGCGCGGGAATGCTCCCGACGACGCTCGCGGAACGCGCGATCGCGATCTAGCGCAGCGCGATCGCGGGCTCAGCGCTCGGAGAGCGCGAGTCTCACGCCGAGCGCCGCGAACGCGGCGGCGAACGATCGACGCATCCAGGTGAGCACGTGCGGACGCGCGATCACCTGCGCACGGACCGAGGCCGCGAACAGCCCGTACACGACGAACACCACGAACGTCATCGCCATGAACAACGCGGAGAGCTGAAGCATCCGCGGTAGCCGATCGGGGTCATCGGCGCGCACGAACTGTGGCAAGAACGCGAAGAAGAAGATCGAGAGCTTCGGGTTCAGGAGGTTGACGGCGATCGCCGAGACGATGACCTCCGCGGTCGATCGCTCGTCGGCCTCCGCTTCGACATGGAGCGTGCCCTCATCCCGCAGCGTGCGCCAGGCCATATAGAGGAGGTACGCGACCCCGGCGAGCTTCAATGCTTCGAACGCGAGCGCGCTCGCGTAGAGGATCGCGGCAAGACCCGTCACGGCCGCTGCGAGGTGCGGGACGATCCCGAGCGTGCAGCCGAACGCCGCGATCACGCTCGCGCGCCGGCCGCGCGAGAGGCCGGCCGCGACGGTGAAGAGGACGCCCGTCCCGGGTGAAGCGACGACGATGAGCGAGGTGAGGAGGAACGCCACGTCCATTCGGACCTTCTAGCCGGTCGCCGCACGTCGGTCCAGCCGCTTGCGCCTGCTTGACTCAGCCGTTACGATCGCGCGGCGAGCCGCGCGCAAAAAGCACAACATCGCGGTGGGGAGCGTGAGATGCCTCGATCGATCTGGCGTGGGGTCCTCTCCTTCGGGATGGTCGCGATCCCCGTGCGCCTGTACCTCGCGACGGAGAGCTCGAGCAAGGTCTCGTTCAACCTCCTCTGCCCCGAGCACAAAGCGCGCATCAAGAACAAGCGCTTCTGCCCCGAGGGTGACCACGAGGTCGCGTGGAACGACGTCGTGCGCGCGTACGAGTACGAGAAGGGCAACTACGTCGAGCTCACCGACGAGGACCTCGAGAAGCTCCCGCTCCGGTCGAGCAAGGCGATCGACATCACCGGCTTCGTCGAGAAGGACGAGATCCCGGAGGAGCTCTACATCCAGTCGGCGTACTACCTCGAGCCCGAGAAGGCCGCGGCGAAGCCCTACGCCCTCCTAAAGAAGACGCTCGAAAAGACCGGACGCATCGCGATGGCGAAATTCGCGCTCCGCGACCGCGAGCGGCTCGTCTCCATCGGTGGCGGCAACGACGGCGCGCTCGTGCTGAACACGCTCCACTGGCCGGACGAGATCCGGTCGACCGAGGACCTCGACATCGACAACCCGACGGTCAGCCCCGCAGAGCTGAAGATGGCCGAGAACCTCGTCGCGATGATGGCGACGAAGTTCGAGCCTGAGGAATACAAGGACGAGTACAAGGCGGCGGTGCTCGAGCTCGTCGAGGCGAAGGTCGAAAAGCGCGAGGTCATCGCCGCGGCGGAGCCCGAGGCCGAGACGACCGTCGTGGACCTCATGGCCGCGCTGAAGGCCAGCGTCGAGAAGGCGAAGAAGTCTGAGCAGACAGGCGCGCGCGCGAAGCGCGGCGGCCACGAATCACTCGTCCACAAGAAGGCCGCGAGCGAAAGCAAGGAGAAGCGTCGAAAGGCCTCCTGACGCAAGTCACGCTCGATATGCTCGGCGAGTGGCCACCGGCGGCTCGTCGAGCAGCGAGCACCCCACGCTTCTCGACGTCGCCGACGGACAAGCCGCGATCCCGCGCGATCTCGTGCCGATGCGTCCGCGACAGGGCGCGTGGGCATTCAACTCGTCGGAGTACGTCTTCGAGCTGAAGTGGGACGGGCTCCGCGCGCTCGCATCACGAGATCGCGGCGTCCTTCGCGTCACCGACCGCAACGGCGGGGACCTCCTCCCGCTCCTCCCCGAGCTCGCGCAGCTCCCCATCCCCGAAGGTGCCGTGCTCGACGGCGAGGTCGTCGTCTGCGATTCGCGCGGCCGCCCCTCGTACGACCTGCTCGCCGGGCGCCTCGGCCCGCGCGCCGCCAAGCGCGGCTTCGGCCCTGTGTTCGTCGCGTTCGACCTCCTCTACCAGGAGCGCCGTCCGCTGCTGTCGCGGTCGCTCGACGAGCGCCGGCGACGCCTCATCGACCTCGACCTCCGCGGCCGGACCATCGGTGTGCCCGATCATCTCGACGCGGACGGCGAGCCATTCCTCGACGTCGTCGCCGAGTACTCCCTCGAGGGCATCGTCGCGAAGCGCCGGTCGAGTCCGTACCTGCCCGGCACCCGCACCAGCGACTGGCTGAAGATCCACGTCACGCCGCGCGCCGATGTCGTCCTCGGCGGGCTGGTCGAGGACGAGCGCGGCGGGACGCTGCGCGCACTCTGCGGTCAGCACGCCGACGAGCAGGGGACGCTGCTCATGGTCGGCGAGGCGTACGTCCCCCTGTTCCTCGCGCACTGGCTCGACGAGGCGACGCGCGCGTTCGCCGCGGACGGATCGCCGTTCTCCACGCCCCTGCCGATGCGCACCGGGACGCGATGGCTACGCCCGAAGCTCGTGGCGATCGTCGAACACGCCGGCGAGGTCGGCGTGCTGCGCGACGCGCGTTTCCGCGCGCTGCGCTTCGATGGACGCATCGACGACTGTCGGATCGATGAGCCCGTCGAGGTCGAGAGCGAGCCCGCGACCGCGGGGACGGAGCGGCCGCGTCTCATCCTTCTGCAGTCGCTGAGGCTCGATCAGGGCTAGTTCCTGTCGCGCACTCGCGCTGCTATCACTCGCGCTGCTATCATTGAAAAAACCCCGGAGGTCGCCTGCGTGCCGAAGTTTGTTTTCGTGACGGGCGGGGTCACCTCCTCACTTGGTAAAGGCATCACCGCAGCTTCGCTTGGCCGCATCCTCGCGGCGCGCGGTCTCGCGGTCGCATCGCTGAAGATGGACCCCTACCTCAACGTCGACCCCGGCACGATGTCGCCGTACCAGCACGGCGAGGTCTTCGTCACCGAAGACGGCGCGGAGAGCGATCTCGACCTCGGCCACTACGAGCGCTTCATCGATCGCAACGTCACGCGCGCCTCGAACCTCACGACGGGCCAGATCTACAACGCGGTCATCGCGAAGGAACGGCGCGGGGACTACCTCGGCGCGACCGTGCAGGTCATCCCGCACGTGACGAACGAGATCAAGGAGCGCATCCACCGTGTCGCGCGCGAGCAGCAGGCCGAGGTCGTCGTCGTCGAGGTCGGCGGCACGGTCGGCGACATCGAGTCGCTACCGTATTTGGAGGCGATCCGGCAGTTCCGCAACGACGTCGGGCGCAACAATGTGCTGTATCTCCACCTCTCGCTCCTGCCCCGCGTCGCCACGGGCGAGCTGAAGACGAAGCCGACGCAGCACTCGGTGCGCGAGCTCCGCGCGATCGGTATCCAGCCGGACGTGCTCATCGCGCGTGCCGATGAGCCGATCGACGAGGAACTCCGCGAGAAGATCGCGCTCTTCTGTGATGTGAAGATCGACAACGTCATTTCCGAGCCGGACGCGTGGTCGATCTACGCCGTGCCGCTCATGCTCGAAGAGGCGGGCCTGGGACGCATCGTCGTCGAGGAGCTCGGGCTCGCCGAGCGCTCGACGCAGCCCGACCTCGCCGAGTGGCGCGCCATCACGGAGCGCATCCGCGGCGCGCGCATCCCGCTGAACATCGGCCTCGTCGGGACGTACATCGAGCTCACCGACGCCTATCTCTCCGTCGCGGAGTCGATCAAGCACGCCTCGTGGGCCGCCGGCTGCAACGTGAAGATCCAGTGGATCGACAGCGAGCGCCTCGAGCGTGACCGCGACGTCGAGCCGCTCATCGGCCTCGACGGCATCGTCGTTCCAGGAGGCTTCGGCTATCGGGGGATCGAGGGCAAGCTCCAGGCGACGCGCTTCGGGCGCGAGCGCAAGGTCCCGACGCTCGGCCTCTGCATGGGCATGCAGTGCATGGTCATCGAGCTCGCGCGCACCGCGCTCGGCACCGAGGACGCGAACTCGACCGAGTTCGACGCGTTCACGCCGCACCCGGTCATCGACCTGCTCCCCGAGCAGCGCGACATCGCCGACAAGGGCGGCACGATGCGTCTCGGCAGCTACCCATGTGTGCTCGAACCCGGCTCGCTCGCCGCACGCGCGTACGCGCAGCCGATCGTGCTCGAGCGCCACCGTCATCGCTACGAGTTCAACAACGCCTATCGCGAGCTGCTCGGGCAGCACGGGATGCGCTTCTCGGGCCTGTCCCCGGATGGTCGTCTTGTCGAGATCGTCGAGCTGACCGACCACCCGTTCTTCCTCGGAACGCAGTACCACCCGGAATTCAAGTCGCGGCCCAATCGTCCGCACCCGCTGTTCGCGTCGTTCATCGAGGCCAGCCTGGCCTTCGCACGAGCGAACGGACGGGCACAGGTACCGGCAACGATGCTGCAGGAGACGACGACATGAAGCTCTTTCTCGACACCGCGATCTATGAAGAGATCGAAGAGGCGGTGAAGTGGGGCGTCATCGACGGCATCACCACGAACCCGACGCTCATCGCGAAGGCCGGACAGGATCACGAGCTCCAGGTGAAGCGCATCTGCGGGATCATCGGCAACGTCTCAGCCGAAGTCGTGAGCGAGAAGTCCGACGACATGATCGTCGAGGGCCGCCGTCTGGCGGCGTGGCACAAGAACGTCATCGTGAAGGTGCCACTCACGCCGGACGGCCTCGCCGCCGGCAAGGTCCTCGCGGGTGAGGGCACGCGCGTGAACGTGACCCTCTGCTTCTCGGTGAACCAGGCGCTGCTCGCGGCCGCGATCGGCGCGTACATCATCAGCCCGTTCGCCGGGCGCCTCGACGACATCAACGAGGACGGCATGCGCGTCGTGGCGGACATCGTGAGCGCGTACCGCCAGCAGTCCATCAAGACGAAGGTCCTCGCCGCGTCGATCCGCAATCCGATGCACGTGACGCAGGCGGCGCTCGCCGGTGCGGACATCGCGACGATGCCGTTCAGCGTCCTGAAGATGCTCTTCAACCACCCGCTCACCGATGCGGGGCAGAAGAAGTTCCTCGAGGACTACCGCAAGACGCAGGAGGCGAAGCCCGCGGCCACCGCGAAGCGTTAAGTCCGCGACATTCGCGCCTTCGCAGCGATCCTCGCGGGTGCTTGCCCGGTACTGAGCGATGTGCCGGAGTTCGTCCTCGATCAGGTACGCATCGGCTACCGCAGGACGCACGAAGGGCTCATCGACGTCGCCCTCAAGACAGAGGAGTCGGCGTTCCACAAGGCGGCCGGCACCGCAAACTCGATCGGGTTCAACCTGTGGCACGTCGCGAGATGGGACGACTCGCTGTTCCCGCAGATCGCGACATCGATCGGCGAGCTCACTACACGGCTCGGATCGCCCGAGCAGCTCTGGGTCCGCGAGGACCTCGCGAAAAAGTGGCGGCTTCCTTCTGACCTCGGTGGGGGCGCGGCAGGGACCGGTCTACCGCAGGACACGGCGCATGGCCTGGAACTGCCCGCCCGCGCCGAGCTCATCGATTACGCGACACGCGTCTTCGACGAGTTCGCGGAGCGCTTAACGAAGCTCGACTCCGCCGCGCTTGCGACGACGATCCCGCCGAAGAACGAGCGCACCGTCGGCCACTGGGTCCTCTATTACTGGGAGCACGCCGCGCGTCATCTCGGAATGATGGAAGCGCTTCGCGGATTCTTCGGCGAGTCGGGTTCCGCTCGCGGGTGACGTCCGGCGCTCGCACCCGGGCATGCGTCGCCCAGTCCAGCGGCTCGCGAGCGTCGCCTCGCCCTCGCTCGGCTAGCCCTTCTTCGGGGACTCGCGCAGCAAGAATTCGCGATAGTCCGCGCCGGGTACCCCGCAGAGATCCATCACGCACAGCAGCAGCGCGACCTCGTCTGACTCGGCGCGACCCGTCTTGATCGAAATGTCGCACGCGTACAGCGCCTCGTACGCGCGAGCGATATCGCGCGGTCCGAGGCCGCGCGCGTACTGCGTGTAGCGCAGGATCGCGCCCGACGATGAGCGGATCGCCTTCGCCATCTTCTCCGCCTCGGGCAGCTTCGGATCCTGCGACGCGAAGAGCAGCACGCGGAACTGCCAGAGGAGGAGCGCGAGGAGCTGCTGGGGCGCGTTCCCCGCGGCGAGGAGACGCTCGAGGAGCGTGGCCGCGGTCCGCACGTCGCGCCGCACGACGGCGGTCGTGAGGTCGAAGACCTGCGACTCGATCGCGCCCGAGACGAGCTCGTGCACGTCGGGGGCGGTCACGGGCTGGCCGCCCGCCCACGCGCCGAGCTTCGAGAGCTCGTTCTCGATGCGCTCGGTGTCAGGGCCGAGCGCACCGACGAGCGCGTTCAGGGCATCCGGCCGCAGCGTCACGCCGTGGAGCTTCGCGCGGGCCGCGACCCATGCCGCGACTTCGTTGGGCATGAGGTTCGCGAAGCGCTCGACGGTCCCGCGGACGTCCTGGACCGCGTCGAGCAGCGCGGCGTCCGGCTCCGCGTCGGCCGTCTTCGTGCGCCGGCCCCGCGCGCGCGACGTCTTCATCGGCTCGGGGGCGACGAGGACGAGCGCGGCGTCCTCGGGAAAGCGCGCGATCACGTCGGTCTTCGCGAGCGTCTCGGCGTGTTCGACGAGCACGACCCGCTTCTCGTCCTGTAAGGCGAAGAGCCCCGGCGACTGGCCCGCCATGAGGATCTCGTCGGGCGCGGCCGCGCGCGCGTCGAGGCGCGTCAGTCCGAGCGCGTCTCCGTACGACTTGAGCGCGCGCTCCGCGAGCCTCGAGGAGGCGACGCCCTCGCCGGCGAGGAGCGCGTGCACGAGCTCGTTAGCCCGAAGCCGGATACGGAAGGGGTCCTCGCCGTGGAGGAGGTAGACCGTTCGCGTGGGTGCGGACGACGAGGCCTGCGCCATCGAGCTGGATCTCAACCGTCCCATCTCTGTCGGTGCGATACGTCGCGACGCCCGCGAGCGCCCGGAGCGTCTGCGGCGTGGGATGACCATACCGGTTCCCCGCCCCGACGGAGATGAGGGCGGCGTCCGGATGCGCGCTCTCGCGCAGCGCGACGGCGTACCGCGTGTCGGCGCCGTGATGCGGCGGCACGTAGATGCGCGCGCGCAGCAGGTCCGGCCGATCGAGCACACGCTGCAGCGCGTCGTCCACGGCGTCGCCGGTGAAGAGCGCCGAGAAGGTGCCCTGCGTGACGCGCAGGACGAGCGAGGGGGTATCGACGAGCAGGTCGTCCGCCGGGGCGAGCACCTCGATCGTCGCCGAGCCGAGCCTGATGCGCTGGCCCGCGCGCACGACACGTCGCTCGATGTGACGCCTCTCCAGACCTGAGGACCAGAGAGTGGTCAGTGGGCTCGGGTTCAGACCGAGCGGCTCGATCGCGATCCCGACCTCGTACCGGTCGATGACGCTGAGCAGGCCTGCTCCGTGATCCGTGTGCGCGTGCGTGAGCGCGACGAGGTCGATGCGACGCTGCCACGGCGCGAGCGTCGCGCCGAGCACGTCGAGCACGCGCGTCGGATCCGGCCCGCCGTCGATGAGCGCGAGCGCGTCGCCGACGTCGACGAGGTACGCATCACCTTGGCCGACGTCGAGTGCGACGACGCGCACGGACCGCGATGCGGGCCAGGCGAGCAGCGCGATACCCGGCGCGAGCGCGATCGTGAGGACGACCGCCACGGTCGCGCGAGAGAGCGCCGGCCGAGGAACGTTCGGCATGCGAACGCTGAACGGCCGCAGGCGAGGCGAGCGTGCGATCCAGCGTGCGCGGCGGACCAGCGCGACGGCTCCGATCTCGAGGCCGGCCACGAGCACGCCGCTCGCGATTCCCTCCGGAACAGCGACCGTCGCGAGCGGCAGGCTCGCGAAGGTCTCGACCGCGCCGCGGAGACCGGTGGCAGAAGCCCACGCGAGCAGGGCCACCGGTCGCGCGAGCTCGAGCGAGACCGCGCCGATCGCGCTCGTCGCGGCGCCCGCGAGCATGAGCAGCGGGAACATCGGCACGCACACGAGGTTCGCGAGCGGCGACACGAGCGAGACGCGGCCGAACGCGCCCGCGACGACGGGCAGCGTCGGCGCAGTCGCGGCGAGCGTGGTCGCGATGCCGTCGCGGATCGGCGGTGGCAGCAGACGCAGCCGCTCGGCGAGCGCGCCTTGCCACAGCACGAGACCGGATGTCGCGAGCGCGGAGAGCTGCAGCCCGAGGTCGTCGATCGCGGGCGGGTCGGCGATGAGCATCGCGGCGACGGCGGCGCAGAGCGCGTTCGCGGTGGCGGCGCGCCGTCCGCTCACGATGCCCATCGCGGCGACGCTCGCCATGAGCGCCGCGCGCAGCACGCTCGGCGAGAGCCCGACGAGGAGGCTGTAGGCGACGATCGCGCCGACAGCGGTGACCGATCGCGCCACCGGGCCGCACCGCCCGCGCAGCGCGAGCGCGACCGCGGTCGCGACGAGCGTCATGTTGAAGCCGGAGATCGCGAGCAGGTGGGTCGTGCCGCTCGCGGCGAACGCGCGACTCAGATCGAAGGGGACACCGGACCGCTCGCCGAGCACGATGCCGAGCAGTAGCGCGCTCTCGGGAGCTGGGACGAGCTCCGCGATCGGACGCGCGAGCGCCGCTCGGGGCAGCTCGAACGAGAAGAGCCACGCGGGCATGAACGCGACGGGGTACGCCGCGTGCGCGACGACCGCGGACGCCGCGATGGCGGTCGCGAGCCACGCCAGGCGCCGCCGATCGAGGCTCGCGATCGCGAGGGCCAGAGCGACGGTCGTGAGAAGCACCGCGACGGCGACCCCGAGCACGAGACCAGCGCGCAGGGCCAGCGCGACCGTCACCGCAGCGACGACGGCCGGAAGGAGCGGCGCTCCGACGAGGATCAGCGGACGTGCGCCATGCCGACGGTCAGCGGAGCGTCAGCAGATCGCGGATGTCCGTGAGGACACGCGCGGTCACGAGGCCGCGCGTCTGCAGCTCCTCGATCTTCGCGAAGGGACGCTGATCGCGAGAACGGATGATGCGTGTCGCGGTGGCCGGCCCGATGCCCGGGAGCGTCTCGAGCTCCGCGGCGGTCGCGTGGTTGATGTCGATCTTCGTCTCCGCCGGGCTCCCGAGGCTTCCCGCCGGCGCCGTCTCACCGAGACGCGGGACGTACACCCGCGCGCCGTCGCGCAGCGGCGCCGCGCGATTGAGCGCGGCGAGGTCGGCCTCGGGTGACGGACCGCCGGCCGCTGCGATCGCGTCGCCCACGCGCGTGCCGGCGGCCAGTCGGACGACCCCAGGCCGGGCGACGGCGCCGCCGACGTCGACGTAGAGGAAGGGCACGGCCGTCGGCGTGGCGGACTCCTCCACCACGGTGATCGGCACCGGCACCGGCGCGCGCAGCTTCGCGACCGCGACGACGACGCCGAGCGCCACCGCGGCCGCGACGGCGAGCACGACGATGCGCGGCACGCGCGGACAGTGGTGGATCGGTCGCGTCGTGTGAAGGCGCCACTCGTCGCACGTTCGTGCGACCGCTCGTCGCTAGTTCGAGCGACGACGCTCCCCGGGCGGCTGCATCTGGACGATGACGACCGGCAGATCGCCGACCGCGTCGCCGTCCACGTTCAGCTGGAACCGGTGCATGCCGTAGGTCGTGAAGCTCATGTTGTTGAGCTCGACGATCACGTTCACGTCCTGGCCGGCGACGGCGTGCACCGATATCTCCGGGGGGTTCGGCATGGCCTGCTGACCGTCGGGCTTGAGCAGACGGACCACGACCGTGTGCGCGCCGACGTCGAGTCCGAGGATCGCGACGAGGAACATGCGCGGGTGCTGTGCCGGCAGCCCGCTCACGCTGATGTTCCGGAAGATGCCGATGAGCGTGACCTTGCCGTCCTGTCCGACGAGCGCGTGGTCGCAGAGCGCGGCAAGACGGATCTCGCCGCTCACTCGAGGACCACGCTCACCAGCCGATCAGGCACGACGATCACGTTCGTTGGCTCCTTCCCACCGAGAGCAGCCTGCACCTTCTCGCTCGCGAGTGCCAGTCGCTGCAGCTCGGCCTTCGGCGTCCCGGCGCGCACGGTGAAGCGATCACGGACCTTGCCCGCCACCTGCACGACGATCGTCACCTCGGTCGGTGAGGCGAGCTTCACGTCGAACGACGGCCATGTCTGCGCGTGCACCGACCCCGACCCGCCGCGGCGATGCCAGAGCTCCTCGCTGATGTACGGCGCGAACGGCGCCAGCAGCAGCACCAGCGCGCCGATGCCGTCATCGCGGCTCGGACCGGTCGCCTTCTGCAGCACGTTCGACAGCTCCATCATCGCGGCGATCGCGGTGTTGAACGCGTAAGTCCCAAGATCCTCGGTGACCTTCCTGATCGCCGCATGAGTCGCGCGATCGACAGACTCGTCGCGCGCGCCGCTCTGGTCCCGCGGCGAGACGCCCAGGTCCCACACCCGGCGGAGGAACCGATTGCAGCCGTCGATGCCCGCGGCATCCCAATCAGAGCCCTGCGTCCACGGGCCCAGGAACATCATGAAGAGGCGCAGCGTGTCCGCGCCGTAGCGCGACGTGTACTCGTCTGGCGATTTCACGTTGCCGCGCGACTTCGACATCTTCGTGCCGCCGAAGATGATCACGCCCTGGTTCTGGAGCCGGATCGCCGGCTCGTCGAACCACAGCTCGCCGAGGTCCCGCAGGCCCTTGCAGACGAAGCGCATGTACAGCAGGTGCAGGATCGCGTGCTCGATGCCGCCCGTGTACTGGTCGACCGGCAGCCAGTCGCGACCGATCTCCTTGTTCATGAAGGCCGTCGCGATCTTCGGATCGACGTAGCGGTACATGTACCAGCTCGAGTCCATGAAGGTATCCAGCGTGTCGGTCTCGCGGCGCGCGGCCTTTCCGCACTTCGGGCACGTCGTCTTCACGAAGGCCTCGACCCTGGCCAGCGGATTGCCGCCCTCGTAGCTGAATTCGGCGTCACGCGGGAGCACCACGGGGAGCTGTTCGTACGGCACCGGGACGACGCCGTCGGTGTCGCAGTACACGACCGGGATGGGCGTCCCCCAGTAGCGCTGCCGGCTGATCAGCCAGTCGCGCAGGCGATATGTGACCGATGGTCCGCCGATGCCGCGCTTCGTGGCCTCTGTCGCGACGGCCTTCTTGCCCTCCTCGCTGCGCGTACCGCTGAACGGGCCGCTGCGCACCATGACGCCCTCTCCGACGTACGCCTCGGGCAGGACACCATGCTCTTCGCCCTCCTGCGAAATGACCTCGCGGATCTGGAGGCCGAACTTCTTCGCGAAGGCGAAGTCCCGCTCGTCGTGGCCGGGCACGGCCATGATCGCGCCGGTGCCATACGTCGCCAGCACGTAATCGGCGATCCAGACGGGAATCTTCTCGCCGCTGAAGACGTTGCGCGCGTACGCGCCGGTGAAGACACCGGTCTTCTCTCGCTCCGCGGTCGTGCGCTCGATCTCGTCGGTGTTGCGCGCACGCTCCGCGTACGCGCGAACCTCGTCGCGATGCTCGGCGGTCGTGATCTTCTCGACGAGCGCATGCTCGGGCGCGAGCACCATGAACGTCGCGCCGTAGATCGTGTCCGGCCGCGTCGTGAAGAATTTGATCTGCGCGTCGGCGTGTCCCTCGACCGGGAAGCTGAGCTCGGCGCCCTCGGATCGGCCGATCCAGTTCGTCTGCATGACGCGGACGCGCTCGGGCCAGTCAAGGCCGTCGAACCGCAGCAGCTCGTCCGCGTACTTCGTGATCCGGAAGAACCACTGCTCCAGGTCGCGCTTGATCACGGCCGTACCGCAGCGCTCGCACTTGCCTTGGATGACCTGCTCGTTCGCGAGCACGGTCTGGTCGTTGGGGCACCAGTTCACGGGCGCGTCCTTCCGATAGGCCAGCCCGTTCTCCAGGAACTTCAGGAAGATCCACTGGTTCCAGCGGTAGTAGTCCGGGTAGCAGGTGATGACCTCGCGCCGCCAGTCGATCGCCGCGCCCATGCGGTGGAACTGCTCCCGCATGTGCGCCATGTTCTTTTCGGTCCATTGCGCTGGGTGCATCTTCCGCTTGATCGCGGCGTTCTCCGCGGGCAGGCCGAACGCGTCGAAGCCCATCGGGAACAGCACGTTGTGTCCGCGCATGCGCATGAAGCGCGCGGCCGCGTCCGCGGGCGTGTACGCGTACCAGTGTCCGATGTGCACCTCACCCGACGGGTACGGGAACATCGTCAGGAAGTAGAAGTTCTTCTTTCCGGCGGGCGGATCGTCAGGTGTCTGGTGGAGGCCGGAGCGCTCCCACTCTTCCAACCACTTCGCTTCGATCGCCGCGGGGTCGTATCGCTCGGTGCGTTCTTTCGCGACAGCCATCGCGCTCGCCTCCTTCGCCATTTCTTCGCCATGTCCCAGTCCGCTGACCACCGCACGGGTCTTTTCAAACAAAAAGCCCTCCGCCCCGCGCCGACGTGTCGGCAAAGGGACGGAAGGCAACTTCCGCGGTACCACCCTGCTTGAGAGTTCTCGGACTGGCTTCGCGCCCGGTGGAGCTGAGGGGATTCGAACCCCTGACCCCCACACTGCCAGTGTGATGCGCTACCACTGCGCCACAGCCCCGATCGCTCTCCGCTCGGCACGTCGATAACGGGCGTGACCCCGGCGAGGGCTACTTCACAGTTCGCCCCCGCGGCTCCCGGGCGAGTTCCGCGTTCCCTGTCGACCGGCTCGCACCATCCGCCGGCTCTCTTGCGTCAGGGGACCCGCGTACTGCTCCCGTTCGCGGCCTTTCAGTCGAAAGTATAGGCGGATGTACCCGCTCATCCGCATCGACAAGCGCATCCCTGATGGGTCGATCTGGCAGGCACGACGCGCCTATCTCCTTCCGCCGGTCGACGGGTGGGTACGCGTCTTCGGCCCCGCCGGAACCCGGTGGTCCAACCCACTCGGCGGCTGGACGACACAGACCGACGGTGTGTCTGTCTTCCACAGAGCTCGGCCATTCACCGTCTCGTGCAGCGGGCCGCGCGAAGAGAAGCGTTTCTACATCGATATCGCGCATCAGGTCCGTGTCGCAGAAGGACTCGTCGCGTTCACCGACCTCTTCCTCGACGTGATGATCGACGCTGCCGGTGAGGTAACGGAGAAGGACGAACACCAGCTGGTCGAGCTCGCGCCGAAGCTGCGCGACTTCGCTCGATCGGCGCGCGTTGAAGTGCGGCACAGGATCGCGCTGCGCGATCCGCTGTTCGATCCGTGGAGCGCGTTCTATGCCGTGCCGGAGGGAGCGCTCATGCTTCCAGCGCCGACCGAGGCGCTGCCGCTCTGCTAGCCGAGCGACGGCGCCTCGCGTCGCATCGACACGCTCTGCAACACGCCGAGCGCGAAACAGATGCTCACGAGCGAGCTGCCGCCGTGTGAGATGAACGGGAGTGGGATGCCGGTCACGGGCATGAGTGAGATCGCCATGCCGACGTTCACCATGATCTGGAAGATGAGCATCGAGACGACACCGGCGCCGAGAAGCATGCCGAACGGATCGCGAGCGCGGAACGCGATCCGCAGCGCGGCGAAGAGGAGTGCGATGTAGAGCGCAAAGAGGATGACCGCTCCGACGAACCCGAGGTCCTCGGCCAGACCCGAGAACACGAAGTCCGACTCAGCGATGGGCAGGTATCCGAGCGGCGACTGTGTGCCGGCGGTCAGGCCTTTGCCGGTCGCCTGACCTGAGCCGACGGCGATGAGCGACTGGATGATGTTCCAGCCCGCGCCCTGTGGGTCCGCGTACGGATCGAGGAAGGCGGTGAGCCGCGCCTGCTGGTACGGCTTCAGGAACGACCAGATGAGCGGGAACGAGGCCCCGGCGACCGCCACCATGCCGACGAGCTGCCAGACCCGCGCGCCGGCCATGAACGCGAGGCCGAAGAAGATCGCGACGAAGACCAGGCTCGTGCCGAGGTCGGGCTGCTTGTACACGAGGGCCACGGCCGGTCCAAGGATGAGCAGGCCGCCGGCGACCGTTACCGGCGAGCCGATCTTGTCGTGCCGGTCCGCGAAGTACTTCGCGAGCACGACGATCATGAGGACCTTCCCCACCTCACTGAACTGGAAGCTGATCCCGCCGAAGCTCACCGAGCGCTGCGCGCCGAGCGACTCCTGACCGATCGCGAGGACGACGAGCAGGAGCCCGAGCGTCATGAGGTACAGGAGGGGCGCGAACGTCCCGAGCCAGGCATAGTCGAACAACGCGACGGCGACCATCACCGCGAGCCCGATCCCGGCCCACAGCGCGCCGCGCAGGACGAACTGCATCGGATCTCCGGTGAGCGTCCGCGACTCGACCGTCACCGAGTAGGTCATCACGAGCCCGTAGACGATGAGCAGGAACGTGGCGATGAGCAGGTATGGATCGACCTGGTCGAAACGCCGCGCGTGCGGCCGGTCGTGGAGCGGCGACGCGGCGCGCCCGACGGACATCGCCTTCACGCTCACCTCTTGTCCCCCACCAGGTAGGACTCGTAGATCTTCTGCGTGAGCGTGACCGCGGGGTTGATGCAGGAGTCGCACAGCGCGCGGCTCGAGTCGTACGTGAAGATGACCATCGCGATCTGCGCCGTCGGGTCGGTGTTGTCCTGCTGCGGCACGAAGGACACGAACCAGTTGTGGAAGCCGAGCTTGTTGCGGCCGGCGGAGTCCCGCCCCGACGAGGCGCCGAATTCGGCGGTGCCGGTCTTCCCGGCGATCGGAAGCTTCGCGTTCGGCATCCAGGCGTGGCCGATGGTCACGACACGGCGGGCGGACTCACGGATGAGTCGCAGGTCGTCGGCCTTCATCTCGAGCTTTCGCGGCGAGCCGTCAGGCGCCTTGTACGCCGTGACGACCTTGCCATCCGCGTCGCGCACCTCCTTCAGGAGGTGCGGCGTGTAGACCGTCCCACCGTTCGCCACTGAGGCGTACGCGTTGAGGAGCTGGAGCGGGGTGACGGCGACGAACCCTTGGCCGATCGCCTCGTGGTAGGTGTTGCCGATCGTCCACTCCTCGTGCATGTTCTCGAGCTTCCAGGCCGGGTCCGGCATGATCCCGCGCACCTCGTACGGGAGGTCGATGCCGGTCCGCTGCCCGAACCCGAGCATGCGCGCGTACTTCGCGATGTTGTCTGGGCCCGCGCCGCGGACGTTCGGCGCCATCGGCCCGCCGCCGGCGAGCGTGTAGAAGTAGATGTCGCTCGAGTGGGCGAACGCGTTCAGGAAGTCGACCGAGCCGTGCGCGCGCCAGTCGTAGAACGGGAACCCACTCACGGTCATCACCGTCGAGCTCACGTTCACGACCGTGTTGCGCGTCGCGGTGCCCGCGGTGAGCGCCGAGAGTCCGGTGACCATCTTGAACGTCGAGCCGGGTGGGAACTGCTCGGCGATCGCCTTGTTCACGAGTGGGTGCCGGTCGTCGGAGTTCAGCTGCGCCATCTGCTCGGGCGTGATGCCCTGGACGAACCAGTTGTTGTCGTAGCCAGGGATGGAGACCATCGCGAGGATCTCGCCGTTCTGCGGATTCATCGCGATCCCCACGGCTTGCGTGAAGCGATCCTCGTCCACGCCCTTACGCAGCTCGACATCGAGGAGCTTCTGCAGACGGTCGTCGATGGTGAGCACGAGGTTGTTCCCGGTCGTCGGCGCTGAGAACGCGAGCGTCTTGATCTCGCGCTGCGCGGCGTCGCGCTCGATCTCGCGCCAGCCGTATTGCCCGCGCAGGTAGTTCTCGTAGACGAGCTCGAGGCCGGTCTTGCCGATGATGTCTGTCGGCAGGTAGCCGCCGTCCTTGCGCTCGTCAAGCTCGTCCTCGGTGATCGCGCCGACGTAACCGATGATCGGCGAGTACAGGACCGCGTCGACGTACGACCGGATCGACTGCGCTTCGACGCGCACGCTCGGGAAGAGCTCCGCGCGCTCGCTCAGCACGAGCGCGATGTCGCGCGAGACCGGCTTCGCTGAGACCTTCACCGGCTCATACGGATTGCGGATCCGTTGCTGGTCGATGATCTTGTCGAGCTCGGCCGGATCGCGACCCAGCACCGCACCGAGGGAGGACGTGAGGCCGGCCTGCTTCGACCGCGGAAGGTCGACCGGCAGGACCATGACGGCGAAGCCGGGCAGGTTTCGCGCGAGGACGTAACCGTTCCGATCGGTGACGTTCCCCCGCTCCGCGGTGACGGGCAGGCGCAGCACGCGGTTCTGTTCGGCGAGGACGCGGTAATGAGCCCCGTTGACGATCTGCAGGTCGTAGAGACGTGCGGTCAGCGTCGTGAAGACGACGATGATCGCCAGGCCGACCGCGATGAAGCGGCGCGGGCTCGCGAACGCGCGGTCGTCGTCTCTCACCATGCTTGCCCCGAGAAGGATGCCTGCTTGTCGGTGCTTCGACGCAGCATCCGGAGGAACGGATAGGTAGCGATCGCGAGCACGGCGTTGTAGATCGCGCCGGCGACCGTCGTCGCAAGGAGCGCCGGGATCTCCGGGAGGCGCACCCCCGCGAGCGCGAGGACGATCGCGTAGAGCAGGCTCGCCGCGCCGCTGGCGACTCCGACCAGCACTGCGGCCGTCACGACCGAGCGCGGGCGGCCGGGCAGCTCAGTGAGGCCGATCGCGGCCACTGGCAGAAGCGCGGCGAGCGCGAGGGCGCCCACCGGTCCCCCGGAGACGAGGTCCATGGCGAGGCCGCCCAGGAAGGCCCACCAGATCGCCTCGCGCGGCCCTGCCGCCACGGCCCAGGTGGCCGCAGCGAGGACGACCAAATTTGGACGCGCACCGGCGACGACGATGAACGGCACGACCGACCCCTGCAGGAGTGCCGCGACGAGCGGGACCACGATGGCGAGGGCCACCCGCACGACTTCCTCCTCTGTGGCGGAACGCGAATGCCGCCACGGTGCTACGCGGGCGATCGCTGGTCCAGGGCTAGGCGCGGCTCCGGGACCGGACGGCAGCCGGCTCGGGCGCGTCGGCGACCGTCTCGTCATGGGTGGCCGCGAGCTCCTCGGTGAGCGATGGGAACGGGTCTTCGTCGCGCAGCTTCGCCCGCACGTAGATGAGCACGAGGCGGAGCGTCGCTGCGACCGGTACGGCGAGGACGATGCCCAAAAGGCCGAACACCGCGCCGCCCGACAGCAGCGCAAAGATGACGATCGCGGGGTGCAGCCGCACCGCGCGCCCGATGACCGTTGGGATCACCAGGTAGTCCTCGGCGTGGCGCAGGACCGTGTACATGATCGCGACGACCGCGACGTACGCGATCTGCTCCCAGCCGAACGGGTTCGGATGTCCGAGCGCGACGAGGCACGCGATCGCGCCCGCGGTGATCGGGCCGACGAACGGGATCGTCTCGAGCACGCCGGTCATCACGCCCAACAGGACGCTGTACGGCACGCCCAGGACCGTGAGTCCGACCGTCGTCACGCTTGACATCAGGACCACGAGGATCAGCTGTCCGCGGATGTAGCGGCCGAGCATCGTGTTCGTCTCGCGCAGCACATGGACGAGCTCACCGCGATGCTCGCGCGGGAGCTGGCGCTGGATGAAGTTCAGGAGGCGCGGTGCGTCTCGCAGCATCAGGAACGTGCCGATGAGGAAGATGAGGAACTCGAGCAGAAAGTGCCCGGCGCCGACCACTACCGGTAGCGCGTTCCGCTGGATCATGTTCGCGATCTGACGGTCGAGGTCCTGCAGGTTCGGTGTGATGAGCGAGTCCTGGAGGTCGCCAAGCCCGAGCGCCGTAAGCCACTGCCCGATCGAGCGCTCGGCGTTCGAGATCAGGGTCGGCCAGTTCGTCTGCAGGTCGTGCGCGTTGTCGACGAGGCGGGGGACGACGAAGCGCACGCCTCCAAATATGGTCGCTAGGACCGCGAGGAAGACGACGACCGCGGCGAGCGTTCGCGGCATGTTCGTCCGCCGCTCGATCGCTCCCACAACTGGTAGCAGAATGTACGAGAGGATCGCCGCCCACAGGAAGGGGGCGACGATGTCGCCGGCGCGCCAAATGAAGAGCAGAAAGACAGCTGCGAGGGCGCCCACAACGACCCGTTTGGTCGTCGGGCTCCAGCGCGATTTCATCCCAGGAGCGATTATCTGCCCGGCACCGCTGATGGGTTGACGCCTCGTGCTTAGGCGTGCTCGGAGAATCGGTTCCTGCAGTTTGGGCAGTGTGACTGATAGGCGCGTCTGGGGGCGTTTTCAGGTAGAATTAGCAACACGGAACGGTCACTTTTCGACCCCATTTTCCCCCAGTTTCACAGGCGCATGTTCCCCGTGGAACATTCGCCGAAATGAGGGCCCTCGTCGTCTCGAATCAGAAGGGCGGGGTGGGGAAGACAACGACCGCAATCAGCCTAGGAGCTGCGCTCGTGGAGCTCGGTCAGCGCGTTCTCATCGTCGATCTGGATCCCCAAGCGAACGCGACCAGTGGCCTCGGCATCGAGAAGAACGGCGCGATCCACCGCGTGCTGCTCAAGGAGCAGCCGATCACCGAATCTGTCGCACACACAGAGTTGGAGGGCCTTGACCTGATCCCATCCGGGCCAGACATGGCCGGCGCCGAGGTCGAGTTGGTACCCGTAATGGCGCGCGAGTTCCGCCTGCGCCAGGCTCTTCGGGCGGGCGCCACGGAGTACGACACCGTGCTCATCGATTGCCCGCCTTCCCTCGGTCTCCTCACCGTGAACGCGCTCGCAGCCGGAGACGGCGTCCTGGTGCCCGTGCAATGCGAGTACTACGCGCTTGAGGGCCTCGCCCAGCTCTTGGACACGATCGAGGCAGTCCGCCTGCGGCTCAACGACAGGCTCGAGGTCCTCGCGATCGTCCTCACGATGGAGGACCGTCGGAACCGGCTGTCGATGCAGGTCATCGACGAGGTCCACAAGCACTTCCCGAGTCTTGTCGCGACCACCAGGATCCCGCGAACCGTCCGACTCGCGGAGGCGCCGAGCTACGGCAAGCCGATTTCGGTCTACGACCCGAATTCACGCGCGGCCCAGGCGTATGGCGAGCTCGCGCGTGAGGTCGAGGACCGGATGCGCGCGCGTGAACCCATCGCGCTCGCGGAGTCCGTCTGATGGCGCGCAGTGGCCTCGGTCGCGGACTCGACGTCCTTCTCGGCCCGCAACCATCTTCGGTAGCGCGCGCGGTCGCGCCGCCCGCCACGGCGGAGATCCCACTCGACCGCATCACACCGAATCCACAACAGCCCAGGACGCAGTTCGACCCGGAGGCGATCGACCAACTGGCGCGGTCGATCTCGCGTCATGGCGTCTTGCAACCAATCGTGGTCTCGCGGAAGGGAGAGGGATACGAGCTCATCGCCGGTCACCGCCGGCTGCTGGCATCCCGCGCGGCCGGCAAGACGACGATTCCTGCGGTCGTCCGCGAGGACGTCAGTGACCGTCTCGAGCTCGCGCTCGTCGAGAACCTTCAGCGCACCGACCTCAATGCGATCGAGACCGCTCGCGCGTACAAGCTGCTGATGGAAACCTATGACCTCACGCAGGAGCAGCTCGCCGAGCGGGTGGGAAAGAGCCGCCCGCACGTCGCGAACACCCTCCGCGCGCTCACGGCACCGCAGGTGATCCAGGATGCGGTCGTCGAGGGCAAGATCAGCGAGGGTCACCTGAAGGCGCTGCTGCCGCTACCGCTTTCGGCAGCGATCGCCGCGCTTGGCGACATCATCGCAAAAGAGCTCTCGGTGCGCGACGCGGAGGCGCTCGTCCGCAAGATGGTCCATCCGAATCGGCGCGGTCGCACCCGCGGTCGTGTCCTTCGGAGTGACCCGGACCTCGCGCAGGTGACGAATGAGCTCCGTTCCGCGTTGGGCACAAAGGTAGAGGTCGTGCGCCGTCGGAGGGGCGGGCGCATCCTCATCGAGTTCTACTCGGACGACGACTTCGAGCGGCTCTACGAGCTGCTCGTCCGCGCGGGAAAGGCGTAAGGGGAACACGTGGCAGTCAAGAAAGAAGACGTGAAGAAGAGCGCTGCCGCGACCAACGGCCAGAAGCCGCCGGCGTCGTACAGCGCGAAGGACATCCAGGTCCTCGAGGGCCTCGATGCCGTTCGTCGCCGTCCCGGCATGTACATCGGCACCACCGACATCCGCGGCCTGCATCACCTCATCCGCGAGGTTCTCGACAACTCGATCGACGAGGCGATGAACGGGACGTGCGATCGCATCGACATGTGGATCGGCAAGGACAACTCGATCACCGTCGCGGACAACGGCCGCGGCATCCCGACCGACAAGCAGCAGCAGACCGGCAAGTCCGCCCTCGAGGTCGTGCACACCATCCTGCACGCCGGAGGCAAGTTCGGCGGAGCCGGCTACAAGGTGTCCGGCGGTCTCCACGGCGTCGGCGTGTCCGTCGTGAACGCGCTCTCGACGCAGCTCGTGGTCGAGGTCCATCGCGACAACAAGGTCTGGACGCAGTCCTACGCCCGCGGCAAGCCGTCGAGCGCGGTGAAGACGGTCGCGAAGCCGCAGCTCCCGGCGCCCGCGCCACTCCCATGGACCGAGCGGGCGAAGATCACCGGCACGGTCACGCGCTTCTGGCCGGACCCCGAGATGTTCCCGGTGATCGAGTGGGATGCGCAGGTTCCCGAGCAGTGGCTTCGTGAGACCGCGTACCTCAATAAGGGTCTGTTCCTCTCGCTCCACGACGAGCGCGACGGACACGAGGCCAGCTACTACTTCGACGGCGGCATCGTCTCCTTCGTCCGACACCTGAATCGGGCGCACGCGGTGCTGCACAACCGGCCGGTCTACGTCGAGAAGAACCACGACAACGGCACCGTCGTGGAGGTCTCGTTCCAGTACAACGACGGCTTCGCCGAGAAGGTCTACACGTTCGCGAACAACATCAACACGATCGACGGCGGCGCACATCTCACCGGGTTCCGGAACGCGCTCACACGGACGATCAATTTCTACGCCCGCAAGAACGGGCAGCTGAAGGAAGCGGACGCGAACCTCACCTCCGACGACACCCGTGAGGGCCTCACCGCCGTTATCAGCGTGAAGATCCGCGAGCCGCAGTTCGAGGGGCAGACGAAGACGCGACTCGGCAACGCGGAAGTGGCCGGCCAGGTCCAGGCCGCGGTGAACGACGCGTTCGGCGCGTTCCTCGAGGAGAACCCCCAGGACGCGCGGCGCATCGTCGAGAAGTGCCTCACCGCGTTCCGTGCGCGGGAAGCCGCGCGAAAGGCGCGCGATGTCTTCCGTAAGGGCGCGCTCGATGGGTTCTCGCTCCCCGGCAAGCTCGCCGACTGCTCCGAGCGCGACCCGGAGAAGAGCGAGCTGGTCCTGGTGGAGGGCAACTCCGCCGGCGGCAACGCGAAGGCCGGTCGCGACCGCCGCATCCAGGCGATCCTGCCGCTTCGCGGCAAGATCCTGAATGTCGAGAAGGCGCGCGCCGACAAGATGCTCGGCAACGAGGAGATCAAGGCGCTCATCACCGCGCTTGGGACGGGCATCGGCGAGTACTTCGACTTGAAGAAGCTCCGGTACGGCAAGACGATCCTGCTCGCCGACGCCGACGTCGACGGCGCGCACATTCGCACGCTGCTCCTCACGCTCCTGTACCGCCACTTCCGTCCGCTCGTGGAGGAGGGCCGGATCTACATCGGCCAGCCACCGCTGTACCGCGTGCAGCTCGGCAAGGAGGTGCGCTGGGCGTACTCCGACCAGCAGCGCGACGCGGCCATCAAGGAGCTGAAGACGCAGGCCAAGAAGAAGAAGGACGAGCGCGCGGCGAAGGCGGCGACCGACGAGAAGCCCGCGGCCGGCGCGCGCAAGCGGCGCGGTGCGGTAGCGGCGCCCGCCGCTGACGCAGAGGCCGACGGCGATGGCGTGCCGACCTCAACGGACGAGGGCACGGACGACGGCAAGGGCGGCCGCGAGCCGGCCATCTCCCGCTACAAGGGACTCGCCGAGATGAACGCCGAGCAGCTCTGGGATACGACGCTCAACCCACTCACGCGGACCTTGAAGCGTGTGACGCTCGAGGACGCCGAGAAGGCCGATCTCGCCTTTGACGAGCTCATGGGCAACGAAGTCGACGCGCGCAAGAAGTGGATCATGGCGAACGCTCACAAGGCGGAGCTCGACACCTAGTGGCGCGGCTGTCAGAGCTCGGCATCGACTTCGACCACTGGTGCTTCGCGTGCGGGCGCGCGAATCCGATCGGCCTGCACTTGGACTACGACGTCGCGCGCGGGCGGGCCGAGACGCGCTTCGTGCCGCGCCGCGAGCACACCGGTTACGACGGGTTCGTCCATGGCGGCATCCTCACCGCGCTGCTCGACGAGACGATGGGCTGGGCGATCTTTCATCAGGGCATGTGGGGCGTCACCGCGCGCATCACCGTGATCTTTCGGCAACCCGTCGAGGTCGGTGGCGAGCTCGCCGTGACCGGCACCGTGCTGAAGCAGACGCGACGCGCGGTGGAGACGCATGGCGAGGTGCGTGACGCCTCTGGCGCGCTCCTGGCCGAGGCCGACGCGACGTTCCTCGTCATGCCGGACGAGCGTCGCAAGGAGCTCGAGCGACGGTATTCGCGCATCGATGAGGCCTTCGCGAAAGTCAAAGCGGCGGTCGACGAAGAGGAGAGGGCACGAGCGTGATCGAACAACCCGGGGACGACCGCGTGACCAAGACCGAGCTCGAGGGCGAGATGCGCAAGGCCTACCTCGACTACTCGATGAGCGTCATCGTCGCGCGCGCGCTGCCCGACGTGCGCGACGGCCTCAAGCCGGTGCAGCGCCGGATCCTCTGGGCGATGCACGACATGGGGATGCGGCCGACGGCCGCGTTCCGCAAGTCCGCCGCGATCGTCGGTGAGGTGATGGGGAAGTACCACCCGCACGGCGACGTCCCGATCTACGACGCGCTCGTGCGGCTCGCGCAGGACTTCGCCGCGCGCTACCCGCTGGTGCAGGGCCAGGGGAACTTCGGCTGCTTCAGCGGCGACACGAAGGTCGAGATGTACCAGGGCGAGCCGAAGACGCTTGCGGAGCTCGTCGACATGGCGCACCGCGGGATGCGCGCAGAGGTCTTCACGCTCGACTCGCACCGCAACGTGCGCATCAAGCCGATGCGCGCGCCGCGTCTTGTGAAGCGGAACGATCCCGTGGTGAAGGTCACGCTCGAGTCCGGCGCGGAGATCATCTGCACGCCCGACCACCGCTTCCTGCTGCGCGACGGCACGTACCGCGAGGCCGAGCAGCTGAAGGCAAAGGACGCGCTCATGCCGTTCGCGCGTACCGCGATCCCCGAGCGGCTGCACCGCACCGGCGCATTCCCGGTCCCGGCCGCACTCACGCAGAGGGTCGCGAAGGTCGAGCCCGCCGGCAAGGCCGATGTGTATGACCTCACGGTCGACGTGACGCAGAACTTCGCGCTCAACGCCGGGGTCTTCGTCCACAACTCGATCGACGACGACCCGGCGGGCGCGGCGCGCTACACCGAAGCGCGGCCTGCCGCGATCAGCGCGGAGATGCTCGCCGACATCGAGAAGGACACGGTCGACTTCGTCCCGAACTACGACAACCGCCACCAGCAGCCCGTCCTGCTTCCAGCGCGCCTCCCGAACCTCCTCGTGAACGGCTCGGCCGGGATCGCCGTGGGCATGGCGACGAACATCCCGCCGCACAACCTGCGCGAGGTCGTCGCCGCGGAGAAGCGGCTCATCGACGACCCGGATCTCACGAACGACGACCTTTGCGACACGATCCTGGGGCCGGACTTTCCGGGCGGCGGGCTGATCTACCGCTTCGAGGAAGAGCGGAACGTCGAGACCGGCAAGAGCGAGCGCGTCGACGGCATACGCCGCGCGTACGCGAACGGTCGCGGGCGCATCGTCATGCGCGCGAAGGTCCACAAAGAGGACCTGCGCGGGAACCGCGAGGCCATCATCGTGAACGAGCTCCCATACGCGGTGAACAAGGCGTCGCTGATCGAGAAGATCGCCGAGCTCGTTGGTACGAAACGCCTCGCGGGCATCTCCGACATCCGCGACGAAAGCGACCGCGAGGGCATGCGCATCGTCATCGAGGTGAAGCGCGACGACACCTTCGAGCGCGTGCTCAACAGCCTCTACAAGCACACCGCGATGCAGTCGGCGTTCAACCTCAACATGCTTGCGCTCGTCGGCCAGGAGCCACGCGTGCTCTCGCTGAAGGACGTGCTTCAGCAGCACATCGACTACCGCAAGGTTGTGATCCGCCGGCGGACCGAGTTCGATCTCGCGCGCGCGAAGGACCGGGCGCACATCCTCGAGGGCCTGAAGATCGCGCACGCCAACCTCGACGCGATCATCAAGCTCATCCGCGCTCACCGCGGTCAGGAAGCCGTCCTGGTCGAGAAGATGCGCGAGCAATTCAAGCTGTCAGAGGCTCAGGCCAAGGCCATCCTCGACATGCAGCTGCGCCGCCTCTCCGCGCTCGAGAAGGACAAGCTCGATGCCGAGTACGAGGAGGTCATCAAGCTCATCAGCGAGCTCGAGTCGATCCTCGGATCGGCCCGCAAGATCATGAGCCTCATCAAGACCGACCTCGACACGCTCGCCGAGAGGTTCGGCGACGACCGTCGCACCGAGATCGTGAATGACCTGCCGGGCCAGTTCACCGACGAACAGCTCGTCGCGGACGAGGACGTCGTCATCACGCTGTCGAGCCGCAACTACGCCAAGCGCATGCCGCTGTCGACGTACCGCTCGCAGCACCGCGGCGGCCGAGGCGTCATCGGCATGGCGACGCGCGAAGAGGACGACGTCGATCACCTGGTCGTCGCGCGGAACCACGACCGCATCTATGTGTTCACCGACCGCGGTCGCGTGTTCGCGCTCAAGGCGTTCGAACTGCCGGACGCGAGCCGCACGGCGAAGGGCACGCCGATCCAGAACATCCTTGAGGCGATGCAGCAGGGCGAGCGCGTTTCTGCGCTCGTCGCGCTGCGCGATGGCTCGACGTCGGAATTCCTGGTCATGGCCACACGCAAGGGCTTCATCAAGAAGACCTCGCTCAAGGAGTACGCGAATGTCCGGCGCGCCGGCCTCATCGCGATCGCGCTCCGCAAGGGCGACGTGCTCGCATGGGTCGCGCCGGCTCTGAAGGGCGACCGCATCCTGCTCGCGACGAAGAAGGGGAAGGGGATCACCTTCAAGGAGAGCGACGCCCGTCCGATGGGCCGACCGACGCAGGGTGTCACCGGCATCCGCCTCGCGAAGGGCGACGAGGTCATCGGCATGGGCATCGTGCGCCCACGGACCGAGGTCCTCTCGGTGACCGCGAATGGCTATGGCAAGCGCACAGCCGTCGAGGAGTTCCCGACGCATGGCCGCGGCGGCCAGGGTGTCATTCTCGCGTCACTTGGCTCGAAGACCGGCGACCTCGCCGCGATCCAGATCGTCGATGAAGGCTCGCAGGAGATCCTGCTCATCTCGAGCACAGGCGTCGTCATCCGCACGCCACTCGAGCAGATCCGCGCCCTTGGGCGCGCCACGATGGGCGTGAAGGTCATGGCCACCGGGGACGCGAAGATCGCCTCCATCGCGACCTTCACCTCGACCCGACCCACGCAGCCGCCGCTCCCGACGAAGTAGTGAATTCGGACGACTCGGCGGCAGGCTGACACCCTTTTCGGGTGTCCGTCGGGCGTCCGTTTCGCGGGAAATGGCTGGTTTCCAGTAGCAATCAGTCCTCTCGCGCCGTTGTCATGGGCGCAGGCGGACCGTATGGTCCGTCCCAAAGTAGGTAGGCGTGGGGTCGCTTGTGCTCATGGGGCCAGCGACACGTGACGAAGGAAGAGGGAAGGCCGGCGCATTGATCACTCTGGACGACGTCAGCAAGCGCTACCCGAACGGCACCTACGCGCTTCGCGACGTCGACCTGCAGATCGATAGCGGCGACTTCGTCTTCCTCGTCGGCTCTTCGGGCGCCGGAAAGTCCACGCTCATCCGTCTCCTCATCCGCGAGGAGCTCCCCACGACCGGCCGGGTCGTCGTCGACGGTGAGGACGTCGCCCGTCTCTCGCGCGGCAGCGTTCCGAAGCTGCGGCGAAAGGTCGGCGTCGTCTTCCAGGACTTCAAGCTCTTGCCGACGAAGACCGTCGCGGAGAACGTCGCGTTCGCGCTCGTCGTCACCGGACACGAAGGCTCGATCATCCGAGCCGAGACCGAGCGCGTCCTCTCGCTCGTCGGTCTCTCGCAGCGGCGCGATCACTTCCCGGATCAGCTCTCGGGTGGCGAGCAGCAGCGCACCGCGATCGCGCGCGCGCTCGTGAACCGACCGCGCATCCTCATCGCCGACGAGCCGACCGGCAACCTCGACCCGGTGACGAGCTGGGAGATCATCAAGCTCCTCACGCGAGTGAACGAGCTCGGAACGACGATGGTCATGGCGACACACAACGCCGAGATCGTCAACGCGCTCCGCCGCCGCGTCCTCCACCTCGACCATGGCCGCGTCGTGCGCGATGAGCGCGAAGGGCTCTACGCCGCATGAGGCGCGTGCTGTACGTCGGCACGAGCGCGGTGCAGGGGTTCATGCGCAATCCCGCAATGAGCCTCGCGTCGACGCTGACCGTGATGCTCATGCTCACGCTGTTCGCGTTCTTCCTCACGACAGACCGGGGCCTGCAGGCCGCCGTCGCGGTGCTCGAAAGCAAGGTCGAGCTCGCGGCGTTCATCGACGACAACGCCAAGGTGAGCGACGTGCTCTCGCTGCGTGCGCGGATCGCGGCGGATCCCGCCGTCGCGCGCGTCGACTACGTCACGAAGGATCAGGCCCTCGAGCGCCTGCGGGCGATCGCCGCGAACCGCCCGGACCTCGCGGTCGCCGACCTCGACTCCAATCCCCTGCCGGCGTCGCTCGAGATCAAGATGGCCGACGCGCGCGAGGCGAAGCGCCTCGCGCAGGACCTCAAGGCCGAGATCGGCAACGGCGTCGTGTACGACGTGGTCGACAACCCGCAGGTCGTCGACCAGCTCCTCACCATCACGCGGGTCCTGTCGATCGCCGGCGTCGCGATCCTCGCGATGATGCTCTTCGTCGCGCTCTTCGTGATCGTGAACACGATCCGCATCGCCGTGCACGCTCGCCGCGACGAGATCGAGATCATGCAGCTCGTCGGCGCGTCGGACTGGTTCGTCCGGTGGCCGTTCATCCTCGAGGGGATGCTCGTCGGCGCGCTCGGGGCGGTCGCCTCGCTGCTGCTCATCTGGGCGATCTCCGGGCCGGTCACGAGCGTCCTTCTCGGCTTCCTCGACGTCCTGCCCATCAGCCTCGGCCCCGAGTTCGTCGGGCAACTCGTGGCGTCGGTCTTGGGCGTGGCGCTGCTCGTAGGGGCCGGCGGCGCGACCCTGTCCGTGCGGGCCCACCTGGCGAAGTAGATGAATGTCCTATTGACCGACACGCGGCGCGGGTGGGACGATGCGCGGCCTATGGGAGCTCCCCGGCACGGCCGGGGAGGTGGGGGCTGGAGGAAGCGGTCCTTCCGCGCGACCTTCGTCGCGCTGACCGCCGTCGCCCTCATCGTCGGGATGCAGGCCCCGGCCCGCGCCGACGACCCGCTCCAGGACGCACTTCGCCGCAAAGAAGAGCTGGAGCGCGCGGTCGCGCAGAGCCGCGCGAACGCCGAGCGCTACAAGGTCGCCGCGAACCAGTTCCAGGCCGCGGTCGACGCCGCGAACCGTCGGATCGGCGACCTCGCGGCGCAGCAGAGCCAGGCGCAGACGCAGGCCGACGCGCTCGCGCTCGAGATCCAGATCCGTGAGGAGCAGCTCGCGCTCGTGTCGTTCCAGCTCGACGAGACGAAGGCCTTCGCGGAGTCGCTCACGGCGCAGGCCGCCGAGCAGCAGCAGCGACTCGTCGCGAGCGAGGGGCTGTACGCGAAGCATCTGCGCACGACGTACCGCCAGGCGCTCGTGTCGCCCCTCGAGATGCTCCTCTCCTCGAAGACGCTCACCGAATTCGCGACGCGCGTGCAGGCGATGATCTTCGTGAACCGCCAGGACAAGCAGCTCGCGAACGAGATCCGCTCACTGCGCGCCGACACCGAGGTCAAGCTCAAGGACGCCAGCACGAAGCAGGACGAGGTCATCGGGCTGCAGAAGCAGATCGACGATCAGCGACTCTCGCTCACGAAGCAGAAAGCCGACTACGACGCGCTTGTGAAGCAGATGAAGGACTCCATCGCGCAGCAGGCGCAGGTCCGCGCCGACAACGCGGCCAACCGGAACAATCAGATCGCCAACGCGAACGCCGCAACGGCCGAGACGCAAGCCCTCAACAGGCGGCTCGAGGAGGCCGAGGCGCTCTACGCGCAGCTCGCGGCCGCCGCGGCCGCACGTTCCGGTCTCGGTGCCTTCAACGGCGCGAAGCTTTCGATCTGGCCGCTCACTCCGCACCCGATCAGCTCGCCGTTCGGTGCGCGATGGGGTGGCTTCCACAACGGCATCGACATCCCGCGCCCGATGTACACGCCGATCGTCGCGGCCGCCGCCGGCCAGGTCGTGACCGTCGGCAAGCCGTACCTCGCGTACGGCGACACCGCGACGGTCGTGATCATCGCGCACGGCTACAACTTCTCGACGCTCTACGGCCACCTCGACGACCGCACGCGGCCACCGGTGGTGCGCGTCGGGCAGACGGTGACCGCGGGCCAGGTCATCGCGTACGTCGGCATGACCGGCTGGACGACCGGCCCGCACCTGCACTTCATGACGATCGTGAACGGACGCGCAGTCGATCCCATGCCCTACATGCCGTAGGCGCGGAGTGCTGCGCAACTAACACTCGCGGCGCGGTGCGTTCGCGCGCCGAACGAGAAGGTGCGTCCGTCGAAGGGTATCGACCCGCTTCGAGCTCCGAATCGCGACGCGAATTGTGGATAAGTGTCGAGGCGAGCGAGGCGGATTCTCTCCGCCGAGCGAGCACCCACAAGCCTTGAGCGGTCAATTCGGCGACGCCGCGAACAGCGGGCGGAGCGGAATTGATAAGGGAAGGAAGCGTCAGTACGCGAGTTTCCCGCTAGGATACGGAGCGTAAGAAAGGAGGTGATGTGGAGTGGGTGATGCCAGTGGGAATCCAAAGACCCAGAGGCCCTCACTTCAGCCTTTCGGAATGAATCCATCTGAGGTGATCGCGAACTAATCCCGCGGGGTCTTTGGTGACCCGGCATATGAAGAGCGG
>JBIOUD010000138.1:0-15784 GCA_044866725.1 Candidatus Limnocylindria bacterium | reverse complement strand
GGCGGCCGGTGATACCGGCCGCCGCTGCTGCGCGCTGGCTGCGCGGTTACTTCCCGCTATGGATGACGACGCTCCCTGACTTCAGCGCCTGCGGACCCGAGTTGTCGATGTCCTCCGACGCGCCGAGGTTGTTGTCGTAGACGACGGCGTCACCGTTATTCATGTCCCAGATCTTTATCCGGAACTTGTCGGTCCCGCCTCCGCCGTTCTGCTGTCCGTCGACGGCACTGAGGAGGAATCCGTAGTCGCCCGTGCCGTTCACGGTGCCCTCACCCTTGTACATGGCCTTCGCACCAGCGACCACGAGCCACTCGTACGAGGTGGAGTGGAAGTCGAAGTCCGCGACCTGGAACTTGAACTCGGTCTGGCCGGTCGGGGTCGTCGCCCCCTTCTGGTACTTCGACACGAAGCCGAAGTGCGCCGTCCCGGTCAGCGTCGCGTCGGCGACGTACGAGCCCGCCGCGGAGGTGATCGTGCCGCCACCGGTGACGAACCCGGCGCTCGGGTCGAAGATGACGATCATCACGCTGTCGGAGTCTTCGAAGCCGTTCTTCTCGACGGTCGCTGTGACGGTGTAGACGCCGGCGGCGGTGAAGGTGTGGCTCGCGGCGAAACCGCCTGAGCCATCGGTCGGCGCTCCTGCCGACGTCGCGCCGTTGTCATCCCAGTCGTATGTCGGCGTGAGACTGCCGATCGACTTCGTGTTCACGGTGACGTTGGTCCCAACGGGATAGACCAGACCGGGGGGCGCGACGCTCGTGATCGCGACGTCAGGCGTGATGACCGTGAGCTCGGACACCATGCCCTGGTGGTGATGGAAGAAGATGTGGCAGTGGAGCATCCAGCGTCCCGCGCCCGCGCCCGGCGTGCCGTCCGGGAACATGCGGTCGTCGAGCCGCACCTTGAAGGTGAGCGTGCACTTGCCGGGCAGGTCGATGTTGTCCATGAACTCCGGCGGATGGACGTAGTCCGGTTGCGCGACGTCCGCGAAGTTCTTGCAGTTGGTGTACTTGAGTGGCTGTATCGAGAACCCGTGGAGGTGGAATGGGTGATCCGCCGGCGTCGTGTTGGTGACCGACAGCGAGAGCGTGTCACCGAGGAACGCCCAGCGGTTGCTGTCCGGGTGTAGCTGCTGCGAGAAATCGATGGTGAAGTCGTGCTCACCCGGGACGTCGTCGATCGACGGCGGGTTCACGGTGATCTTGATGTTCTGCGCGGGCATACCGTCTTGCGGCGTCGGGAAGAGCGTCGGGTCGACGAGCGTGCCGGTCGCCGCGGGCAGGTGCTCCACGGGATCGACGAGGAGACGAAGATCGTCACCCTCCGCGATCGTGAATGCGGCCCCGAGGGCTGGCAGGCTCATATCGAAGTGCGCGACCGGAACGGTCGGGATACGCAGCCACCCTGCGGCGCCGTCCCCGGCCCCGGTCCGCCTGAAGTCCTCTGTCCAGAGCGTCCACACGCCGGTCGCGGCGAGTGGGAATGCGATGACAACGTCCGTTCGATCACCTGGGTCGAGGAGGATCTCGCCCTCCTCGTAATCGAAGTCGAATCCGCCCGCCGGGGTGCCGTCCTTCTGCACCTCATCGAGCAGCCCACCCTCGCCGCCGACGCGGTAGAGGGGTTGGAACGCGCCCGTGTCATTCGTGAGGCGCAGGTGCATGAATCGGGTCGTCGCTGCGTTGCCGATGCGCAGGCGGAGTCCTTGCCCCGGCGCGATCGCGAGCTTCGACGCACCAGGGTCGAGCGCGCCCGGCAGTGACGGCGTGCCGGCACGATGGCCGACGTTCACGCCGTTCGTGAGGACCGTCTGGCCCTCGTTCACGCGTCCGGTGTGCTTCTGGATGTTCGGAACATCGCCCGCGCCGAGCGCCGCACCAAGCGGCTCGCCGTGGTTGTCGATCGGTGACTCGCACAGGTCGACGGGATTCGGCGCCTGCTGTTCCGGGAGAGCGCCGCCGCCCTGCCAGTGCCAGGCGGGCGGGTCGTACGTCGCATCCGTCTCACCGGGGTCGTACGTGAACCGGTCGTTGCTACCCGAGGCATCGCAGACCGTGATGTCGCCGAGCGCGAGCGTGCGCGTGTTGGCGAGCGACGGGAGCTTGCCGGCAGCGATGAGCCCGGCCTCGTTCGGATCGGTGACGATGATCGTGCCGTACAGGCCCTTGAAGACCTGGTTCGTGGAGAACTCGTGGTGCGGGTGGTACCAGTACACGCCGGGACGCTTCACGACGAAGTCGTAGAGGAACGTCTCGCCCGGCGGGACTTGATTCTGGGTGAGGGGAGTTCCGTCGCTGGGGTTCTGCAGCTCGATGCCGTGCCAGTGGATACCGGTCGGCTCGTTCAGGAGATGGTTCTCGAAGTGGACGATGACTCGGTCATTGACGTTGAGGCGGAACTCGGGACCGGGGATCTTCCCGTTGAAGGTGTACGCATGGGCGGTGACGCCACCGCCGATGTTCACATCCGCCTCGTCAGCGATGATCGTCGTCTCGACGATGTTCGCGGCGGGATTCGTGTCGGTCACGACGTCGACGTCGTAGGGAGTTCCTCCCGAGACCGCTTGCACCGACGGCGGCCACGCGCCCGCGGGGAACGCGATGATCGCCGCGACGATCGCGACGAGGACACGACGTGTCGGAGTCATACGGAGATGCAAGGAACCCTCCCAATCGGCTCGCACGTGCGAGCCGCCCTCACTGGACCGCGGACAATCTGCGCGCCTGCTTGTTCTCCGTCAACAGCGAATGCGGGTCGAACGGCGCTGTTCGATGAGTGAATCGGTCACGATGCGACACCGGTCGTTCGCCCAGACACGCGCGACACGCCACCGTCACCAGCACGTATGGGATGGCGTCAACGCTCGGCGGTGAGGAGTCTCCCGGTCATCGCCCAGAACGCCGGACCGAGGATCACCGACGCGAGTCCACCGGTGAGAAGGATGAGCGGCGTCGAGCCGATCACGGTCGCGACGAATAGAAGGATGAGGTCGACGCCGCCGGCGATCGCGAGCTGCCAGTACACGGGACGCAGACCGCCCTGCGCCCGCAGCTCGATACCCGCGATGAGGGACCAGATCCCCGCGAGGCCGAACGTCGCGAAGCCCCGCGGATCGGTCGGCGCGAGGTCGAGGACGGTGTAGCCCTGCACGTCGCTGACCGCGGCGAAGACGCCGTGCGACGCGGCGAGGAGCGAATAGCCGACGCCGAGCGCGGTGAGGAACGCGCCCGCGGCGCCGCCGATGTACGACGCGAGCGCGGCCGTCGCGAACGTCGCCGCGAGCGAACCGGCGGCGATGAGCGCCCAGGCCAGCGCCGACCAGGACGCGCTCCCGTCTTCACGCACGAAGCCGAGGTACACGACGGCGTACGCGATCGAGAACGCCGCGACGAGATACGCCGCGACCCCACCCCGTCTGCGGAACGCCGCGTCCCGTTCCATCCGCGCGGAATCCTACGGCGCGCGCCGCCAGGCGCGCGCCGCCATGGCGGTCATACCTCGCGGCGGTCGAAGAGCCAGACCGCGATGCCGAGGACGACCACGATCCAGCCGATGGTCCACGCGATGTAGATCGTCTCGGGCGGGTCGGGGACGAAGAACGGGAATCCCGCCGCGGCCGGTCCGGCCTGACGGAACGTCGCGATCATGCTCGCGGGCTCGAGCGCCCACACACCGCCGCGCCACATGCCGTCGGTCGGCAGGATGAGACGCGTCGCGGTGCCGACGTGCCGCGCGGTGTCGTTGTTGATCGCGAGGCCGATGCCGCCGACGATCCCACCGATCCACGCGAGCCCCCACAGGATGAGCGCGACGACGCCGCCGACCATGCCCGCGAACCGCGTCGAGATCGCGAGCGCCAGCGTGAGGATGACGATCGCCTCGAGCGCGAGGAAGAAGACGAACTCGAGCGGACGCGGCGGCACGTACCCCACGACGCGGTCGACCATGAAGAGCTGCAGCGCCGTGGTCGGCAGCGCGTAGACGAGGATCGTGATGACCACGCCGAGCCACTTTCCGATGACGAACTCCGCGCGGGAGATCGGGCGCGCGAGCATCGCGAGCGCGGTGCCCGATTCGACGTCGCCTGACAACGCCGGCGCGCCCGCGAAGACCGCGGAGAACGCGAGCGTGAAGCTGAACATGAAGCCGACGAGGATGAGGAGCTGCGAGACCACCGCGACCTGCTGTACGCGGGTCATCGGCGGGTCGCCGCTGGTCGTGATCTGGCCGAAGCCCCACGACGTGAACGCGACGACGAGGAGCGTGAGCCCGAGGAGCACGAGGAACAGCCGACGCCGCAGCATCTCGAGGACCGTGAGGCGCGCGATCGTGAGGATCAGCACCTAAACACCGCCGAGCAGTCGGAGGAACCGGTCCTCGAGCGACTCGTGCTTCGGCTCGACCGCGTACACGCGCCCACCGAGCCGAACGATCTCGGCGACAAGGTCGGGCACGCGCTCCGTGTCGATGCCGCGGACGATGAGCCACTCGCCGTCCTGCGACGTGGCCCCGAAGCGCTCGAGCGCCGACGCGGCGCCGCGCGGGAGATCGATCGCCCGGATGCGCACGGTGTCGCCGCGCAGCAGCTCTTCGAGCGTCCCGTCCGCCACGACCCTGCCGTGATCGACGATCGTCACGCGGTCGCAGACCTGCTCGACCTCGGTGAGGAGGTGCGAGTTGAGGAACACCGTCATGCCGCGCTCCTTCAGCGCGCGGATGATCTCGCGCACGTCGTGACGCCCGACCGGATCGAGCGCGCTCGTCGGCTCGTCGAGGAGCACGAGCTCGGGATCGCCGAGGAGCGCGACGCCGAGACCGAGACGCTGCTGCATGCCCTTCGAGAAGCCGTTCACGCGCGTGGCTCCGCGATCGGTCAGACCGACGACCGCGAGCGCGTCGCCGATCTCGCGCGTCCATGCCGCGCGGTCGATACCCGCGAGCTCGCAGTGCAGCGCGAGCACCTCACGCGCCGTGAGCCAGCTCTGGTAGCGGAAGAGCTCCGGTAGATAGCCGACTCGCCGTCGCGAGGCGCGCTCGCCGATCGGGTGCCCGAGGACTTCGGCGGTCCCGCTCGTCGGCCTTGCGAGACCGAGGAGCAGCTTCACGGCGGTCGTCTTCCCGGCGCCGTTCGGGCCGAGGAAGCCGAAGACGGCGCCGCGCGGGATGGTCATGGAGAGACCGGCGAGCGCCTGTATCTCGCCGTAGCGCTTCGCGAGGTCCTGCGTCCGGATCGCGGGACTGTCGATCACGCTCTTCGCGCCTCTTCTCCAGCCCGCTTCGCGGCTGTCGCTTCGGCGCTCGCTCCGCTACTTGCGGACTCGCTCCTCGCGGCGAAGCCGCTCGTCGCTCGTCTCTTCAACTAATGAAGGCTATTCGCGACCGCCAGGATCTCCGCCTCGGTGAGCGTGCCGGCCACGCCGTACACGATCCCGTCCTTCGACCAGATGACCGCGCTGCCGAGGCCGGTCGAGTCGCCGATGAACACGCCCTGCACGCCCTGTACGGTGATCTGCTTCGAGCTCGCCATGTCCACCGGGATCGGGATCGGCAGCGTGCTCGACGGGTCCTTGATCGCCCGGATCTGCGCCGCGAGCGACGGGCTGATGCCCGGCTGCGCGAGCAGGTACTGCTGCAGCTGGTCGACGGTCACGCCGTCGGACTGCACGACGGGACCCTTGCCCTGCGCGATGACGAGCTTCGGCATGCCAGAAAACGGATCGGACGCGCTCGGGCGGCTCGGCGTCGTCCCTGGGTCGGCGTAGTACTGCACCACAGCAGGTCCGCCGGTGATGAAGAGCTTGCTGCCGTCGATGTTCGCGGGCATCGGCGGCGGCGTGCGGTTCACGCTCGCCGCGGCCTTGCGCGCCTGCTCCGCGCTGAACGTGAACGTCGCGGTGGTGCGCGGCATGACACCGTATCGCGCGCTGTTCGCGGTGACGCCCGCGGGGAGCTGCGACGGCACGAGGACCTTGAGCCCGGACTCGCTCGCGGCGACCGCCGCGCTCGGGACGTCGTACGGCTTCGGCGGCGTGGACCAGGTGAGCGTGCCGAACCGCGCGAAACCGTCGGCGCTCGTGATGTCCGCTCCGGTGATCGGCACCGCGACGACCTGCTTCGGCTCGAAGAGCGTGATGATCGTCTCGGCGACGCCGGTCACCGTGAGCAAGATGAGCGCGAGCGCGATCGATGCGAGCGTCGCGGACGTCTTGAGCCACATCGAGGAGAGCACCGAGTCCCAGCGGCCGCGGGTCCGCCTTTCGGCGATCACGACCGGACGGATGCGCTCGCGCTCGATGCGTGCCCGGATGCGCGAGAGGGCGCTCTCGGTGTCGACGCCCACGTCGGGCGTGCCGAGCACCCTGTTCAGGTCTTCGTTCATCGCTTGACCTCCCTCTTGAATGCGTCCTCAGCGCGGCTGAGGAGCGTGCCGATGCTGGACTTGCGGAGCCCAAGGGCCGCCGCGATCTCGTCGTACGACAGGCCGCTGTAGCGGAGCGCGAGGAGCGATGCCGCTCGCTCGTCCATCCGCGCGAGCGCGGAGCGCACCTCGGCGCGCGTCTCGCTCGTCTCGGCAGCGCCCTGCGGATCGACGGTGCGGTCGCTTTCGCGCGCGTGGATCGTCTCGCGCCTTCCGCGGCGCTCGCGCGAGCGGATGGCGTTCAGCGCGGTGTGGGCCGCCGCGGCGTGCAGCCACGCCGGCGCGTACCCGGCGTCGGCGGGGTGCTTCCGATAGAAGGAGATGAAGACGTCCTGAGCGACGTCCTCAGCCTCGTCCGCGTCCCGGATGATCCGCAGCGCGATCCCGACCACCCGGGCGTACTCCCTTCGGAAGAGCGCCTCGAATGCCGGTGGGATCGCCGGCGCGGCCGTCGCGGGCGAAGGGGCGGCTGCCGTGCGCAGCGTCGAGGCTGCATCCATGTCTTCTTTCAATGCACCGCCGCGCCACGGATCGTGACAAGGGCCGCGTCTTCAGCCTCGTAATCGAGATTTCCAGCCGTTTTCGGGTCTGGGGCAGGCGCCTCGGCATACCAAGCGAGCGCGCGCCGGAGACCTTCCTCCCGGTCGACGACCTCGCGGTACCCGAGCTCTCGGCGAATGCGCGATGTGTCCGCGACCAGATGGTGGTCCCAGACGTCCGGCCGCGAATCTCGAAGGTGAGACGGCATGTCGTCCGAGCTCCGGATGACCAGCTGCCCGCCCCAGGTCATCTCCTTGCCGATGAGACGCGCCCATTCGCTCCACGTGAGCGCATCGGGCTCGCCCACGTTGTAGACGCGTCCTGCGGCACGGTCGTCCGTCGCCACGAGCGCCACCGCATGGGCCGCATTGTCGACGTGCGTGCGCGAGGAGCGGAAGCCGGCCGCGCCGGTGCTCATGAGGATCGCGCGCCGTCCGTCGGTGATCCGCTTCCAGATCGGATAGAAGCGCCGCTGGCCATCGCGCTCGCCGTGGACCATCGGGAACCGCACGACGCTGCCGGCAAGCTTTGGGTCCGAGAGCGCGACGCGCTCGACGAGGATCTTGTCGTACTCGTCCATCCAGGCCGGCCGCTGCGCCAAACTCGTGGGCGCGTGCTCGCGGTAGACGTAGAGCTTCTCGCGAAGTGGCGCGTCCTCGTCGAACGGCGGCGTCATGGCCGGCCCAGGCTCGCTGCCGTGGAGGCGGCCGTACGCGCGGTACACGTCCATGCTGCTGACGACGACGAGACGCTTCGCGATCCCGCGCACGGCTTCGGCGGTCGCCCGGGCCTGGGCTTCGGTCATCGCGCGCATGTCCACAACGACCTCCGGCGCGAAGGACGCGATCGCCTCGCGGTGCTCGGCGATGCGGTCGCGGTCGCCGTGGACGTGCATGACGTCGGCGGGCAGGTCGATCTCGTGCTCGCCGCGGTGGAAGACCGCCACCTGGTGCCCGGACGCCGCGAGCTGCCGTACGACCGACGGCCCGATGAACACCGTGCCGCCGACGACGAAGACGCGCGTCATGGCTAGATTCTCACCGATGCTGGTCCGCGAGCAGCCGGCCGTCGATCTCGCCATCGCCACGCGGATCCTCTTCCGCGCGGGAGCACTGGCCGGCGATGCGCGAGTGACCGTGCGCCTGAATGACGTCGTCTACATCGGCGGGCGTGGTGTGGGCCTCGCGACGATCACGCCGTACGACATCGCCGTCCTGCTCTTCGCGGACGGATCGGCGCTGCACGGGGTGCCGCCCGATGACGCGGCGGCGTACCTCGACGCGCATCGACGCTCCCCGGCCGCAGGGAGCGTCGCTCGCGTCGGCGCGGACGAGTACGTCTCGGCTCCCTCGCTACGCGCGTGTGTCGTCGCGGCCATCCGCCGAGCGCGCGGCGAGGACGAAGACCCTCGCGAGCTGACGGTGGAGGCGATCTGGAGCGAGCTGGTCTCGGAGGCGCGCATCTCGGGCGCGCTCATCGGCGCTTTCGCCTCGGACGAAGCCGGACAGGCGTAACCCGCGCGCGTTTCCTCGACGACTCGGCGAGCAAGCGCGCTGCATGGCGAGCGATGTGCAGGAAAGACGGCGATGGACTGGATCGGCGCGATCCTCGAAAGCATCCGCGAGATGGAATGTCCCTGCTGCGGCGCGCGACTCAAGAGCTGTTCGGTCCGCGGGATCACCGCGGAGCCCGACGCGCTTGTCGTGAAGCTCGCATGCAGCGTGTGCGGCGAGAACAGCCTCGCCGTGGTCCGACGCGATGGTGCGACACGCGGAACGTCGCCGATCAGCCGCGATGACGTGCTCGATGCGCACGAGTTCCTGAAACAGTGGCACGGCACCCTGAACGAGCTCATCACCAAACGTGCGGCATAAATAAGGAGGAGACCATGGCAAGCATCAAGAAGGACATCGTCGTCGATGTCCCAGTGACGGTCGCGTACGACCAGTGGACCCAGTTCGAGAGCTTCCCGCAGTTCATGGACGGCGTGAAGGAAGTCGTGCAGCTCGACGAGAAGACGCTTCGCTGGCACGCGAACGTCGGCGGCAAGGACGAGGAGTGGGAGGCCGAGATCACCGAGCAACACCCGGACTCGATCATCGCGTGGCAGAGCACGACGGGGGCGCCGAACGCCGGCGTCGTCCGCTTCGAGCCGGCCGGTGACGGCAAGTCGAAGATCTTCCTCGAGATCTCCTACGAGCCGCGCGACGCTGCCGAGAAGGTCGGCGATGCGCTCGGCGTGCTCGAGCGCCGCGTCGACGGCGACCTGAAGCGATTCAAGGAGTTCATCGAGAAGCGCAACGCGCCGACCGGCGCGTGGCGCGGGGACGTCAGCGGCGGCAGGGTGGAATCGGGCGGAAGCGGGGGCGGTTCGACCACGCCGCGGTGAACCTCAGGGTCGGCATCCTCGCCCCGATCTCGTGGCGAGTGCCGCCCCGTCATTACGGCCCGTGGGAACGGGTCGTCTCCCTCCTGACGGAGGGCCTCGTGGAACGGGGCGTCGACGTCACGCTCTTCGCGACCGCGGACTCGATCACCGCGGCAAAGCTGGAGAGCGTGGCGCCGCGCCCGCTCAATGAAGACGCCTCGCTCGACCCGAAGGTCTGGGAAAGCCTTCACATCGCGAACGCGTACGAGCGCGCTCAGGGCCTCGACGTACTGCACAACCACTACGACTTCCTGCCGCTCACGTACAGCGGCCTCTCCCGAGTCCCGCTCGTCACGACGATCCACGGCTTCTCGTCGGAGCGCATCCTCCCGGTGTTCCAGCGTTACGACGGCCGCTCGGCGTACGTCTCGATCAGTGACGCCGACCGTCACCCCTCGCTCACGTACGCCGCGACCGTCTACCACGGCATCTCGCTCGACGAGTTCACATTCAGCGGCACGCGCAGCGAGACGCTGCTGTTCCTCGGACGCATCCACCCCGACAAGGGCGTGGCCGAAGCGATCGATCTCGCGCGCCGAGCCGGGCTGCGGCTGGTGATCGCTGGGATCATCCACGACGAGCGGTACTTCGCGGTCGAAGTCGCTCCGCATGTCGATGGGGACCGCGTGCGCTATGTCGGCTCCGTCGGGCCCGCGGAACGCGATGAGCTCCTCGGCAGCGCCCTTGCTCTCGTGCATCTCGTGAACTTCGCTGAGCCGTTCGGTCTGTCGATGATCGAGGCGATGGCCTGCGGCACGCCGGTCATCGCGCGCGGCCGCGGGTCGGTGCCCGAGGTGGTGGAGGACGGCGTCACGGGCTTCGTCGTGGACGACCTCGCCGGTGCGCTCGCCGCGATCCCGAAGGCCGCGGGGCTCGACCGCGCGGCAATCCGCGCGCGCTGCGCCGCCCGCTTCAGCCGCGACCGGATGGTGGAGGACTACCTCGCGGTCTATCGCTCGAAGGTGGCGGTGGGATGAAGAACACCAAAGAGCGAGCCGACGCGCTTGCCGAGGTGGCGGAGCGTGTCGCGCTGTGGAACGAGTTCCGGTCCGACAGCTTCCAGGACAACGTCGTCCGCCAGGTGAACGATGCCCGTGAGCGCTGGCGCGGCGACGACGGCGAGCTGCCGCGGCGCGGCCGCGACCCGGTGTTCGACGCGCTCCTGGGCATGGCCGACGCGGCGGACTCCTCGCCCGTCGCGGTGCGCGACGCGTGCGCGGAGGCGCTCCGTGTGGCCGAGGAGCTCAGGACCGCGCGGTGAGGGCGGCTACCGCCGCCTCGACGCGATCCCAAAGGCTCGGGGGCACGCCGGTCTTCACGCCGTCGCCGCCGGCCACGTGCGCGCGTCGCAGACGCACCTGCATGAGCATGCGGTAGAGGATCTCCCATTCCTCGTATGGGATGTCGAGCGCCTCGAGGCGATCGCCGATCGCGTGAAGGTCGGCCTCGCCGCGCGCTGCGAGCAGGAGCGCGTCCTCGATCTGGTGCGACTCCTTCGTCCACGTCTGATAGGCCTCGGTGAAGGTGAGCTCGCGCACGAGTGCCGCGCGCGCTCTGGCGAGCGCGCGTGCCTTGCCGGACAGCGACAGGTCCATCGGATGCACCGTCATGACGAAGTCCTTCGCGCGCAGCTGCGAGAGGCGCTTCGGCACCAGCGCGCGCACGCCCGCACCGCCGGCGAACGCGAGGATGCGGCCCGGCAGCGCGAGCGGCCACGGTGCGAAGGTGTGCCGCACCTGCAGGCCGGCACGTTCGAGCGCGGCTCGAAGGTCGTCGACCACGGTCTCGTATCCGCCCGGCTTCACCGAGATCGGCACGTGCGCGGACTCGTGACGGCGGACGACGCTCATGATCTTCGTGATCGGTGTCACGATCATCAGCCACACGAGCACGACGGCGAGCGCGAGCGCGTTCGGGTAGCCCGCGAGCAGCCCGCGCACGAACTCCATGCCCTTTGGCGCGTCGTCGCGCAGCTTCATCGCGAGGAATCCGACGACCAGTGGCGAGAGCGCCGCGAGCGCGAGCATCCCGAGACGGACCCCGAGGTCGGCCCATTCCGGGACCGTCACGAAGCCGAGGAGGAAGGTCGCGACCGACGGCAGGAGCACACCGGCGAGCGCGATCGGCCAGACGAGTGCGAAGAGCGCCATGAGGGAGAGGAAGATCTGCTTGTCCTTCGCGACCTGGCCGAAGAGCACGAGCGTCGCCCAGTTGAACGCGAGCTGCACGAGGCGGCCGACCTGTCGCGACAGGAATGCGAAGAGCGCCCCGATCTCCAGCATCGGCGAGCGAGCGTGCAAGACCCGCGCCGACGCGGGATGATGCCGCCGATGGACCGCCGCTTCCTCGACAGTCTCGACGAACAGGTCGGACAGATCCGCGAGGGTGGGCTCTACAAGAAGGAGCGGGTCATCACCTCTCCGCAGGGCGCGTCGATCACCGTGAAGCCCAGCGACGAAGTGCTCAACTTCTGCGCGAACAACTACCTCGGCCTCTCCGACCATCCCGCCGTCGTGAAGGCCGCGCACGCCGCGCTCGATCGCTGGGGCTACGGCATGTCCTCTGTGCGGTTCATCTGCGGCACGCAGGACGTGCACAAGGAGCTCGAGGACCGGCTCACGCGATTCCTCGGCACCGAGGACACGATCCTGTACGGGTCGTGCTTCGACGCGAACGGGGGACTCTTCGAGACGATCCTCGGCGAGCAGGACGCGGTGATCAGCGACGCGCTGAACCACGCGAGCATCATCGACGGCATCCGGCTCTCGAAGGCGCAGCGCTTCCGCTACGCCAACAACGACATGGCCGACCTCGAACGCCAGCTCGTCGCGGCGAAGGGCGCCCGCTTCAAGCTCATCGCGACCGATGGCGTGTTCTCGATGGACGGGATCCTCGCTGACCTCCGCGCGATCTGCGACCTCGCGGACAGGCACGGCGCGCTCGTGTTCGTCGACGACTCGCACGCGGTCGGCTTCATGGGAGAGAACGGGAAGGGTTCGCACGAGGCGCGCGGTGTCCTGGGGCGCATCGATGTGCTTACCGGCACGCTGGGCAAGGCCCTCGGCGGCGCGTCGGGTGGGTACACCAGCGGGCGGAAGGAGATCGTCGAGCTGCTGCGGCAGCGCAGCCGGCCGTACCTCTTCTCGAACACGCTCGCGCCGGTGATCGCCGCGACCTCGATCGCGGTGCTCGACCTCCTCGAGTCGGCCAGCGACCTCCGCGAGAAGCTCGTCGCGAACGCGAAGCGCTTCCGAGACGGGATGACGAAGGCGGGATTCCGGCTCGTCCCGGGCGAGCACCCGATCGTGCCGGTGATGCTCGGCGACGCGAAGCTCGCGTCGACGATGGCCGACCGCCTCCTCGCGGAGGGCATCTACGTCATCGCGTTCTCGTACCCGGTCGTGCCGCGCGATCAGGCCCGCATCCGCGTGCAGCTGTCCGCCGCCCACGAGCCGGCGCACGTCGACGCCGCGGTGGCGGCGTTCACGAAGGTCGGCCGCGCGCTGGGCGTCATCTGATGAAGGCACTCGTGAAGAGCAGGGCCGAGCCCGGGATCTGGATGGAGGAGGTCCCGACGCCCGCGATCGGTCCGAACGACCTTCTCGTGCGCGTGCACTACGCGTCGATCTGCGGGACCGATCTGCACATCGTGTCGTGGGACGCGTGGGCGCAGCGCACCATCAAAGTGCCCCTGGTCATTGGCCACGAGTTCGAAGGCACCGTCGTCGAAGTGGGCTCGGAGGTGAGCGGCTTCACGACGGGACAGCGCGTCGCGGTGGAGGGCCACGTCACGTGCGGCCATTGCCGCAACTGCAGAGCGGGCCGCCGTCATCTCTGCCGCAACACCAAGGGCATCGGCGTCGACCGCGCGGGCGCGTTCGCCGAGTTCGTGTCGGTCCCGGCGTCGAACGCGTACGTGCTCCCGCCGGGCATGCCCGATGAGATCGGCTCGTGCCTGGACCCGCTGGGGAACGCCGTGCACAGCGCCCTCTCGTTCGAGCTCGCCGGCGAGGACGTGCTCATCACCGGCGCGGGCCCGATCGGCGTGATGGCCGCGGCCGTGAGCAAGATGGTCGGCGCGCGGTACGTCGTCGTCACCGACAGCAACGCGTACCGGCTGAACCTCGCGCGGCGCATGGGGGCGACGCTGGCGGTCGATTACCGCAGCACCACCCTCGACGCGGTCATGAAGGAGCTCGGCATGCTCGAGGGCTTCGACATCGGGCTCGAGATGTCGGGCAGTCCCGAGGCGCTGCGCTCGATGCTCCAGTTCATGAACCACGGCGGACGCGTCGCGCTCCTCGGCATCCCCAGTCAGGAGATCCCGATCTCCTGGGACCAGGTCATCTTCCGCGGTCTCACCCTGAAAGGCATCTACGGCCGCGAGATGTTCGAGACCTGGTACCGGATGGGCTCGATGCTCCAGAGCGGTCTCGACATCACGCCGGTCATCACGCACCGCTTCGCCGCCAGGGACTACGCGCAGGCGTTCGACGTCGTGCGGTCCGGCCAGTGCGGCAAGGTCGTCATGGACTGGACGGGCTAGGTGGGGCGCATCGTCCTCCACGATGCCGCGCTCGCTGATGGCACGTCAGCGTCGCTCCGGACCGGCGTGAGCCTTGCGATCGAGGATGGGAAGATCGCGTGGATCCGGCCGAACGACTCCGCGGACACGACCGGCGCGGAGATCCTCGATGCCGGGGGCGCGACGATCGTCCCGGCGATGGTCGACTGCCACAGCCATCTCACGATGCCGGGCGGCAGTCACTGGATCCAGCGCGGTGCCGACCCGCCCGATGCGCTGCGGCAGGTCGCCCGCGAGAACGCGAACCGCCTCGCGCAGGCCGGCATCCTCTGGGTGCGCGACGTCGGGGCGCCGTCCGCGGACGGCGTACCGCTGTCCATCGCGGTGCGCGAGGAGCACAAGGGGAGGAAGGGCGCGCCGTACATCCGCGTCGCCGGCACGTGGATCGGGAAGACCGGCTATCCCGACATGTGGGTGACGACGGACAGCGACGGCCTCGCGACGGCAGCGCTCCGACAGATGGATCTCGGCACCGACCTGGTGAAGCTGTACATGGACGCCCCGGGTGGCGTGAAGGACTCGCCGTTCACCGTCGACGCGGTGCGCGACACCGTGAAGGCGGTGCACGCGCGCGGCGGCAAGGTCGCGGCGCACTCCGGCTACTTCGACGGCGCGCGCGTCGCGGCGGAGGCCGGCGTCGACTCGATCGAGCACGGCATGGAGCTCACCGACGACACCGCGCGGACGATGAAGCGCAACAACGTCACGCTCGTCTCCACGCTTTCGGTGTTCGCGTCGTGGGAGGGCTTCGCGACGACGACCGGCATCGACCGCTTCACCGCACCGGAGGGCCGCGAGCGCATCGCGAAGCGCAAAGAGGGCGCGTACGCATCCATCCTGGCGGCGAAGCGGGCCGGCGTGACGATCGCGACGGGCTCGGACTTCGGCGGGGGGTCGGTGCGCGCGGGTCACCTCGCGTGGGAGGTCGAGCTCCTCGTCGCCGCCGGCCTCGAGCCGTACGAGGCGCTCGCAGCGGCGACGCGCAACGGCGGCGCGCTCTACGGCGTCGACCAGGCCGGGCGCCTCGACGAAGGCATGCCCGCCGACCTCCTCCTCGTGCACGGCGATCCGCTCTCGGACGCGCGTGCGATGTGGCGGGTGTGGGCTGTGTTCCAGCGCGGGACGCGTATCGCTTAGCGCGACTCCGCGGTCGAGGTGCTCGTCGCTGGCTCTCTGCTCGCTCCGTCGTGGGCGGAGCCGGCCCGCCGATCGAGCGCCCAGGCCGACCGCGGACCCTTCCGCTTCGCGACCTGCTTCATCTCGGCGGCGATCTCCGCGAGCTCGAGCGCGCCAAGGCCGCGGTCGGGTCGAACGGGCACGATCGCGAGGCCGACGGCCAGGAGCGGCGCGCTCTCCTCGCCGCTGCGCGTCGCGATGACCATGTGGCCACGCTCCAGGTCCTCGGCGTCGTGCAGCGAGACCGCGGCGGCGTCGAAGATCCGGATGATCGCATCGGCCATCGGGACTCCCTGGCCCGCGGGGACGACGACCACGAAGTCGTCGCCGCCGATGTGTCCGACGAAGCGGGCGGCGCCGTCGACACTCTCGCTCGCCTCCGCGAGCGCGGTGGCCAGCGCGCCGATCGCGAGGTCGCCGCGCGCGAACCCGTAGCGGTCGTTGAACGCCTTGAAGCGATTGAGATCTGCGTACACGACGTCGAAGGAGTCGCCCCGCCCGAGCCGGCCCTCGAGCTCCTCCCGGATGACGCGATTGCCGGGCAGGCCGGTGAGCGGATTGCTGTCCCGAAGCGCCTGCGCACGGGCGAGCGCGACGTGCACCCGGGCGAACAGCTCGTCGGCGATGTAGGGCTTCA
>JBIOUD010000137.1:0-16842 GCA_044866725.1 Candidatus Limnocylindria bacterium | reverse complement strand
CACCAGCGTGCTGCAGTCGTTCCCGATCGGCGGCGGCGCGCATCGTCTGCTGCTTCCGCTCTACCCGCGCGCCGCACGGGGGCTGCGCGTGCCGGACGACGTCGACGTCGTCGTCGTGTCGACGAGCGCGTTCATCAAGGGGCTTGGCCTCTCCGACCGCACCGTCGAGGTGGCGTACTGCCACTCGCCGACGCGCTACCTCTGGGACTGGACCGAGGAATACCTGCACGAAGAGGTGCCCGCTCCCCTCCACATGCCGGTCCGCGAGGTGCTGTCGCGACTTCGCGAGACGGACCGCGAGATGGCCACGCGCGTCGATCACTGGATCGCGAACTCGGCCGTCGTCGCCGCACGCATTCGCCGGTACTACGATCGCGACAGCGAGGTCGTGCCCCCGCCCATCGACGTGGCGTCGTTCGACGCACGAGCGGAGCGCGGTGAACACTGGCTCTTCGTCGGCCGTCTCTCGGCGTACAAGCGCGCCGACGTCGCGGTGAAGGCGTTCGCGAAGATGCGCCGTCGGCTCGTCGTCGTGGGCGAGGGTCGCGAGCGCGACGCGCTCGAGAAGATCGCGCGCCACCCCGATGGTCGGCCGCTGCACAACATCGCGTTCACCGGGCGGGTCGACGAGGCGACGAAGCGCGAGCTGCTCGCCACCGCCCGCGGTCTCATCTTCCCGACCGAGGACGACTTCGGGATGGTCTGCGTCGAGGCGCTGGCGTCGGGCGCGCCGGTCGTCGCGCTCGGGCGCGGCGGCGCGCGCGACATCATCCGCGACGGCGTCGACGGCCTGCTCGTCGACGAGCCGGATCCCGACTCGTTCGCGGCCGCGGTAGAGCAGGTCGAGGCGCGGCGCTGGGATCCGCAGGCGCTCCGCGCCTCGGCGCAGCGCTTCGATGTCGAGCGCTTCGTCACGCGGATGCGCGAGATCGTCGCCTCGGCGCGACGTCGCGTGAGCATGTAGGTGGCGCGCGAAGCGGGGCTCGCGCGAGCCGCGGTCGCGGTGTTCGGGCTCGCCGCCCTCGTCGCGGCCCTCGCGGTCCTCGGTTGGCCCGCGTCGCAGTACCGCCACAACGACTTCGCGGGCTTCTGGGTCGGGAGCCGCATGCTCCTGGCCGGCGCCGACCCGTACGACTTCGAGCCGTTCCTGGCGATGCATCGCGCGATCGGCAGTCAGGGTCTTGCGATCAACCCCCCCGGCACCGCATACGGCTATCCGCTCACCGCCGCACTCGTGTTCTCGCCGTTCGCGCTCTTTCCGGTCGAGCTCGCGGCCCCGCTCTGGCTCGTGACGCAGGTCGCTCTGGCGGCGGCTGCCCTCGTCCTCCTCGGCAGGCAGCTCTTCCCCGCGACGTTCCGGCGCGACATCGTCGCGCTCTTTGGGATCGGCGCGGCGTGTCAGCCCGCGTGGCTTCTCGCCGCGGGCGGGAACCTCGGCGGGTACCTGCTCGCGATCACGGCCGCGAGCTCGGCGCTGCTGCTCGCGGGCCGCCCATTCGTCGCGGGCGCGATCGCCGGCCTCCTCGTCGTGAAGCCGCACCCGCTCCTCGCCGCGCTCCTGATCATCGCGCTGGCGCTTCCGCGCCGTGACGCGCTGCGCGCCGCCGCGGGCGCCGCGGCGGTCGCGGGCCCGATCCTTCTCGTCACACTCGCGCTGCGGCCCGGCTGGATCGGCGAATTCCTGCTCCCGTTCACGCGCATCGCCGGCGCGCCGGTGCCGCGCTCGACGCTCTTCGGCCTCGTGCCGCCCGATCTCCGCATCGTCGCCGCCGTCATCGCGATCGCGATCGTTGCCGCTGCCGCGGCGTGGGCGTACCTGCGCCGCCCCTCGCTCGCGCTGGCGATCGCGGTGGCCGTGCCGGTGTCGCTCTTCGTGATCCCGTACGGCTGGAGCTACGACCACCTCGTCACGCTCGTGAGCGCATCCGTCATCCTCGCGCTCGTCGCGGACGCGCCGCCGTCCACGCGGACGGCGGTGCTCGCGGGACTCGCGATCGTCTTCGTGCTCCTCACCTGGACGCTCTTCGCGATCGCGTTCCAGCGCGGGAACGAGGCGCTCTCCGCGGTCACACCGCTCGCGGTCCTCGCCCTCGTGTACGCGGCGCTTCGCCTGCGCGAGACGCCGTATCGTGCCGAACGTGCTCACTAAGCGCGTCAAGGTCGATATGCACACGCACAGCGAGTACTCGCCGGACAGCCGCACGCCGCTGAAGTCCCAGGCCGCGGCCCTTGTGGCCGCGGGCATCGACGTCGTGTGTGCGACCGATCACAACACCATCGAGGGCGCGCTCCGACTACGCGAGATCGCCGAGGGCGTACGCGTGATCGTGGGGGAGGAGATCTCGAGCCGCGACGGCGAGATCATCGGTCTGTTCCTCGAGAGACCGGTGCCGCGCGATCTCTCGGCGGAGGAGACGATCGAGCGCATCCACGAGCAGGGCGGCGTCGTCTCCGTGCCGCATCCGTTCAGCCGCAACCGCCTGTACCACATCCGCCGCTCGGCGCTCGATCGCGTCTTCGACAAGATCGACAGCATCGAGATCTTCAACGCGCGCGAGGCCTTCGCGGCGGATAACCGCCGCGCTGAGGCGTTCGCGAAGGACAAGAACATCCCCGGCGCCGTCGGGAGCGACGCGCATCGCACCTCGGAGATCGGACGCGCGTGGATCGAGGTCGATGACTTCGAGGGCCGCGACGGCTTCGTCGCGGCGCTCCGCGGCGGCGCGGTCCACGGCCGCCTCACGGGCAGCGCCATCCATCTCGCGACGCGCTACGACGTGTTCCGGAAATGGCTCGGCCGACGGACGAAGAGAAGCGTCTGAGGCGGTCCTCGACGCACGTCGAGGAGCCGGAGATCGAGCAGCTCGCCGACGCTGCGGCGCATACCGACGACGTCGCGGTGCAGCGGACGCTCTTCGGCTGGCGCGAGCTCATCTCGACGCTCATCCCGATCGCGCTCATCGTCGTCGCCGCGCGGAACGTCGACTGGGGCGAGGCCGCACGCGCGCTCGGCCAGACGAACCCGTACTTCGTGCTGCTCGCGCTCGTCGTCAACTACCTCACGTTCCCGCTGCGCTCGTGGCGCTGGGCGCGCCTCCTGCGCGAGGGCGGGCACGACCTTACCTGGCGAGACCTGCTGAAGATCCTCTTCATCGGCTGGTTCGTGAACAGCGTCGTGCCGGCCAAGCTCGGCGACCTCTATCGCTCGTTCCTCGTGAAGCGCCGCTTCGGGATCTCGCTGTCGCGCACCGTCGGTGTCGTCGTCGCCGAACGGCTTCTCGACCTCCTCGTCGTCTTCATCCTGCTCATCGTCGGCGGCTACGTCGCGTTCGGACGGACGGTGCTCCCGGACCTGCGCATCCTCTACGTCAGCGGCGCCGCGCTGACGCTCCTCATCGTCGCGGGCCTCGCGGGCATCTATTACGTGGGGCCGCGGATCTCGCGGTTCTTTCCGCGTGAGGCGCGGCGTATCGGCCGCCTTTTCCGCGAGGGCGTGCTCCACTCGTTCCGGGCGCTGCCGTTCGCCGGTCCGCTCACGGTCATCATCTGGGGCCTCGAGGCGACGCGGCTCTTCTTCGTCCTCACGTCGCTCGGGCTCGAGCTGCCGCTGTCCGGCGTCGTGTTCGTCGCCGTGGCCGTCGCGCTCCTCACGACCGTGCCGCTCACGCCCGCTGGGTTCGGCTTCGTCGAGATCGCGATGGTCTACGTCCTCACCGAGGGCTTCGGGCTGGCGCAGCACGACGCGATCGCGGTCGCCGTCGTCGACCGGGCGGTCTCGGTCTTGTCGGTCATCGTCATCGGCGGCATCGTGTACTGGTCTTCGCGCAAAGAGCTGCACGGGAACAGTTGAGGACTCGCGCGCTACTCGCCCCGGTCCTCGGCTTCGCCTTGACGCTGGGCTACGCCGCGCTGGTGCAACCCGAATGGGAGCCACAGCGCAACGATCAGTTCCAATACCTGGCGCTGGCCCGCGGCCTCGCGGAACGTGGCTCCTTCACCCGTGCGGTGGAGGGCGAGGCGGTCTTCCCCGAGACGTATCGGCTTCCGGGTTACCCGCTCCTCCTCGCACCGACGTGCATCGGCGGCTGCGATCACTGGAGGATCGCGGTGCTGCAGGCGCTGCTCGTCGCGCTCGTCGCGCTGACCGCGGACAGACTCGCGAGGCGCGTCGTGCCGGACGCCGCGGTCGCGGTCGGCCTCGCGGCCGCGCTGTTCCTCCCGTTCGCGTACTACGGATCGCTCGCGCTTTCCGACACGCCCGGCGCGGTGCTCTTCGGGCTCGCGCTGCTGGCCTGGGTGCGCGCCGTCGATCGTCGCTCCTCCGCCATCGCGCTCTGCGCGGGTGCGCTCTTCGGCTGGGCGGCGCTGATGCGCGGCGTGCTCCTGTTCGCGCCGGTCGCGCTGGTCCTGGCGGCCGTCATCAGGGACCGGGGCGCGAGCCGTGTGGCGATGGCTTGCCTCGCTGCGACCGCGCTGGTCATCGCCCCATACGTGGCCTACAGCGAGCTCGGATTCGCGCGGCCGACCGGAGGGACCGGTGGGCTGGTGCTCTGGCTCGGTGTCTTTCAGGGCCGGTCACCGGACTCGCTGGATGTCTTCGAGCGCGAGCAGGCCGAGGCGGCGCGCGTCTCGATCGCCGCCTTCGACGCGATCGAGGATCGGCCGCGCCGCGCCCTCGCCTGGCTCGAGCTCGACGATGAGCTTGGCGCGCGCGCTCGCGCGCTCATCGCGCACGACCCGGTCGGCTGGGTCCTGCGGGCGGTGCCGCGGAGCGCCGAGCTCTGGGCCGGCGAGCTGCCGGTGCCCGGCCGGCCGAGCGTCGACGTGGCGCTCGTGTTCGCGGCGATCCAACTGGTCTTCTTTGCGCTGGCGCTCGGCGGCCTCTTCGTCCTTGCGCGGCGCGACGACCAGGCAGCGGTCGCGCTCGTCGTCGCGATCGCGTACGTCTGGATCAGCGCAGTGCCCTTCCAGACGGAGGCGCGCTACGCGCTGCCGGCGAAGATGCCGGCGATCATCGCGGCCGCGGCGCTGGTCAGCTCGCGACTTGCGCGGTGGCGCGCGCGGGGCGGCTCGGCGCGGACCTGACCGTCACTCCGCCTTCTTGCCGGGGTCTCGCCATCCATACGTCGCGTGTCGCGGCGCGCGGAACGTCGCGTTCTCGAAGGGCGTGAGGTATTGCTCCTCGGCCTCCTGATAGAGCGCGTTCAGCCGCACGACACGAAGACCCTGATCCCGCACGTACGCGAGGAGCTCCTCGAGGAACGTCGCGACCCCGCGGCCATCGTGGCGATAGCGCTGCCAGCCGTCGTCGTCGCGCCAGTCGTACATCGAGCGGTTGCGCTCGTAGTGCGCGTCGCTCGGACAGTTGAGCGCGACCATCAGCGGGTGAACGTTGATGATCTTGAGTCCGGGCATCTCCAGCGAATCGCGTATCGAGTCGATGGTCCAGCCGAGGGCGTGCGCGGTGTGGTAATCGTCCTCCCAGAAGACCGGCAAACGCAGGATCGGCGTCCCGCTGCGGAACGGCGTGAGGAAGGGCTGCAGGAAGAGGCACAGATTCGAGTCGTACAGGAAGCCGCGTTCGGCGAACGCGCGACTCATGCGGGTGTGGTCGTAGAAGCAGTGCGACCGGTAGCTGCGCGCCTCGGGCCAGAGGGCCATGACGTGGTCGATGATCTCGTCCATCGTTTTCCCGTGGGTGCTAGGTTGCAGGAAATTCGGATGGACGCCGACGTCGAAGCGCTCCTCGGGCGTTCGCAGGCGGGAGTCGAGATACTGCGAGCGATGCGTCACGAATGGCGTGAGCGGGACCTTGAAACGGTCGGTGATGGCGAACGTCTCACGGATCGCCCAATCAGGTGCCCACTCGATGTCCGTCGTGAAGCAGACCACTCGCGATCGTGCGAGATCGCTGATGAGCTGGCTCGTCACTCCGGTCCCTTCTCGAGGTGAGCGGCTCCGACGCTGCCGGTGTCATGCGGCTCAGCTCGCTGCCTCGTGCGCTGGGCCTGCACGTCCAACGCGACGCAAGTTTCGCAGACCTTGGTCTTCTGAGCCACGCACGGCCGGGGGAGTTGATCTACATCCGCGACGCGACGGTCCTGAAAGGCGCCCGTGCCCTCACCGAGCTGTCCGTCATCGCGCCGCCCGGCCTCGAGAGCAAGGTCGCGTCGGTCGGGCTCGCACTCGCCGACGACCCGGAGTCCGTCTTCTACGCGGTGCACGAGCACCTCGCGACGTCGACCGACTTCTACTGGAAGGACTTCCCCACGGAGATCGACCCGAGCGCGCGCGTGCATGAACGCGCGTACGTGGCGCCGCGGAACGTCCGCATCGGTCCGAAGGTCGTCATCGAGCCTCACGCGACCATCCTCGAGCGCGTGTCCATCGGCGAAGGCTCGATCATCCGCGCGGGCGCAGTGCTGGGGGCCGAGGGCTTCGAATTCAAAGCGCGCGCGCTCCGTCAGCATCGCGCCGGCGCGCAGACGCGCGAGTACACCGGTGTGCGGTCGGTGACTCATGCCGGCTCCGTCGTGCTGGGAAGGCGCGTGGAGATCCAGGCGAACGCCGCGCTGGACAGAGCGCTCTTCCGCCGATCGACCCGAGTGGGCGACGACACGAAGATCGACAACCTGGTCCACGTCGCGCACTCGGCCGAGATCGGCGAGCGGTGCCTCATCGTCGCGGGCGCGGTGATCGCGGGAAGCGTGTCGATCGGTGACGACGTCTGGATCGGCCCCGGCGCGATCATCTCGAATGGCGTGCGCATCGGCGATCGCGCAAGCGTCGTCCTCGGCACGACCGTCGTGCGCGACGTCCCGAGCGATGCGCGCGTGTCCGCCGACCTGCGCGTGTTCCGCTTGTAGCCCTTCTTTCCCATTCCGCGCGCACGATGCGCGGCTAAACTCACGTCGTGCGGACCGCCGTCATCCAGGCGCTCGAACACCATCTTCCCGAGACGCGGCTGACGAATGAAGAGCTCGCGGCCCTCTATCCGGGGTGGACCGCGTCGAAGATCCGCAGCAAGACCGGCATCGACGAGCGCCGCATCGCGCGTCCCGACGAAACGGCTTCTGACCTCGCGTTCATCGCGGCGAACAAGCTCCTGGACCGGATGCGCGTGGATCGCGCAAAGATCGATCTGCTCGTGTTCTGCACGCAGAGCCCCGACTACTTCCTGCCGACGACGGCTTGCGTGCTCCAGCAGCGTCTGGGCCTTGGCACGCACGTCGCGGCGTTCGACTACAACCTCGGCTGCTCGGCGTTCTCCTACGGCCTGGCGATCGTCCGGGGTCTCATCGACGCACGCGTCGCCTCGAATGCGCTCCTCCTCATGGCCGACACCTACTCGAAGTTCATCCACCCTCTCGACAAGAGCGTCCGCACGCTGTTCGGGGACGCGGCGAGCGCGGTGCTCATCACGGCCGAGGATCGCGACGCGCCGGTCATCGGTCCCTTCGTGCTCGGGACGGACGGCAGCGGCGCCAGAAATCTCATCGTGCCCGCCGGCGGGATGCGCACGCGGCTCGCCGATGCAGACCTGACCGAGCGTACGGACCAGAGCGGGAACACTCGAACGGCGGCGAACCTCTTCATGAACGGCCCGGCGATCTTCGAGTTCACCTCGAAGAGGGTGCCGACGCTCGTGCGCGACCTCGCGGCGGCGGCCGAGATATCGCTCGACGACATCGACCTGTTCATCTTCCACCAGGCCAGCGAGATGCTGCTCACGAGCCTCCAGACCAGCCTGAAGATCCCCGATGCGAAGTTCGTGCGCCGGTACGTCGACTGCGGCAACACCGTCTCTTCGACGATCCCCATCGCGCTGGAGGACGCCGTCGCCAGCGGTCGTGTCGCGCGCGGAGATCTGCTCCTGGTGGCGGGCTTTGGCGTCGGCTACTCGTGGGGAGCGAATCTCATCCGATGGGAGCCGAGCGCGTGAATCGAGCAGAGCTGCTGCGCAGGCTCGCGACACAACTCGAGTGGCCCGATCTGCAGGAGTCCACCAGTCTCGGAGACGATCCGCGGTGGGACTCGGTCGCGCAGCTGGATGTGCTGATGCTGCTCCAGCGGGACCTGGCGATCGCACTGAGCGCCGAACAGCTCCAGAGCTCGCAGACGATGGGTCAGGTCCTGGATCGCGCGCTCGAAGCTCAGAGCTGAGCTAACGATCCGAAGCCGCTCCCGCACGAGCGCGAGCTCTGCGGGAATGCGTGAACTCGTCGATCCGCACCAGTGGCGCAAGTCGGAAGAGCTCGACCAGCGTGAGCAGGATCGTCGTCGGGCGCGCCCCCTTGGCTTTGCCGCCCATCCGTGGTCGAGGCTCGAACACGAGCTGGGCGAAGCGTGCGCCGCGGCTGCTCGCGCGGAACAGGACCTCCGGAAGCAATGTCGCGGTCCGGGCTCTCGACCGGATCGGCATCGATGCAACGAGCGATCGGCGGAAGAGAAAGACCGAGCTGAATTCGGCGAGCGGCACCGGGAAGAGCGTCTTCGAAATGGTGTGGAACGCCCGCGACAGGATGGCACGGCCGGCCCGCTCGGGTCGGTGAGACCGCACGCCAACGACGATGTCGGCCGTCGCGCTCGCGCCCAGGAACCGTTCCAGGTCCGCCAGTGGGACCTGGCCATCGGCCGGAACGAGAAAGATCCAGTCGCCGCGCGACTCACGCAACGCGGTCGTCATCGCGCCCGAGAAGCCGCGGTTCGTGCCGTGATGAATGACGCGGACGCGCGGCTCGGCAGCGGCGAGCTCGTCGGCGATCCGCGAAGTCCCGTCACGGCTTCCGTCGTCGACGAGCACGACCTCGCCGTCGACGCCCGCGATCCGCAGCGCCTCGAGCGCTTCCGCGACCACGCTTCGGACGTTCGGCGCCTCGTCATACGCGGCCATCGAGATCGAGACTTTCATCGCTCGGAGTCTAGGTATCGTCCTCACACCGGTCAGCCACCCTTTGTGACTAGTACTTCTCTAGACTGCGCGCGTGCCGGATGCCACGGCCATCCGACGCCTCCTGCCGCTGACCGCGGTCTTCCTCCCCATCCGGATCGCAAGCGCCGTCTTCGTCTCGCAGCCCGGATACACCGACGCGTACTACTACGTCGACGTCGCCACACGCCTCGCGCGCGGGCTGGGCCTCTCCGCCGACTTCGTGTGGAGTCCCATCGAGCTTGCCCCCCTGCCCGTGATCAGCCACACGTTCTGGATGCCCGTCGCGACCGTGCTGCAGGCACTCGGCATCGTCGCGTTCGGGCCTGGCCTCGGGGAGTTCCGCGGGGCGCAGGCCGCCGTCATCCTCGTCGCGGCACTCGTCCCGGCCGTCACGTACCTCTGCGCGCGCAGCGTCGGCGCGAGCGACCGCGCGGCGATCGTCGCGGCGGTCGTCGCCGGTCTCGGTGGGCTCTTCGCTCCGGGCTGGGTCACGCTCGACGGGTTCGCGCCCGCCGCGCTCATCGGCGCGCTCTTCTTCCTCGCGTACCCGCGCGCCGCCGCCGGTGACGTCCGCGCGGGCGTCGCCGCGGGCGCGCTCGTTGGTCTCCTTTACCTCACTCGCGCGGAGGGCGCGCTCTTCGGCCTGGCGCTCCTGGCGCTCGCCGCGCGTCCCCTCTCGCGGACGTCGGGCCTTGTCGCCTCGGGTGTCGCGCTCGCGATCGGCGGCGCCTGGCTCGGGCGCGAGGTGTCCGTCGGTGTCGCGCCCGACATGCTCGCGCGCACCGCGCTCCTCGTCCGCTATGAGGAGTTCTTCGCCATCGCCTCGCCGGCGCTCGACGCGTACCTGCGAGCGCTGCCCGACGTCCTCGTCGCGAAGGCCTCGGCGCTCGCGACGAACGCCTTCACGTTCCTCTTCGCGTTCGCTCTCGTGCTCGTGGTGCCGCTCGCGCGAGGCGTCCGCGACCTGTGGCCGCGCCCGGAGGTCCGCGCCTGGGCGCTGCTCGCCGCGCTGATCTTCCTCGCGCAGTCGCTCGTCTGGACGCTCCACTCCACTCGCGGCTCCTACTTCCACTCGCTCGGCGCGTTCTTCCCGTTCGGCATGGCGCTCGCGGCGGCGGGCGGCGAGCGCCTCCTCGCGACGCGCACCCCGCAGATCGCGCGCGCGTGGACGTGGGGAAGCATCCTCGTCGTCGCGGCCCTGTCGGCCGGTGCGATCACGCAGTGGGACACGACGTTCCGCACCGCAGCGCAGATCCGCGCGGACGCGCTCGACGCGATCCCGGCGGGCTCGTTCCTCGCGATCGACGCCGCAGCCTGGCGCTGGATCAGCGGCCGTCCCGTGATCGTCACGCCATCCGACGGGCTCGACGCAGCCGCCTGCGCGATGTCGTTCGCGCAACCCCACCCGACCTCGATCGTGCTCGAGGAGGCGCACTTCCGGGCGTACGACCTCCTTTATCTCGGTGGCCCGCGTCCCGCATGGCTGGGTGCGCCGGTCGTCCGAGGCACGGTGAAGATCTTCCCGGTCATCGACCTGACGGGCATCGAGTGCCCGGTGAAGCGCTGATGCGGTCGACGACGCTCACCGCATTCCTCTTCGCCGCCCTGGGGGCGGCGCTCGCGCTCCTGCAGGCACCGAGCGACTCGGACATGTTCTGGCACCTTTCAAGCGGGGAGTGGACGCTCGATCACGGGGCCGTGCTCGACCGCGACATCTGGTCGTTCACGAGGGCGGGCACCACGTACGACATCGGCGCGTGGCTCGGCGACGTGATCATGGTCCTCGCGTATCGCGCCGGCGGCTGGATCGGTCTTGACGTTCTTCGAGCCGCGCTTGTCGGGGTGGCGGCCTTCTTCACCGCACGCATCACCCTGCGCGTGCAGCCGCACGCCGGTTGGGCCGCCCCGGTCGTGATCGCGGCGATCCTCGTGTCGCGAATGGTCTGGGGTGATCGGCCGCAGCTGTTCACCCTCGCGCTCTTCCCGGTCGTCCTCGATGTCCTCATGTCGTGGCGTTTCGAGGACCGCGCGCGTCGCCTCGTGCTCCTTCCAGTCGTCTTCGTGCTCTGGGCGAACCTGCACGGTGCCTTCGCGATCGGACTCGCCGCGGTCGCGATCTTCGTCATCGACGTGCTCCTCGAGGGACCCGCAGCGAAACGCCGGCAGGGCCTCGCAGTGCTCGTCGCGTGCGTCGTCGCGTCGCAGATCAATCCGATCGCGGCCGGAGCCATCACGAAGGCCGCGTCCTACGCGGCCGTCCTTCCGAGCTGGATCGTCGAGGACCTCGCGCTCGATGTGCTCAGCGGCGCCGGATTCGTGTTCGCGCTTCTCTTCCTGCTCGCGATCGGCGCGGCGATGCTCGCGGGTCGCGACGGCATCGTGGAGCGGCTGGGAGCACCACTGCTCTGGCCGGGTCTCATCGGACCGTTCAGCATCCTCGCGCTCGCGATCCAGCGCGAGACGCCGTACGCGTGCATGGTGCTCGCGCCGTTCGTCGCCGCGATGATCCCTCACGTCCTGCGGCGCCGGCCGGTCGAGCCGCTCCGTGTCCCGCGCGCCGCGGCGCTCGCGGTGTGTGCCGTCATCCTCGCGCTGCTCGGCGTCGAGGCGGCCCTGGCCGCACCGTCCGAACCGGACCTCACCACGTATCCGTCGGGGGCGCTCGAGCCGCTTCGCGGCGCGAAGGGCAACCTCCTCAACGAGTACGACTGGGGTGGATATCTCATCCGCTATGCGCCGGAACATCCGACGTTCGTCGACGGCCGCGGTGGGGCGGTGTTTCCGCGCGCGGTCGTTCAGGACTTCCAGCGCGCTGCCGCGCTCGCGCCCGGATATCGCGATGTGCTCGCGCGCTGGGACATCGGGCTCGCGCTCCTCAGGCCGGAGCGTCCGCTCGCGGGGGCGCTGCGCGAGGACGGGTGGCGCGTGCTCGGATCGGGCACGCGCTGGGTGCTGCTGGCTCGCCCGTGATCCGACCCTCGCTCTTCGCGATGGTCATGGGCGCGGCGTTCGGGCTGCTCGCGACGCTCCAGCCGGTGAGCGACTCGGACCTCTTCTGGCACCTCGAGACGGGCCGGCGCACGCTCGCCGGCGACCTGCCGCGGACGGACCTCTTCTCGTGGACCGTCGCGGGAACGCCGGTCTTCACCGATCAGTGGCTCGGCGACGCCCTCATCGCGGCCGCGCACTCGCTCGCGGGTTGGTCGGGCGTGCTCGCGCTCCGCGCCGTGGTCGTCGCGCTGCTCGTCGGCGCCGTCGTCGACACGGCGATGTCGGTGCGGCCCGGGCGTCCGATGGTCGCGATGGCCGCCGCGCTTCCGGCGATCGCGCTCTCGCGCTTCGCCTGGACCGACCGGCCCGAGCTCCTCGGGCTCCTGTGCTTCGCGGTCCTCGTGCGCCTCCTGCGTGGCCGAGACCGTGAGCTTCTTCTGACGTTGCCGCTCCTCCTCGTCTGGGCTCAGCTCCACGGTTCATTCGCGATCGGCCTCGTGCTCATCCTCGGCTCGTGCGTCGCGCGCGCCCTCGAGGACGACCGCGAGCGCTGGCGCTACGTCCCGATCGCCGCGTTCGCGATCCTCGCGACGCTGCTCACGCCGTCCGGGCTCGCGTCGTGGACGTCGTCCGGCGGCCACTTCCTCGCGCCGCCGCGCTTCGTGTCGGAGGAGGGCGTGCCCGACCCGCGCACGCTTCCGGGCGTCTTCTTCCTCGCCACGCTCGCTCTCGTCGTCGCGACCGCGACGCTCGGCCGGCGCGCCACGCTCCGCGAGGCCGCGATCATCGTGCCCGTCGCCTTTCTCTCGCTCACCGCCGCCCGCCACACGCCGTACCTCGCCGTCGCGGCGGTCGCGTTCTTCGCGTCGCGCTGGCCCGACCCGCTCGCGGCGACGCGCTCGTCCGCCGCGAAAGCGCCGCCGGACCGCGGACCACTGGCCCGCGGCGCGGTCGTCGCCGCGTTCCTCGTGCTGCTCGCGGCCGCCTCCTTTGACGAACGTGTGGACGAGTCCGCGTTCCCGCGCGCCGCGCTCGCGAGCGTGCCGAGCGGCCGCGGCGTCCTGAACCTCTACAACTGGGGCGGCTGGATGATCTGGACGAAGCCGGAGACGCCGGTGTTCATCGACGGTCGTCTGTTCCCCTACGTGCCCGAGGTGTTCGCCGACTACCAGCGCGTCGTGAGCGCTGCGCCGGGGTGGGAGGACGTCGTCGCCCGGCGCGGCGTCACGACCATCTTCGTCGGCGCGAACGACGCGATCGCGGTGCGCGCGCCGGAACGCGGCTGGCGCGTCGTCTACCGCGATGCGCAGGCGGTCGTGCTCTCGAAGTGACTCGCCTGGTGCTCGCGCTCTCGCTCGGCGGGATCGCCGCGATCGTCGCGGCGACGCAGCCGCTCGCCGACACGGACATGTGGTGGCACCTCGCGACCGGACGCGAGACGCTCGCGAACGGCATCGTGCGCACGGACGTTTTCTCGTGGACCGTGCGCGGCGCACCCATCTCGACCGATCAGTGGCTTGGCCAGGTGCTCATGTGGCTGTCGTACCTGGCCGGCGGCTGGCACGGCATCGCGATGCTCCGCGTCGCGCTCGTCGCCGCGCTGATCTCGCTCGTCGTGCTCGGCGCGGCCCAAGCCGCGACGCGACCGCTGGCCCTTGTGCTCGGCACGGCGCCCGCCCTCCTCCTCACGAAGTCGGTGTGGGTCGATCGCCCCTTGCTGTTCGGCTTCGTGCTGTTCGCGGCTGTTCTCCTGCTCCTGAGAGAGGCGAGAGCCGATACGTCACCGCCTTTCGTGATCGATCGCAACCTTGTGCTCGTAGTTCTCGTGCTAGGTCTCTGGACCCAGATCCACGGATCGTTCGCGCTCGGCGTCGTTCTGGTGCTGCTGTGCTGCGCTGAAGGTGCGCTGACGGATGTCGCGAACCGGCGCGCGTACATCGCCTGTGCCGTCGCGTCGGTCCTCGTCACGCTCTTGAATCCCGCCGGGCTCGGCGCATGGACGGCGCCGGGGTCGCACCTCCTGTCACCGCCGCGCGACATCCAGGAGTGGAACGTGATCGACGTTCGCACCGCGTCCGGGATGCTCTATGTCGCGACGCTCGCGCTCGTCATCGCGTGCGTCGTCCTGGGGCCGCGTGTTCCGCTGCGCGAGCTCGTCGTCCTCGTGCCGGTCGTGTTCCTTTCGATGACCGCGGTGCGCCAGGCGCCGCTGCTCGCGCTCGTGGCCGCGCCGCTCATCGCGCAGCGCGCCGAGCTGCTCCTCGATCACGTTGGCCTCGCGAGACCGAAGGGCCCGCGCCTCCGGCCGGCGTTCGTCGCCGGCCCACTGCTGCTCGTCGTCGCCGCTCTCCTCATGAGCCCCGCGGCGCCCGATGAGAGCGCGTACCCGGTCGATACGCGCGCATCGATACCACTTGGAGACAAAACACTCGCGCGCTACGAGTGGGGAGGCTGGCTCATCTGGTCCGGTGTGCCGGTCTTCGTCGATGGACGTCTCACGCCGTACGCCGGAGCGGTGCTCGACGACTACCGGCGCATCGTCGCGGCCGCGCCCGGCTGGCAGGACGCGATCGCCCGCCGCGGCGTGCGCATGCTCCTCGTCGTGCCGACCGATCCGGTCGCGACTCGCGCGACCGAGCTCGGGTGGAGTGTCCGCTTCCGCTCACCGCTGGCCATCGTCATCGCGGTCCCGTGACGACGCACGTTCCTATACTTCGCGCACGAGCACGCGACCGCGACTGATCAAGGACGGGGACGACCTCGAAGCGCAGTTCGACGCGATCGTCGACGCCCTCCGGCACGACGTGCGACGCACGCGACAGCAGGTCGAGAAGTTCGCGCGCGCGTACCAGCGCACCGCGGAGGCGCAGTCGCGTCGCTCGTCCGAGGGAAAGCCCGATGAGGCGACGCAGGTGGCCTATCGCCGACTCAAGCAGCTGCAGCTCGTCGTCCAGCACATCGAGTCGAGCGCGTCGTACCTGCTCGGCTCGGGGATCGCGCCGGAGCCGGCGCAGGACGGCGACGAGACCCTCGAGGTCGCGCAGCGCGTGCTCGAGTCGCTCGAGGCCGAGCGCGAGCGCCTGTACCGCGATGTGCACGACGGTCCGGCGCAGGTCCTCGCGAACGCGATCTTCGAGGTCGAGTACCTCGAGCGCGTCGCCGACCGTGCGCCCGTCGAAGTGCGCAACACGCTGCGCGCGGAGCTCGGCACGCTGAAGACGCAGTTCCGTTCCTCGCTCGACTCGGTGCGCGCGATGATCTTCGACCTCCGTCCGCCGGAGCTCACCGAGCTCGCGCTCGCGGACGCGATGCGCAACTACTCGAGCGAGTGGGAGACGCGCTGCGGCATCAAGGTGCTCTCGACGCTCGACACCACCGACACCGACCTCGGGCCGCAGCAGGAGCTCGCCGTCTATCGCGTGCTCCAAGAGGCGCTGCAGAACGTCCACAAGCATGCCAACGCCACGACCGTCGGCGTCGTGTGGCAGCGCTCCGCGACGTCGTGGGCGCTGCACGTCACCGACGACGGCGTCGGCTTCGACCTCGTGAAGGCCGCGCGCCGCGTGAAGTCCGTCGGCCTGCTCTCGATGCGAGAGCGAGCCGAGCTCATTGGCGGTTCATTGCAGGTGCAGTCGATGCCCGGGAAGGGCACCGCAGTTACACTTCTCCTCCCCGCAAGGCCCAGCGAGGCACCCACACGGTTGGAGAGAGGAAGTCCGCTTGGCCGAGAAGTCTGAGAAAGCGATCCGCGTCCTTCTCGCCGACTCGAGCCGCCTGACGGCGATGGGTATCGGCCAGGTCCTCGAGCGCGAGCCCGAGATGGAGCTCGTCGCCACCGCCTCGGACGGCGAGGAGGCAGTCACAAAGACGCTCGAGCTCGAGCCTGACGTCCTCGTCATCGAGGCGGACCTGCCTCGCCTCTCGGGGATCAAGGTCACGCAGCGGATACGGCGCGAGCTGCCGCACGTCGGCGTCGTCGTGCTCACCGCGAAGGACGAGGAGCAGACGCTCTTCGAGGCGATCCGCGCCGGGGCGGCCGCGTATCTGAACAAGGACGTGGAGCCGTCGGAGCTCATCGATGCGATCCGCAAGGCGCGCGCGGGCCAGTTCATCATCAACGAGAAGGTGTTCAGCCGCCCGGCGGTCGCGTCGAAGGTGCTCGCAGAGTTCCGCGAGCTCTCCGTGTACGGCCCGGGTTCATCGCACGTCTTCGCGCCGCTCTCGCCGCGCGAGGTGCAGATCCTCGACAACATCGCGCAGGGCATGACCAACAAAGAGGTCGCCTACGCGCTGGCCATCTCCGAGCAGACGGTGAAGAATCACATGTCGAGCATCCTGCGCAAGCTCTCGGTCAACGACCGAACGCAGGCTGTCGTCTACGCGATCCGGCAGGGCTGGATCAAGGGACCGGAGATGGGTAATTGACCGTGAGCGTCGATTCCGGCGCCGAGCTCGCGACCGAACAGCAGCGGCTCACCGCCGAGATCCGCGAGCTCGACCTCCTCATCGAGTCCACCAACACCGAGATCAGCCGCCTGAAGTCGCGCGAGGACCAGACGAAGGCGCGCGTCGAAGAGGTGCGCGGCGATCCCGGGAAGTTCCAGCGCGAGCAGATCTTCACGGCCACGGACGATCACGCCACCGCGATCTCCCGGCGCATGACGATGGAAGGGCAGCTCGGCGTCCTCCAGGCGAAGCGCAAGCTCCTCGATCGCGTGCGCCAGCTCATCACGCAGGCGCAGACGCACGTCCGCGAGGGCGCGGTGCCGCCGCTGCCCGCCGACGCGTCGCCGGTCATCGATGAGGGCAAGCTCCTTCAGGCGGTCGTCGACACGCAGGAGGAGGAGCGCAAGCGCATCGCTCGACAGGTGCACGACGGTCCGGCGCAGGCCATGGCGAACGTCGTGCTCCAGTCAGAG
>JBIOUD010000136.1:0-17159 GCA_044866725.1 Candidatus Limnocylindria bacterium | reverse complement strand
ACGAAGAGGGCGAGTTCCCGATGGAGCTCCTGCCGGAGCTCGCCTCGCTCGGTCTGCTCGGGCTCGCCGCGCCGACGGAGCTCGGCGGTGCCGGGCTCGACATGCTCACGATCGCGATGGTCATGGAGGAGCTCGGCGCCGGCGACGGCTCCATCGCCCTGACGCTCGCCGCGCACAACAGTCTCTGCATCGGTCACCTGCTCGTCGGCGCGAACGACGAGCAGAAACGTCGCTGGATCCCACCGCTCGCGTCCGGCAAGCACCTCGGCGCGTGGGCGCTCACCGAGCCGGGCTCGGGCTCCGACGCGATCGCCGTGCAGAGCACCGCGAAGAACGTCGGCGAGGGATTCGTGCTCAACGGGACGAAGCAATTCATCACGAACGCGTCGATCGCCGGGTTCTTCGTCGTGAACGTCGGCAGCGGTCCGCGGAAGCTCACGGCGTTCGGCGTCGCGCGCGGCGCCGACGGGATCCGGCCCGGAAAGCGCGAGCGGAAGATGGGGCTGCACGCGTCCGACACCTCGCAGCTCGTCATGGAGGACTGCCGCGTCGCCGCGGGCGACCTTGTCGGGACGGAGGGCGAGGCGTTCGCCGACGTGAAGAAGGTCCTCGACAAGGGACGCATCGGCATCGGCGCGCTCGCGATCGGCCTCGGCCGCGCGTCGCTGGAGACCGCGACGGCCTACTCGAAGGAGCGCAAGCAGTTCGGCCGTCCGATCGCCGAGTTCCAGATGATCCAGTGGAAGCTCGCGGAATCGCGTACACAGATCGACGCCGCGCGCCTCCTCATCCATCGCGCCGCGTCGCTCGTCGACGCCGGGAAGCCGTTCGCGGTCGCCGCGTCGAAGGGCAAGCTCTACGCATCCGAGGCCGCATCGCGTGCCGCGAACGCGAGCCTCCAGGTCCTCGGCGGTTACGGGTACCTCCGCGACTATCCGGTCGAGCGTCACCTCCGCGACGCGCGCCTCATGGAGATCGGCGAGGGCACGAGCGAGGTGCAGCGGATCGTCATCTCCCGCGACCTCGTGCAGAACGCCCCGGCGTGACCCAGGTGGCGGACACGACGATCGTCGCGCGCGCGCGCGAGGGTGACAAGCGTGCGATCGCGCGCCTCCTCAGCGTCGTCGAGAACGAGGAGCCAGGCGCGGCCGCGGCGTTGCGCGAGCTGTATCCAAAGGCCGGGAGCGCACGCGTCATCGGCATCACCGGACCGCCCGGTGGGGGGAAGAGCACGCTCGTGAATCGCCTCGCGGGCGCCTACCGGGAGCGCGGTGATCGCGTCGCGGTCGTCGCCGTCGATCCGTCATCGCCGTTCTCCGGCGGCGCCCTCCTGGGGGACCGCATTCGCATGCAGGAGCGATCGCTCGACGAGGGACTCTTCATCCGCAGCATGGCGAGCCGCGGTCACTCCGGCGGCCTCGCGCGCACGACCTCGCGCGTCGTGAACGTGCTCGACGCGATCGGCTACGGCGTCGTGCTCGTCGAGACGGTCGGCGTCGGACAGGAAGAGGTCGAGGTCGTCCGCGTCGTCGACACGGTCGCTCTCGTCACCGTGCCCGGCCTCGGCGACGACATCCAGGCGATCAAGGCTGGCGTGCTCGAGATCGCCGACGTGCTCGTCGTGAACAAGGCTGACCGCCCGGGTGCCGACGAGACCGCGCGCGACCTCGCGCAAATGCTCTCGCTCGGGAAGCTCCGCACCGAGTGGAAGCCACCCATCGTGCGAACCGTCGCCGCGACCGGGGAGAACGTGCCGCAGCTCGTGGACGCGCTGGAGCGTCACGGTGCCTGGGCGAAGGAGAGCGGAGAACGGGAGCGGCGACGCCGCGACGCCGCACGCACCGAGGTCGAGGAGCTGCTCCGCGAGGCGCTCGTTCGCCGGCTGCGCGACCGGGTGGGCGAGGAGCGCGTGGACCGCGCCGTCACACGCGTCGCTCAGCGCTCGGCCGATCCTTACTCGGCGGTCGAGGAGCTTCTCAAGGACTGACGCCGGTCGGCGACTGAGCAAGCGGCACGGCGTCCGCGCGTCCCGGCAACGGACATGCTGCAATTCACCGCCGTGAGCAGCCCACGCAACGTCGCCGGCCACGCACTCACGAAGGACTGGAAGTGGCTCGACGCGGTCGCAAAGGTGTTCGACGCGATCGTCGGCGGCTTCTACAAGATCCCTGGCACGGGACCGATCAAGCTCGTCCTCCACGGCACGTGGCCGCTCGGCCATCCTCTGCATCCGGCGATCACCGACATCACGATCGGCGCGTACACGGCCGCGGTCGCGCTCGATGCGTACTCCGTGTTCACGAACGATTCGACGCTCACGCGCGCTGCCGACTTCGTGCTCATCGTGGCGTTGATCAGCTCGCTCATCTCCGTGCTGTCGGGGCTCACGGACTGGACGCACACCTTCGGCGAGGAGAAGCGCACCGGGATGCTCCACGGACTGAGCATGGTCGTCGCCACGGTCGCCTTCGTGACGTCGATCCTCATGCGCGCGAACGGGGGCGCCGACGCGCGCACGCTCGCGATGTGGCTCTCGGGTCTCGGCTGGCTGGTCATGCTCGTCGGCGCCTTCTTGGGCGGCGAGATGCCCTACGGCTATGGGACCGAGGTCAACCGCCAGGCGTTCAAGACGCACTCGACGAAGTGGCAGAAGATCGACGTCGCGTCGAGCGCGCTGGAGGACCGGAAGCCGGTCGTCGGGAAGACGAAGGAAGGGACCGAGATCTTCGTCGTCAAGATCGACGACAAGATCTACGCGATGGGCAACACCTGCACGCACGCGGGCGGCCCGTTGAACGAGGGCACGTTGGTGGGTGGTGATCGCTGCGAGATCCAGTGCCCGTGGCACCAATCGGTCTTCTGCGCGAAGGACGGGAGCGTGAAGCAGGGCCCGGCCACGTTCCCCGAACCGGTCTTCGAGACGCGCGTGAGCGAGGCCGGCATCGAGGTGCGCGCCCGCTAGTCGTGCCGCAACGCGTACCGAGCGAACAGGTAGTTACCGCCCGACCGGAGACTCACGAGGGCCGCGCCCGGTGCGCGTGGTGCATCGAACGCGACCCCTTCGACGAGCCCGACTCGCGAGTGCTCGCGCGATCGCCCGGCGAACCGCGGGGCGACGGTCAGGAAGAGCTCGTCGAGCAGCCCCTCGTCGAGGAAACGCCCAAGGATGTTCGCGCCGCCTTCGGTCAGGAGACGCCCGCCGCCGGCCGCTTCGGCGCTCGCGCGGATGACGTCCGCCATGCGCAGCTCCGCACCACCCGACAGCGACGCGACTCGGATGCGATCGGGAGTCCGGCCGAGCCGCCGTTCGCCGGCGGCTGTCGTCGCGACGAGCACCGGACCGCCGCGCGAGAAGGCTGGAAGCGACAGGTCAAGGTCGCCGCCCGCGGTCACGAGCACGGTGAGTGGCTGCGGTGCGAGGCCCGCCGCTGATCGGAGCGCAGCGAACTCCGCGCCCGCGTCGGGGAAGACGCTCTCGGCGGTCCACACGCTGTCCGGTTCCTTGCGCAGCGTGCCCGCGCCCACGATGACCGCGTCGGAGACGGCGCGGAGCAGCGCGAGCACGAAGCGGTCATTCGGATCACCATGGCTGACATCCCTCGCGCGGTCATGACCCGGGACGCCGAACGACACGATGCCGTCGATGGTGCTCACGAAGTTCGCGAACACGTACGGTCGGCGCGAGGGTACGCGCAGCTCGCCGCCGTAGCGGCGCAGCAGTTCCGGCGTGAGCGGCAAGCGGTCGCCGTCCGCGCGGTCGAGCAACGCCGCGAGCATCAGTCGCCGTGCGAGCTGGTGAGCTGGAAGAACTCGTCGCGCAGGTGCGGGTTCGCGGTGTACTCGCCGCGCCAGACCGCCGTGCGGGTCTTCGGATGTAGCTCGCGCACGCCGCGCATCTGCGTGCAGAGGTGGTGTGCCTCGATGCGAACCGCGACGCCGTGCGCCGCGATGAGCGTCTCTAGCGTGTCGGCGATCTCGTCGCCCATGCGCTCCTGGACCGTGAACCGCCGCGCCCATACACGAACGAGACGTGTGAGCTTGCTGATACCGATGATCTGCTCGTGCGCGATATAGCCCACGTAGGCGTTGCCATAGAAGGGGAAGGCGTGGTGCTCACAGAGCGCGAAGAACGGGATCGGCCCCTCGACGATCTGATTGATCTGGCAGCTGGCGCCGCCATGGCACTCCGTGGGGAAGGCGGTCAGGAGCTTCGGATCGCCTTCGTATCCTTCCGTGGCGTCGAAGAGCGCGCGTACGAAGCGGCGGGGCGTCTCGCGAGTGCCGGGCGTGTCGACGCGCATGCCGAACGCGGTGAAGATCTCTCGCATGTGCCGCTCGAAGCGCTCCCACTGCTCCGAGCTGAGCTCTCGATGTTGCACGAGCTCCGGCCTGCGGATCTCGTCCTCGTCTCCAGGGACGTGCGCGTGTGTCACGGCTCCGGCAAGATGCGTCGTATCCGCCACGGTGTCCTCCTACGCAGGTCTGGTCACTCCCTTAACGTCGCGCCTGCTCGGCGACTTCCCGCATGAGCTCCTCGTAGCGCGTGATCATCGCCTCGAGCGAGTATCGCTCGGCGCGCCGCCGGCAGGCATCCGCCGGGCGACCAAGTGCACGGATCGTGGCGGACGCGAAGGCCTCGCGGTCGTCCGGCTCGGCCAGCGCGCCGCACGTGTCGTCGACGATCTCCGCGAGGCCACCGCGCCGATACGCCGCGACGGGCGTGCCTGCGGCGAGAGACTCGACCGCGACGAGCCCGAACGGCTCGTCCCACCGCACCGGCATGAGCGTCGCCCCGGCCCCCGCCATGATCCGGATGACATCGTCACGCGTACGCGGTCCGACGTAGAGAAGTCCCTGCACCGCTCGCGTCGGTCGCCATCCCAGGTCCAGCGACACGTGCGGGCGGACCGCGCCCTCGAAATACGCCCGGTCATAGACCCCGCCGACGATGACGAGTGGTCTCTCGATCCGACGAGCCGTCGCGATCGCGTCCTCGACGCCCTTCTCCGGCGACACCCGTCCTGCGAAGAGCAAATGCGGTCCGTGCGCGTCCCTGTATGGGATCGCTGCGACATCGACACCGTTCGGGATCGCGTGCCGCACGTCGACGCGCTCTCGCCGCCACAGTGCGGCGTTCGACTCCGACACCGTGACGAGCACGGCCTTTGCGTTCGCGGCAGCGCGCGCTGCCGCGACGACGCGAGCATCGAGCGGCGGCAGATGAAGCGTGTGGACGACCGGGCGCGGGGACCCGCGAAGGGCGTCGAACGCGGGCGCGTCGTACGCGTGTGCGTGCACGAGGTCGATGTCCGCAGCACGTTCGTCGACGTACGAGCGCACTCGCGAGAAGGCGCGGACCTGGGCTGCGTCGTCCTCGCGCCTTCCGGCGCTCGGCCCAAGGTCCGCCGGCCGCATCTCCCGGCTGTCGATGTCGAGCGGCGCGAGCGTCGTGCCACGAACGAAGGACCCGACCGCAGCTGCGATGGTCACCTCGTGGCCGGCCGCAGCCAGACCTCTCGCCAGGTCGGCGAACAGGATCTGCGCGCCGCCGAGCTGCTCGCGGCGCTCGTCGATCGGCGAGGCGAACGGGGCGACCTCGAGGATCCTCATGGCCCAGAGCATCGTTCACTCGGCGGACGCGTGCGGTCGTGCGAGACTCGTCCTGTCGACGAGTGATCGAGCTCTCCATCTTCCGCACCGGCGCCGTGAACATCGTGCGGTCGGCCTTCATGCCGTGGCTCGAAGGGCCAGCACGCGACGAGAAGGTCTTCACGCCGGTGTGGTCGGCACTCCTGCGCACACCAGAGGGCAACATCCTCTTCGACACGGGGCTGCATCCGGTGCACGTCGATCGTCCTGACGCGACGTTCGGCCCGCAGCCGAGCATGACCGTGGCGATGGAGCACGACGACGCGGTCGTCTCGCGCCTCGCGGCGATCGGCGTGAGGCCGGGCGACGTGAACATCGTCGTGAACAGCCACCTGCACTTCGACCACGCCGGGAACAACGGGGCATTCCCGAAGGCCACGTTCGTCGTGCAGGGCGAGCACCTCGCGTTCGCGAAGGGGAAGCCGAACTTCCCCGGCGTGTATTGGGACATCCCCGAGCTCACGTACGTTCCCGCAGCGGGCCGATCGCGCGTCGCCAGGGGCGTCGAGGTCGTGCCGACGCCCGGACACGCTCCCGGCCATCAGTCGCTGATCGTCGATCTCGCCGAGAGCGGCCGCGTCGTGCTCACCGGGGACGCGGCGTTCACGCGTGCGAACCTCGAGCGCGGCGAGATCCCGGCGATGGACCAGGCCGCGGCGAAGGAGTCTCTCGCCCTCATCCGCTCGCTCGTGAAGGACGACCTCGACCGCGTCTTCACCTCGCACGACGCCACGCTGTGGCCGACATGGCGGCACGCGCCGGAGTCCTACCGCTGATGGCACGCTCGTCGGCGCGGCCGGTGCGGATCGCGCGCTATGACGCGGGCACGTGGAAGACGAGGGACGACGAGATCGCGTCCGAGGAGCCGCTCCAACTGCTCCTTGATGGTGAGCCGCTCTCGGTGATCATGCGCACGCCCGGGAACGACATCGAGCTCGCGCTCGGCCTGCTGCACGCGGAGCGGGTCATCACATCCCTGGCCGACGTCGCGTCGCTCCGCATCTCGGCCGAGGCCGACGAGCGCGAGGCGCGCGTGCCGGTCTCCTCGGATCTCGTCGAGTCGAACGCGGTCGACGTGCGCCTCGCGCGGACGGCCGTGCGTCGCCCACGACGATCGTTCCTCTCGAGCTCGGCGTGCGGCGTCTGCGGCGCGACGACGCTCGACGACCTCGCGCACGATCACAGACCGCTCCGCGCGGGACCGGTCGTCGAGGCGGCGGCGCTCCCACCGCTCGCCGCGCGGCTGCGCGAGCGCCAGGATCTCTTCGAGCGGACCGGGGGACTGCACGCCGCAGGCCTGTTCAGCTCGGCCGGTGATCTGCTCACGCTGCGCGAGGACATCGGCCGGCACAACGCCGTCGACAAGGTCGTCGGCCGCGCGCTCCTCGACGGCGCCGATGTGACGCGCGCGATGCTCGCGGTGAGCGGCCGAGCCGGATACGAGGTCGTGCAGAAGGCCGTCGCCGCCGGCATCCCGATCCTCGTCGCCGTCGGCGCGCCGTCCACGCTCGCCGTCGCGACGGCGCAACGGTTCGGACTCACGCTCGTCGGGTTCCTCCGCGGCGAGCGCTTCAACGTCTACAGCTCAGCGGAGCGCGTGCGCGGCGCCGCTGACTAGACGGGCACAGCGCTTGCGCGAGCAGCCGGCGTGCACATCGCGCCGCTCGCGCACGTGAAATGGTTCACCGATCCCTCGCGGCATCCGACGGACTACTCGCTCCTGCTCACCGTTCCGGTGATCGCCGCTCTTGCGATCGCGCTCGGGGCCGTCGGCGTTGCGTACTTCCTCCAGCACCGCGTGCGGGAACCCACGATGTTCGCCGCTCTCGAGCGACACGCTGGCCTCGGCCCGCTCGCGCTCGGCCTCCATGTCGGGACCGCGCTCGTGGCGGCTGCCCTCCTGGGCATGCTCTTCGTGCCGTCGTTGCGCGTCGTGATGGACGACGAGGGCGTCGTGCTCCTCGGATGGGAGCTCCTCGTCGGCGTCGCGATCGCGCTCGGAGCCGGCACGCGCGCCGCGGCCGTCGGTCTCGCGGTCCTTGGCGTGATCGCGATGATGCCGTTCTCGTTCGAGTCGATCCTCGAGCAAGTCCACCTGCTGGGCGCCGCGATCTTCCTGTTCGTCGTCGGGCGCGGCCGGATCTCCGTCGATGCGCTGTTCGGTCAGCGCCGCTCCATCGAGCACGAGGATGCGCCGACCGTCGCGCTGAGCGTGCTGCGGGTCGCCATGGGATTCGGCATCTTCTTCAACGCGCTCACCGAGAAGCTCCTCGATCCGGGCCTGTCCGCGCAGCTGCTGGGCGAGCGGCCCGAGCTGAACATCGCGCGCGGGCTCGGTGTCGGTGACCCCCAGTTCGTCTACCTCGCGGGCCTCACCGAGCTCGTCATCGGCATCGTCATCATGTCCGGGCAGCTCACCCGTCCGGTCATGGCGGTCGGCGCGCTCATCTTCACGATCACGTTGCCCGTGTTCGGGTGGCTGGAGCTGCTCGGACACCTGCCGTACTACGGGATGATGCTCACGCTCTTCCTCGCGCCGTACCCCGGCTCGCCACGCGTAAAGCGACAGCTGCGCGCGGGCAGCCTTGCGGCTTGAAGTACCGCGTGAGGGACTGATTTAGTCGACGGCCAACTTGTTGACCAGAGGCGGACAATCGGATGCGCGTCACCACCAGACGGGGAGGGCTGCGTTGTCCGCGGTGGTCGACTATCTCTGTGCGGCGTCGCACGAGCGTCGTGAGTCGGGCGTGGTCACGGTCGTCGATGGCCACTGGGCCTACTGCAGCCAGGGCGGCGCCGAGGGCCATGAGTGGCACCGCATCGAGGCGACGGCGATGACCGAGCTACTTGCGATGGGTCCGCACGCGCGCCAAGACCTCGTGATCCGCGCCGGTCAGAGGTAAGACGCTAACCCGTCGCGATATTCAGGTCCGAGCGGTCGTCGACGACGTCCGGGTTGCGGAGAAGGTCGATGAGCCGCGGATCGTTCGGCAGGACGATTCCCGCAGCGCCCGAATCAGCCGCGGACGTGCGAAGAGCGCGCCACTCCTCGCGGCTACTGGGGAACGGCACCTGGAGCCATCGCTCGCCGCTCCGCGCGAGGTCCTGCGCGTGCGCGAGACGTCCTCGCGCGAGGCGCTCGCACGTCTCCCGCCCGCGATCATCGGCCGTACCTGCGGCGACGAGCCGGACGCGCCAGGTGACCGCGGCGAGCGCGGCAAGGAGCACGTACGGATCGCCGTCGGCCCCATCGGCCCAGAGGCTGTCCGCGCCGGCCGCCTCGACCGCGCGCGCGTCGGCGAAGAGCTCACCGGGATCGCCCGTCAGCGCGAAACGCACGCCGATCAGTGGCGCCTGTACCTCAGCCACGCTCGCCACCCGGTGCTTCGCGCTCGAGCTCCTCACGGATCTCGCGGATGTACGCGGCCTGTGTGGCGGCGTCGGCGCCTTTCGCGACGCGCAAACGCTCGGTAGCGATACCCGCGGTGAATGAGGCGAGCGGGGCGAAGCTTCGCTCCTTGCTGTGGGCCACGACTCGCGCGAGTTGGAGGATCTCCTCGGCGACCTTCGGATCGAGCTCTGGTGGTGCGATCGGGACGCCGCGCCTGGCTGCTCCGTCGGTCCAATGCCGCGCAAGCATCCTGAAGAACTCGTTCACCAGGCGCAAAGGTAACGCGTCCATCGCTTGACGGCGGACGTAGTCGGAGTAGAACGGTGCACAAGCCAATGGCGGAACTGACGCGACGTCAGCTTCTGAAGGCCGGGGCTGGCTCTGCCGGCCTCGCGATCCTGCCGCTCTCTAATCCGCTCGGCTTCGACCTTCGCCTTGCGAAGAAGATCCAGATGGACTTCCGGCTCGCGGGCGCGAAGGAAGTGCACTCCGTCTGCCCGTACTGCGCGGTGGGCTGCGCGCTCATCGCCTACACGAAAGAGGTCGACGGGAAGCCGAAGCTGCTGCAGATCGAAGGCGATCCCGACAGCCCGGTGAACGAAGGCCGTCTCTGCCCCAAGGGCGCGACTGCGATGCAGCTTGCGACGAGCGTGCGCCGCGTCGAGAAGCCGCTCTACCGCGCGCCGGGCAGCAGCAGGTGGGAAGAGAAGTCCTGGGAATTCATGATGGACAAGCTCGCGAAGAACCTGAAAGCCTCACGCGACAACACGTTCGTAGCGCAAGACGCGAACGGGAACGTCGTGAATCGCACCGAGGGGGTCGCCTTCGCCGGCGGCGCCGCATTCAGTAGCGAGGAAGGTTACCTCGCTACGAAGATCATGCGGACGCTCGGCGTCGTGCACATAGAGCAGCAAGCTCGGGTCTGACACGGTCCCACGGTGGTCAGTTTGGCCGCCACATTCGGTCGGGGAGCGATGACGAACCACTGGCGTGACATCAAGCACGCCGACGTCATCCTCATCAACGGGGCGAACCCCGCGGAGGCGCATCCCGTCGGGTTCCAGTGGTTCGTGAAGGCGAAGCTCGACCCGACGAAGGGACCAGGAGCAGGCGGCGGCGCGAAGATGATCCATGCCGACCCGCGCTACACGCGCACCTCCGCGCTCTCCGACAAGTACTTGCGCATCCGCACCGGCACCGATGTCGCGTACTTCGGCGGGCTCATCAATTACGTGTTGCAGAACAACCTTTTCCACGAGGAATACGTCAGGAATTACACGAACGCGTCCTTCGTCGTGAAGAAGGAGTTCGCGTTCACCGATGGACTCTTCAGCGGGTACAACAAGGACACCCGCACCTACGACATCTCCTCGTGGGCTTACGAGAACACGACGCCGCCGCCGCCGCCGGGCGGGGCGGTCGAGGGACCACCGACCTCGCAGAGCGGCTTCGCGAAGCGCGACATGACGCTCCAGGATCCGCAGTCCGTCTTCCAGCTCCTGAAGAAGCACTACAGCCGCTACACGCCGGAGATGGTCGAGAGCATCACCGGCATCCCGAAGGCCGACTTCCTCGAGGTCGCCAAGATCGTCGGCGAGATGGGGAAGCCGGACAAGGTGATGACGATCGTGTACGCCGTCGGCCTCACCCATCACACCACCGGTGGCCAGCTCATCCGCTCCGCCGCGCTCCTGCAGCTCCTGCTCGGGAACATGGGCCGGCCGGGCGGCGGCATGAACGCCGAGCGCGGTCACGCCAACATCCAGGGCAACACCGACCACGCGATCTCGTGGGAGATCCTCCCGGGCTACTTGCGGATCCCCGCCCCGGGCCAGAAGACACTCGATGATTACGTCGCCGCGAGCTCACCGAAGAAGAGCGACCCGAACTCCTGGAACTTCTTCGGGACGAACTACCGCAACTTCATGGTGAGCCTGCTGAAGGCGTGGTACCGCGGCGCCGCGACTGCCGCGAACGAGTACGCGTTCCACTTCATCCCGAAGCCCGCGGTCAACTCGTCGTGGATGTCCATCTTCGATCAAGCTCTCAAGGGAAAGATGGAGGGCCTGATCCTCAACGGCATGACCGCGACGAGCATCGGGCCCGACAGCAATCAGGTGCTTCAGGGCCTCTCGAATCTCAAGTGGCTTGTGATCATGGATCCGCTGCCGACGACCAGCTCCGAGTTCTGGCACGCGCCGGGCATGGATGCGTCGAAGATCAACACCGAGGTCTTCATGCTCCCGTGCACGCACTGGATCGAGAAGGACGGCTCCTTCGTGAACAGTGGACGCTGGGCGCAGTGGAAGGAGCAGGTCATCCCGCCCGAGGGCGAGGCGCGGCACGACCACTGGGTCCTGGCGGAGCTCTTCGACCGTGTGAAGACGCTGTACCGCCAGGAGAGCGGGAAGTTCCCTGACCCGATCTACGCGATGACGGTGGACTACGCCGACGCGCGTCGCCCGACGCTTGAGGAGATCGCGAAGGAGATCAACGGCAAGGACCTCTCGACCGGTCTTCAGATGACCTCGTTTGCGAACCTCAAGGCCGACGGCACGACGACCGCGGGCGACTGGATCTACGTCGGCTCGTACACCGACCAGAACAACATGAAGCGGCGCAACGGAATCTCCGATCCGGCGAAGAACGATCCGACCGGAATGGGCTTCTACCCGCAGTGGGCGTGGAGCTGGCCGGCGAACCGACGCGTCATGTACAACCGCGCCTCCGCCGACCTCGAAGGGAAGCCGTGGGACCCCAAGCGCGCGGCGATCCAGTGGAACGGCACCGCGTGGGTCGGCGACGTGCCGGACTACCCGGCGACGATGAACCCGAAGGATCCCGCAGCGTGGCTGCCGTTCATCATGAACGGCGAGGGCGTCGGCAGGCTCTTCTCCAACTCGATGGGCGACGGCCCGTTCCCCGAGCACTACGAGCCGATGGAGTCGCCGATCCCGAACCCGCTCCATCCGAACCAATCCGAAGACCCGGTCGCGTTCCTCTACGACGCTGCGGCGGGACGCCCGAGCCGGTTCGGGAAGGTCACGGACTTCCCGTACGTCGCGACGAGCTACCGCCTCACCGAGCACGAGCACTACGTCACGCAGCACGTGCCGCTCCTCGTCGGTCTTCAGCCGCAGGCGTTCGTCGAGGTGCCCGAGGAGCTCGCGGCGGAGAAGGGCATCAAGAACGGGGACCGCGTGCGCGTCTCGAGCCAGCGCGGCAAGCTCGAGGTCGCCGCGCTCGTGACGAAGCGCCTCGGCCCGGTCACGCTCGCGGGCAACAAGAAGGTCTTCCAGATCGGGATCCCGATCCACTGGGGCTTCGTCGGCGTGTCCGCCGAGCAGAACCCCGAGCTCTCGAAGCACTGGCTCGCGAACGCGCTCACACCAATGGTCGGCGACGTCGGAGCGAGGACGCCTGAGTTCAAGGCGTTCCTCGTGAACATCGAGAAGCTATGACTCAGGTCGCCGAACGCACGACCGTCTTCGCGGAGCGCAAGGCGCGCGCGGTCGAGCTCGCGTCCCGTTTCGAATACGCGGCGGAGCCGCTCCGGTTCTACGCGTCGCTCATCGACGCGCAGGCGCGAGCGCACGAGCGCGCCCTGAGCGAACGACCCGCGCTCGCACATCTGCCGGAGTTCGTCGTGCGCGAGTCGCTGCCCGGGATCATGCAGGCCGCGATGACCGACGGGACCGAAGCGCTGCGCGAGGCCGTCCTCACGCGATTCCACAGCGAGGACCTCGAGTCGATGGTGCGCGTGTGGCTCGCGAGCGAGGAGCAGGACGCCACCGACGCGTTCCTGGCCCGCGCGGCCACGTCCCCGGTGCTCGAGGCGCTCTCGTCGCTCGGCCTCGATCTCGGCAGCCGCACCGACGACGAGCGTCGCTGCCCCGCGTGCGGAGGGCTCCCGCAGCTTGCCGTGTTCACGAACACCGGCGAGGCGCTGCTCACCGGTCAGCGCCGGCTGGTCTGCTCGCGCTGCGCGACCGAGTGGACGTACGCGCGGATGACCTGCGTGAGCTGCCGTGAGACAGGCGGTGCGCGCCTCCCGATCCTCGCGGACGAGTCGCGTCTCCCGCATCTGCGGATCGATGCGTGCGAGGTCTGTCACGCGTACGTCGTGACGGTCGACCTCCGAAAGGATCCGCGGGCCGTGCCGCTCGTCGACGAGATCGTCGCGCTGCCGCTCGACCTCATCGCCGCGGAGCGCGGCTACACGAAGATCGTGCGAAATGTGGTGGGTCTCTGATGGCCATACAGGAGCGTCCGGTCGGGTTCTTCACCGACACGTCGATCTGCATCGGTTGCAAGGCCTGCGAGGTCGCCTGCAAGGAGTGGAACCAGCTCGAGGGCAATCCCGCCGCGTTCACCGCTGACTCGTACGACAACACCGGGCAGCTCGACAGCCAGAACTGGCGTCACGTGCAGTTCGTCGAGACGCTGCCGAGCGCCGACGGCGCGGCCAGCAACGGCAACGGCGGAAAGATCGGCGGCGCAGCGATCATCCCGACTCCGATCGCAGGCGGCCAAGCGTGGCTGATGATGTCGGATGTCTGCAAGCACTGTCAGCAGGCCTCGTGTCTTGAGGTCTGCCCGACGAACGCGATCGTCCGCACCGAGTTCGACACGGTGCTCATCCAGCAGAGCGTCTGCAACGGCTGCCGCGATTGCATCTCCGCGTGCCCCTACGGCGTCATCGGCTTCAACGAGAAGACCGGCACCGCCCAGAAGTGCACGATGTGCTACGACCGGCTGCAGAACGGCATGCAGCCCGCGTGCGCGAAGGCCTGCCCGACCGAGTCCATCAAGTTCGGCTACCTCGACGACCTGCACAAGGCCGCCGACGAGCGGCTCGCGGCACTGCAGAAGGGTGGCTACACGAAGGCGAACCTCTACGGGCGCGACGCCAAGGTCTACGGCGGCCTGAACGCGTTCTTCCTCCTCATGGACAAGCCCGAGGTGTACCAACTCCCGAACGCGGCGAACGCCGTGCTGCCCAGCCGCAACAACGTGCCCGGGTATCTCGGCGCCGCGGTGACCGCGGTCGCCGGGCTGGTCGCGGGCGTGCTCGCGTTCCGCCGTTCGCGGATGGCCGAGGACAACCCCGATGCCGCCAGCTGAACACTTCGTCGCCTCGCCGCACTGGGAGTGGTGGATCCTCGGCTACTTCTTCCTGGGCGGCATCTCCGGTGGGTCGTACGCGATCGCGACGCTCATTCGGCTCTTCGGCGCGGCTCGCGATCAGCGCGCCGCGAGCATCGCCTACGTCGTGTCGTTCCTCGCGCTGCTGCCTTGCCCGATCCTCCTCACACTCGACCTCGGAATCCCGCTGCGGTTCCACCACATGCTCCTCGACACAAGCGAGGGCGGTCTCGCGTTCAAGCCGTGGTCGCCGATGTCGCTCGGCGCGTGGGGGCTGACGATCTTCGGCCTCTTCTCCTTCGTCTCCTTCCTCGGCGCCCTGGGCGACCTTGGCTGGTGGCGTGTCGGTGCGATCGAGCGCATGCGCCGCGGCGTCTCGCGCACGCTGAGCGCGGCCTGGGGCGCGATCGGAACGATCTTCGGTCTCTTTGTCGCCGGCTACACCGGGGTGCTGCTCGCGGTCTCGAACCAGCCGGTCTGGAGCGACGCGGGCTGGGTGCTCGGCGGCATGTTCCTCGCCTCCGGGCTCACCGGATCCGCGGCTCTGCTGCTGTTGCTCGCGCACTCGCGGCGCGAGATCGACGGTGGGACCGTCGAGCGCATCACCGCAGCGGACAAGAACTTCGCCGTCCTCGAGGCCGTCCTGGTGGTCCTGTTCCTGGTGAGCGTCGCCGTCGCCGGGACGATCGGGCGCGTTCTCGGCGTATGGCTCTTGCTGTGGCTGCTCGTCGCGGTCGGCCTCGCGGCGTCCTTGTCCTCGTCGCGTGTCGCGCGCTTCGTGCCGCCCGTGGCCGCCGCGGCGTTCGCGCTCGTCGGGGTGCTCGCCTTGCGCGCGATCGTGATCTTCTCCGCACAAACCTGATCGGGTGAGGGAGCTCGAGGAGTCACCCCTCGTCGCGCGGTTCGCGCGGTGGTCCGGGCGCGTCGCGAGCTCGCCGTACGCGCCCCTCATCACGCTGCTCCTGATCGGTATCGGGCTGTACGCGCTGCCGTCGCTCGGCGTGCCGCTGGAGCGGGTCTCCGACCTTCATTTCCTCGTCGGCGTGCTGACGCTGCTGCTCGTCTTCCTCCTCGAACACAACTCGCGCCGCGATACGACCGCGATCCACGTGAAGCTCGACGAGGTCCTCGTCGCGCTGCGCGGGGCGCGCGAGGACAAGGTCGGCGTCGAAGATCTGCCCGCTGGTGATCTGGAGAAGGTCCGCGAGCGTGGCCGCGATCAGGCGCGGGCCGCCGGTGACGGTGAGCGGTCCCAGCCGCCCTCCGGACACCGGTGAGGTCCCGCGACGAAGCTAGCCGCGGTGGAACGCCGTCGCGAGGCGAGCGAGCGCGAACGCGCCGATGGATAGCCCGAGGTCACGAAGCGCGACGTCGAAGTACTCGCCCCTCAGCAGCAGGTTCCCGATGATCAGCCAGAGCCAGGCCATCACGACGTAGGCCGCGTACCGCGGCACGATCGCGACGAGGATCCCGGCGACGATCTCGATGACGCCGACACCGCGCATGAATGTGGATGCGGAGACATTGAGCGCGCTCGGGATCGCTGGCGCGAGGTACTGCTCCCAGTTCGTGAGCGCGTTGAGGAACTTGTCAGCGCCCGCGAGGATCGGCAAGACAACGAAGCCGGTCCGCAGTGCGATGTAAGCCTGATGGACGGGCCGCGAGAGGTCGGTCGCTGGCAGCGCGTGCGTTCGTCGTGAGACTTGTGTCGCGTTCATTCGGGTCGCCTCCTTACTGTCGGGCGCGCCGCAATCGCGGTACCAGCCGACAGTCGACGGTCGTCCGTCTGACGAGCATCCGGGCGCGAGGGCGGCGGACGTGCTGTCGCGCGCCTTCGCGACTCCGATGCGCGCGTACTCGCTGCGCCGCCTGTGATCCGACGACCACCTCGATCCGACGCGGCGATCGCGCCGCGTACCTTGCGGGCAACCTCGTCAACCCGGGCACGCGGGTGAAGTAGCGGCGCGGCTATCCTCGCCGCGATGGATCGCATCGCCCGACTGGAAGAGGTGCGGCGCACCGCCGCGCTCGGCGGCGGCGAGGCGCGCATCCAGCAGCAGCGCGCCAAGGGCAAACTCACAGCGCGCGAGCGCATCGAGCTCCTCCTCGACGAAGCGTCGTTCACCGAGCTCGACGCGTTCGTGCAGGCGCGACCGACCGAGCTTGTCGCCGACGAGGACCGCGTCATGGGCGACGGGGTCGTCACGGGATTTGGCCGGATCGATGGCCGCGTCGTCTACCTGTTCTCCCAGGACTTCACTGTCTTCGGCGGCTCTCTGGCGGAGGCGCATGCCGAGAAGATCTGCAAGGTCATGGACCTCGCGGTGAAGACGGGCGCGCCGATCATCGGGCTGAACGACTCGGGCGGCGCCCGGATCCAGGAGGGCGTCGTGTCGCTCGGCGGCTACGCCGACATCTTCCTGCGGAACGTGATGGCCTCGGGCGTCGTGCCGCAGCTCTCGGCCATCCTCGGTCCGTGCGCCGGCGGCGCGGTGTACTCGCCCGCCATCACCGACTTCGTCGCGATGGTGCGCGATACCTCGTACATGTTCGTGACGGGGCCGAACGTCGTGAAGACCGTGACGCACGAGGACGTGACCTTCGAGGAGCTCGGCGGCGCGGACGTGCACGCGAAACGCAGCGGCGTCGCGCACTTCGAGGCGGACGACGAGGTCTCGTGCCTCGCTCTGCTCCGTCGCCTCGTCGGCTACCTGCCGTCGAACAATCTCGACCCGGCGCCGATCGTGAAGACCGACGACCCGATCGACCGGCAAGACCGCGAACTGGACGCCATCGTTCCTGATGCGGCGACGAAGGCATACGACATGCTCGACGTGATCAGACGCGTGGTCGACGACGGCGCGATGCTCCCCGTCCACGAAGGCTGGGCGGGCAACATCCTGTGCGCGTTCGCGCGGCTGGACGGCCGGTCGGTGGGCGTCATCGCGCAGCAGCCGATGGTCCTCGCGGGCGT
>JBIOUD010000135.1:0-12169 GCA_044866725.1 Candidatus Limnocylindria bacterium | reverse complement strand
GCTTGCCGCGCTGTACGCCGGGGCCGAGTGCCTGCTGCACGCCGCGCTCCTCGAGGGCTTCGGGCTCACGCCGCTCGAGTCGCTCGCCGCGGGCACGCCGGTCGTCGGCTACCGCGCGGGCGCCGTGGAGGAGGTGGTCGGCGACGCGGGTCTTCTCGTCCAGGCCGACCGTCCCGATGCGCTTGGCGACGCCCTCGTCTCGTACCTCGACGATGCGGCGCTCCGCGGTCGTCTCCGCTCTCTCGCGCCGGGCCGCGTCGCGCAGTTCTCGTGGGATGAGGCCGCGTCCAGCACCATCGCGCTCTACCGCAGGCTCGTCTAGCGCGCGGCGTGCAGAGGTGGCGCCGTGGGTCGTGACGGGTGCGGCTAGCGCGTCTCTCCGCGGCTGACTGGGACCGCATCGCACTCGGCGCGGTGATCGTCGGCGTGGCCATCCGCGCCGCGTGGGTGCTCTCGCTCCACCCACCGCTCGAGTACGTGTACTCCGACATGAAGGGGTACGTCGATCGCGCGGCGGAGCTCGCGACGGGCATGCCGCTCGATCGGTACGACGCGTTCTATCCGCCGGGTACCCAATGGCTCCTCGCGCTCCCGCTGTTCGTGTTCGGCTTCGACCGCACCGGGCTCTGGGCGGCCGCCGTGCTGTGGTGGGCGCTCTCCGCCTTCACGCCGCTCGCGATCTGGCGTTTCGCCCGCTATCACCTGACGATCCCGGCCGCCGCGATCACCGCCGTGCTCGTCGCGCTCTACCCGCTCCAGATCGCCTACTCGGGCTTCTTCCTGTCGGAGACGCCGGCGATCGCGCTGCTCACGGGCTCGCTCTGGCTCGCGGCGCGGGCCGCGGCGAGCGGTCGAGCGCGCGGACTCCTCGGAGCTGGGCTCCTCGGCGGGCTCGCGGTCGCGAACCGCCCTGCGCTCATCGCGAATCTGCTCGTCGCGCTCGTGTCGCTGCCGAGTGCGGCGCGGCGTCGCGCCATCGCCGCGCTCGGCGGCGGCGTGGCGCTTGTGCTCCTGCTGGTGATCGCGCACAACAGCATCGCGGCGGGCAAGGCCACGTTCATCAGCGAGAACAGCGGGCTGACCTTCTGGCTCGGCCACTGCGATGTCCGCACGGTCAAGGCCGGTGACCCGCGCGTCGGTCCGTACTTCGAATTTGCGGCGCCGCCGGCGCTCGAACGCGGGTCGGGAAAGGACTACGTCTTCCCGGACCGCGCCGCCTGGGACCAGGACTTCTTCTACGGGCTCGCGTTCGATTGCATCCGGAACGATGGTGTCGGGCACCTTCGCGCGCTCGCTCGCGGCGTCCTGGACATGACGTTGACCTCCATGCCGTGGCCGATGTCGCAGGAGCCGGACCTCGGCTCGCGGATCGCCTTCGTGAACCGCCTCTTCTCAGCGGCGCTGCCGTTCATCCTGTACGGCGCGGTCTGGCTCATACGCGAGAGGCGACGCCGGGCGGAACCTGCGGGCGAGGCGGTCATGCTCGCGCACTTCGCGTGCGTTCTCGTCACCGCGCTCCTGTTCTTCGGCGATCCGCGGTTCCGCGAGCCCTACGACGTATTCGCCCTTGCGCTCGCGGCGGCCCTTATCGCACGCCTGCTCGTCGAGCGGCGGCAGCCCGAGATCGAAACCGGCCCGCAGGTGGGCGGGTAGAATTGATGTTCCCGTGGCACGACGAATCAGCCTTCCGCGCCTCACCCAGCGGCAGCGCATGGCGCGCTGGCAGCGCGAGCGCCGCCAGCAGACGGTCATCGTCACCATCTTCTCGGCCGCGCTGTTCTTCACGGTCGGCCTGGTCGCGTGGGCCGCGACGGACCGCTATTACAGCGAGAACCTGAAACCGGCAGCCGTCTTCGACGGCCGGGTCTTCGCGATGCGCGACTACAAGCACGAGCTCGGCTATCAGTACACCCGTTTCTACATCGACTACGGCGTCCCGCCGGGGTACGAGAACGACCAGCAGATCCTCCAGCAGAAGGCGACGTACGAGACTGTCGCGCTCGAGAACCTCGTCGAGCAATCGATCCTCGACGCGAACGCGGAGGCCGACGGCATCGTCGTCACGCCGCAACAGATCGAGGACCGCTACAAGATCGACTACGGCGAGTTCCACACGCGGCACGTGCTCATCTCGCCCAAGCCGCTCGGCGAGGGCGAGCAGGCGACGAAGGACGCGGACGCGGTCGCGCTCGCGAAAGCGCGCTCGGTCGCGGATCAGCTGAAGCAGAGTCCGAACGACCAGACGCTCTGGAACGAGCTCGCGCAGCAGTACTCCGACGACCCCGGATCCGCGCCTTCGGGCGGCGACCTCGGCTTCGTCGGCAAGGGCCAGTTCGTGAAGGAGTACGAGGACGCCGTGCGCACGCTCCAGCTCGGACAGGTGTCCGATCCGGTGAAGAGCTCGTACGGGTACCACGTGATCCAGCTCCTCGAGCTCCGGCCTCCATCCGAGAGCGTGTTCGTGCAGCGCCAGCAGTCCTACGGCTACACCGAGGCGGCCGTGAAGCAGCACGTGCGCTACGACATCCTCAAGGACCTCTACACCGATAAGGCGAAGAAGGCGACGGTCCAGTCGCCGACCGAGCAGGTCCACCTCGCGTGGATCGCGGTCGCGTCGCCGAAGGTCCAGGGCGGCGACTTCCAGTCGTTCACCGAGCAGCTCCAGAAGGTCGGCGACATCCAGAAGGCCATCGCCGCCGGCGACGACTGGAACGAGATCGCGAAGAAGTTCAGCGAGGACACCGAGACGAACGAGAAGGGCGGCGATCTTGGGTGGTTCTCGAGGGGCATGATCACGCGCCTTGCGATCGAGAAGGACGTGTTCGCGCTCGCTGAGGGCAAGGTGAGCGCGCAGAAGAGCGACGCGTCGCAGACCGTCTGGTACAAGGTCCTCGAGAAGAGCGCGAGCCGCGACCTCGATGACGACCAGAAGAAGAAGATCACCGACAACGCGTACTCCTACTGGTACCAGCAGCAGAAGTCGGCCCACACGATCCAGAAGCTGGTCCCCGGCCACGAGCTCGACACCTGATCTCGCGGCGGCGCTGGGCCGCATCCTCGAGCGCTGGCCCGGCGGCGTCGACGTCGTTCCCGCGAGCGCGCTCGACCGCCACACCTTCACCGCGCATCGCCCGACCGTGATCGTGCTCGACGCCGAACCTGACGCCGCGCTGCTGCGCAGGCACTACGGCGACGGCTTCGTGCCGGAGCCGCTCGCGCAGGGGTACGCGCTCCTGCCGGCCCGCGATCCCTTCGTCGACCTGTCGTCGGTCGCGTCCGTGACGCGCATCGCCGAGAAGCTCCGCGCGCCCGACGGGTGCCCGTGGGACCAGCAGCAGACGCACGCGAGCCTGCGCCCGCACCTCCTCGAGGAGGCCTACGAGGCTCTCGAGGCGCTGGACTCGGGCGACCTCGACCGGCTGCGCGACGAGCTTGGCGACCTCCTCTTCCAGATCGCCATCCACGCGCAGCTCGCCCATGAGGAGGGCGCCTTCGACATGAGCGACGTCGCCCGCCGCCTCGGCGAGAAGCTCGTGCGTCGCCATCCGCACGTGTTCCAGGGCACCGAGATCCAGGGCGACCTCCTCGCACAGTGGGAGCGCATCAAGCGTGAGGAGCGCGACACCTCTGGGAAGGGAACGAGCATCACCTCGGGCGTGCCGAAGGATCTGCCCGCGCTCTTCGCGGCGGAACGGCTGCAGGAGCGCGCCGCGCGCGTGGGTCTGGAGCCCGAGCGCATCGACCTCCCGCTCGACGTCGACGACGCTGGGTTCCTCGGCGAGCTGCTCTTCGATCTCGTCGCGATCGCGCGCGAGAAGGGCTTCGACGCCGAGAGCGCGCTGCGCGAAGCCAACGAGCGCTTCGTCAAACGCGTCGGCGCCCTCGAGGAGCGTGCCCGCGCGGAGGGGCGCGCGCTGGAGTCGTACGCTGCCGCGGACATGCGCCGCATGTGGGAGGAGGCTCTGTGAGCAAGAAGTACGAGCGCCCGGACGGGCGCGCGTATGACGCGATGCGCCCGATCGAGATCACGGTCGGCGTGTCGAAGTTCGCCGAGGGATCGTGCGAGATCCGCTTCGGGGACACCGAGGTGCTGTGCCTCGCGACGGTCAGCGACAGCGTGCCGCGTCACCTCATCGGGAAGGACGAGGGCTGGGTGACCGCCGAGTACGCGATGCTCCCGCGCTCCACGCCCGAGCGCAGCCAGCGCGAGAGCCTCGCGGGCCGTCCGGGCGGGCGCACGTTCGAGATCCAGCGTCTCGTCGGCCGCGCGCTGCGCTCCGCCGTCGACCTCAAGGCGCTTGGCTCGCGCAGCGTCACGATCGACTGCGAGGTCATCCAGGCGGATGGCGGGACCCGCACCGCCGCGATCACCGGTGGTTACGTCGCGCTCGCGCACGCGCTCCGCCACTTCACGCCGCGGCCGGTCCGGAAGAACGTCGCTGCCGTATCGGTGGGCTTCGTGAACGGCGAACTCGTGCTCGACCTCCCGTACGCCGAGGACTCGATCGCGGACGCCGACGTGAACGTCGTTGGGACGTCGGCCGGCGAGCTCATCGAGGTCCAGGGCACGGCCGAGCGCCGTCCGTTCTCACGAGAGGACTTCGATCGCGTGCTCGAGCTCGCGATGCGTGGCATCGATCAGCTCATCGCAGCCCAGAACACCGCGCTGAAGCGTTGACCGCGCCCGCCGAGAACGCGCTCCTCATCGGCTCTGGCAATCCCGGCAAGCAGCGCGAATGGCGCGAGCTCCTCGCGGGACTCGACGTGACGCTCCTCGTGCCGGCCGACCTCGACCCCGTGCCCCCCGAGCCCGCGGAGGAGGGGGCGACGTTCGAGGCGAACGCGATCCACAAGGCGCGCGCGTACGCGACCCTGTCCGGCGTACGCACGGTCGCGGACGACTCCGGTCTCGAGGTGGACGCGCTCCGAGGCGCGCCCGGGCTGCGCAGCCGTCGGTTCTTCGGGGAGGACGCGACCGCCGAGCAGCGCAACGCGCGGCTCCTCGCGCTCATGGAAGGTGTCGTGGAGCGTGGTGCCCGGTTCGTCTGCGTCGCGGCGCTGGCGATGCCGAATGGGACGATCGAGACGTTCGAGGGTGAGGTCCGGGGAGAGATCGCCCTTGCGGCACGTGGCGGAGAGGGTTTCGGCTACGACCCGCTCTTCATCATCGCGGGCGATGGCCGGACGATGGCTGAGATCCCCAGCGACGAGAAGCACCGCATCAGTCACCGTGGCCTCGCGGCTGCGAAGCTGCGCGCGCGTCTCGCCGAGGAGTCGCGTTAGGTCTGCGGCTCCCGCGTCGGTGAGTCCTCGAAGCGGAGCGTGAGCATCGCGCTACAGCGCCCGCACCGCATCGTCGCCATGCTCGATGCCGCACCGCCGAGCGAGCGCACTTCCGTCGGGTTGTCGTTCGGTCCGATCGGCCGTTTGCAGCTCGGGCACCGGCCCTCGCCACGCGCGAACGCCTCGCGATCGATCAGGACGTCGCCGAAGCCGCTCCGTTTCCTGCGTGGCATCAGAGCACCCGCGGGGGCCGCTTGGCGTTGCTCGCCCCCGGTCGGAACGACGGCTCATCCGCGAGGCGGATGTGCTCGTAGTTATGCACTTCGATCTCATGCGCGGTCCGTTCGGCGCTCGCGAGGCGCAGGGCGTCCATCGAACGCTGGTCGACGACCTGGAATGACCGCTCGCATCCTGCGGTCCGGCACGGGAATCCGCCTGTCCTCATTGGTCGCTCCTTCTGGCCGAACGATCGGCCGGACGCGCTAGGAATAGAGGGCGAGCCACTCCTGACGGAATGGCACGCGCGCCTTGCGCTTCAACTCTAAGAAGTCTGCCCGTTCATTCTCCGTCACGAACGTCAACGCCTTGCCGCTCTCGCCAGCCCGGCCGGTCCGTCCGATGCGGTGGACGTACGTCTCGGGGTCCTCCGGGAGGTCGAAGTTCACGACGTGGTCGATCCCGTCGACGTGCAGGCCGCGGGCGGCCAGGTTGGTCGCGACGAGCGTCCCGACCGTGCCCCGGCGGAAGCCCTCGAGCACGCGCTCGCGCGCGCGCTGCGGGATGTCCCCGTGGAGCGCGGCCGCGTCGTGGCCGAGGCGGACGAGGTCGCGTGCCAGCTTGTCGGCGCCACGCTTCGTGCGCCGGAACACGAGCACGCGGCTCGCGCCTTCGCGGCCAAGCACCTCGCGGAGCGCCCGGAGCTTGTCGACGTGGAGGACCTCGACGAACGACTGGTCGACGGTGTCGATGGTCGGCTGCTCCGGCTTCACGGAGACGCGCTGCGCGTCGACCGTGAATTCGCGCGCCACACGGTCGACGGCCGCCTCCATGGTCGCTGAGAAGAGCGCCGTCTGGCGGCCCTTCGGCAGGAGCTTCTCGATGCGGCGGACGTCGGGCAGGAAGCCGAGATCGAGGAGGCGGTCCGCCTCGTCGAGCACGAGCACCTTGATCCCGCTGAGGTCGAGCGTTCGACGCTCGACGAGATCGAGGAGCCGGCCCGGCGTGCCGACGACGATGTGGATGCCGAGGCGGAGCTCGCGCTCCTGCGGGCCGTAGCCGTTGCCGCCGTACACGGCGGCGACGCGGACGCGGCGATTCTTGCCGAGCTCGACGAAGTCGCGCGCGACTTGGATGCAGAGCTCACGCGTCGGTACGACGACGAGCACGAACGGTCGTCGCGCGGGTCCGCTCACGCGCTCGAGGAGCGGAAGTGCGAACGCGCCGGTCTTCCCGGTGCCGGTCTGTGCTTGTCCGATGACGTCGCGACCTGAGCGCAGCAGCGGGATGACGCGGTTCTGGATGGGTGTGAGTTCGACCCAGCCGAGGCCCTTTACGGCTCGGTCCAGGTCAGGAGGGAATGCGATCACGCGGTGTTTTTCCTTCTCGCGGGCGAATCAACAAAAAAGGCCCGGAAGCACTCGGCTTCCAGGCCACCTCTTTGGTAAATGACCCCGAATGTTTGCTTCGCTCAGTCTACCGGATGGCCGCCTCACTAGCGAGAGGGAGATCGACGAGTCGCGTCATGTCAGGATCGCGCGAAGCGCGGCGGCATCACGGGCGATCCGCTCCTCGGGCAATCGCGCCGATCCCCTCTCAGCGCGTCGCATGAAGAGCGCCGGCTGTCCGGGTGAGCCGTCGTCGCGATAGCGCGGGATGACGTGCGTGTGCAGATGCGGCACCGAGTTGCCGAGCATCTCGAGGTTGACCTTGATGGGCTGGTAGTGGTGCTCGATGGCGCGCGCGACGCGGAGGACCTCGGCGAAGTACGCGCTCGACTCCTCCACGGAGAGCTCGGTCGGATCGGCCACGTGGCGGCCGCGCCAGATCACGATCGTGTAGCCGGCCTGTCCCACGTCGGCGCGCTGCAGGTATGCGTCCGAATGGCGACCCGCGAGCACGCGCAGGCCGAACCCGTTGTCGTCGCTGCGCTCCTGAAGGCACATCTCGCAGCCCTTGCCGCGCTTGCGCTCGTCCCAGTCGGCGGGCCACTCCTTCATCGATCGAACCCTACCGCTGGCAGTCCGACCGCGCCGCCGTCGTAGATGAGTCCGCCGTCGACGACGCGCGCGACGTCCCACAGTCGGTGCGGCTCGCTCTGCCCGGTCGCGATGAGGTGCGTCACGTCCCAGCCCCGCGTGACGAGAAGATCCGCGAGCAGGCGACGGTGACACTCCGTCCACTTCGTCTCCGCGCACATGAACACGGTCAGCGCCGAGCGCGCGCGCTCTTCGAGCGCGTCCCGATCTCGCGCGAAGTCCGCGCTGGACATGTGATCGGCGTAGCCGCGGAATGCGTCGACGCGCAGCGCCCTGTTCGGCGAGTCGGGAGCTGGCTCGCGCCGTCCACCGAGACCGCGCAGGTGCACGTAGCCGATCCCCGCTTTCGCGAGCGAGTCCCGCAGCGGCGCTTGACCGAACTGCGGATGCCGCCGCGAGCCGGGCACCGTGCGGATGTCGGCGAGCGTGCGGACACTCGCCTCGCGCAGCACCGCGATGAGCTCCTCGACCGTCCGCCGGCCGTGACCGACGCCGCACATGTGCATCGATCGAGTGTGGAACACTCGGCGCATGGCGGACTTTGACGTCAAGCCGCTGAAGCCGGCGCTCCACGACGACGTGATGCGGTTCTTCGACTTCAGCGCGTACGCCGACAACCCGCACTGGGCCTCCTGTTACGACACCTGGCCGCTGGCCCCGTCCGGCGAGGAACACGGCTCGCACACGAAGGAGCAGAACCGGGCGACGCGCAGCGCGGTGATCAAGTCGGGCCGCGGCAACGGGCTCGTCGCGTACCGCCTGGGCCGCGTCGTCGGCTGGTGTCACGCCGCGCCGAAGTCGGAGATCCCGATCCTCGCCGCCGGCGAACCGAAGGCCGCGACGCAGACCCACATCGGCGCGATCGTCTGTTTCGTCGTCGCGCCGGACGCGCGGCGGCAGGGCGTCGCGACGGCGCTCCTCGACGCCGCGATCGCGCACCTCCGCGAGCGCGGGATGACGGCGGTCGAGGCGTACCCGCCCCTCGTGAGCCCCGACGATCCGCAGAAGTGGCCGCAGACGAACTATCACGGCCCGCTCTCGATGTACCGGAAGGCGGGCTTCGCCGAGGTGAGCCGCAACGCGTCGAGCATCACGGTCCGCCGCGATCTCTAGGCGATACTCAGCGAGTGGACGGAACGGTCGCCTGGATCCACGTCGCGCCGGTGAAGGCGCTCGCGATCGACTCGCGGCGTGAGGCGTACATCGGTCCGCTCGGTGTGGAGGGCGACAGACGCTTCTGCATCGTCGATCCAGACACGAACAAGATGCTCAACGCCAAGCGCATCGCGATGCTCGTGTCGATCCGCCCATCGCTCGAGGACGGTCACCTCACGCTCCACTTCCCTAACAACGATCGCGTCCAGGGCGCGATCGCCCTTTCCGATCCGCTCACGATCACGATCTCGAGCCGCGAGGTGCAAGCCCGCGCCGTCAACGGTCCGTTCAGCGATGCGCTCTCGAAAGCCGCGGGCCAGCCGCTCCGCCTCGTGCGCCTCGAGGAGCAGGGCGAGGGCGTCGACCGCTCTGCCCGCGGCGGCGCAGCCTCGCTGCTCTCCGAGGAGTCGCTACGCGCGATCGCGAGCGCCGGCGGCGCCGACCGGCCGGTCGACGCACGCCGCTTCCGCATGCTCATCGGCGTCGCGGGCGTCCCGGCACACACCGAGGACGGCTGGATCGGCCAGCAGGTGCACGTCGGAGAGGCGGTCCTCGTCCCCGCGGGCAACGTTGGCCGCTGCGCCGTCACGACGGTCGATCCCAAGTCCGGCGTCTCCGACTTCGACACGCTTGCGGCGATCGCGAAGTACCGCGGCGAGAGGGTCACGACCGAGGCGCTCCCGTTCGGCGTCTGGGCTCGCGTCGCGAAGCCGGGCCGGGTGCGGCTCGGCGATCCCGTGCACGTCGCCTGACCCCGACTCGTCACCCTGCGGCAACTGACCCGTCACGGTCGTCCCCGATACAACGACCTGCGTGAAGCTCGCGCGTGCGGCTGCTGCGGCGTCCACCGGAGGTGGGGGCTAGTCGCATCCGCTGAAAGCGATGCAGATGAGGCCTCCCAGATAGGGAGGCCTTCGCGTTTCTGAGCCTTCGCGTTTCTGAGCCTTCGCGTTTTTGGAGGCCGGTTGGACGAACGCGATGCCTGCGGTCTCGTGGCGGTCGCGAGGAAGGACGGGCGTCCGGACCCGCACGTCCTCGCGGAGGTCATCGAGGGCATGCGTGCGCTCGCGCATCGCTCCGGCTGCGTCGACGGCGAGGGTGACGGCGCCGGCGTCCTGACCGACATCCCGCGCGCGCTCTGGGCCGCGCGCCTCGGCGAACACGGGCTCGATCCGGCGCACGCGCGCAGCTCGCGGTTCGCGGTCCTTCACCTGTTCGTCCCGGCGAACGCGGCGCCCGACGAGGAGGCGGCGGTGCGCCGGATTCTCGCGCGCCACAAGGTCACCGTCCTCCTCGAGCGCGCGGAGGGCACCGCGTCCGAAGTGCTCGGTGCTCGCGGCCGTGTGGAGGAGCCGCGCTTCGATCAATTCGCGCTCCTCGCGCCGGGACGCGGTGCTGTTGGCTCGCGCGCGCTGTACGAAGCCGGCGTCGAGATCGAGCGCCTCACCGCGGCGACGGTCGTGAGCCTCTCGCGGCACACGACCGTGTACAAGCTGCGCGGTGGCGCCGAGCAGCTCCTCCCGTACTTCGAGGACCTGCGTGACCGGCGTTTCGTCACCAGCGTCGCATTCGGACACGACCGCTATGCGACGAACACGAGCACATCGTTCGAGCGCGTCCAGCCGTTCCCCGTCTTCGCGCACAACGGCGAGATCGACACGATCGGCCGTCTACGCGAGGAGGCGCGCTCTCTGCGGATCGCGCTCTCCCGCGACGGGAGCGACTCGCAGGATGTCGACGCTGTCCTGCGGGGGCTCGTGCTTCGCTATCGCCTGAGCCCGATCGAGGCGATCGAGCTGATGTTCCCGCCGATCGTGAACGAGATCCGCCGCATGCCCGATCGCCTGCAGGACGTGTACGTGCAGTCGCGCGCCGCGTTCGGCCCGCTCGCGCAAGGACCCGCCGCGTTCCTCGCGCGCATCGGCGACACGTGCCTCTTCGGGGTCGACGCGCTCGGGCTGCGCCCGCTCTGGCACGTCGAGACCGAGGACGCGCACGTGTTCGCGAGCGAACGTGGTTTCGTCCCGCTCGAGCGATACGTGCGCGACCCCTATCCGCTCGGACCCGGCGAACGCGTCGCACTCCGACGCGATGCGAGCGGCTGGCGCTTCCTGGACCAAGCCGCAGTGCGCTCGTCCTTCGTCGCCGACCGCGAAACGCGCGGCGTCGCGAGCCTCGGCGTACGCGAACGCGCGGAGTGCGGTGGGCCAGAGGAAGCTCAAGAGACGGTGGAGCGGCTCGGTGACGAGCGTGCTCAAGCCAACCGCGCTCGCGCGATGCGCTGGGAGGTCGGCTCGCCACCGGACGAGCTCGAGGACGCGGCCCGCCGGCGCGAGCAGCAGTTCGCCGCGCTCGGCTTCGAGCCCGACGACCTGCGCATGGCGCAGCACATGGAGGCGACCGGCACCGAGCCCATCGGCTCGCTCGGTTGGGACGGCCCGCTCGCCGCGCTCGCGACGCGGCCGATGATGCTCGCGGACCACGTCCACGAGACCGTCGCGGTCGTCACGAATCCGGCGATCGACCGCGAGCGCGAGATCGAGCACTTCTCCACGCGCATCGTCCTCGGCCCGCGTCCCTCACCGCGATCCTCCGCATCGGGACGCGGCGACCGCTGGCTCGAGCTGCGCATCCCGATCCTCCTCGGCGGCCACGCGCCGGAGACGGGGATCGCGTCCGCGGACGAGCGCGCCACCGCCCGCGGGCTCGGGACCTGGCTCATCGAGGACCTCGTCGCCCGATTCGCCCGCGACTTCGGCCGCGCTCCCGTCGTGCTCGAAGCGGACCGCGACTGGGAGGAGCACCCCGCCGACGCGCTCGCGCGCCTGGGCGCGCAGGCGTGCCGCGGCGTGCGTGCCGGCGCGGGTCTGGTCATCGTCCAGGATCGCCACGTCCTCGAGGAGGGCCGCGCGTGGATCGATCCGCTCCTCATCGTCGCCGCGGCGCATCGAGCGCTCGTCGCGCAGCCCCACCGCGCGGGCTCGCTCCGCCGCGCGTGCGGGCTCGTCGCGTCGGTCGGCAGCCTCCGGAACCTGCACGACATCATGTCGGCGCTCGCGTTCGGCGCGGACGCGGTGAACCCATATCTCCTGATCGAGCACGCGCGCTCCGCCGACGATCCCGACGCGCTGCCGAACCTCGTCGAGGCGCTCCGAAAGGGCGTCGAGAAGGTCATCTCGACGCTCGGCATCCACGAGCTCCGCGGCTACGGGCGGCAGCTCTCGGCCGTCGGAGTCGCGCCGGACGTCGCGCGCCTTCTCGGCGTCCGGACGTTCTTCGGCGCGGACGATCGCGGCCTCACCTGGGAGCGCATCGGCGCGGAGGGACTCGCGCGCGCGATGCAGCTTCGCGAGCGAACGATCGTCCACGTCGAGCCGCCCTTCCGCTTGTACCCGCGGATCTGGAAGGCCGCGCTGCAGGTCGCGAAGGGTGAGGCGCCGTACGACGCCTACGCCGAGAAGCTCACGGCGCTCGAG
>JBIOUD010000134.1:0-5588 GCA_044866725.1 Candidatus Limnocylindria bacterium | reverse complement strand
GGCCGCGACCACGTAGACCGTGCGCATCGCAGTCGACGCCATGGGTGGCGACCACGCCCCGGACGTGATCGTCCGGGGCGCGCTCTTGTACCGGGAGGTCGTCGGCACCGCCGACCTCGTGCTCGTCGGTGACGAAGCGAAGCTGCAGGCGCTCCTCGGCCCGAAAGGCTCGACCATCGAGGTCGTCCACGCCGCCGGCGTCATCGGCATGGATGAGCACCCCGCCGCGGCGCTCCGCCGTCGCGACGACACCTCGATCGGTGTCGCGACGCGACTCGTGAAGGACGGCCGCGCTGACGCGGTCGTCTCCGCGGGTAACACGGGCGCGACGATGGCCGCAGCGCTCCTCATCCTCGGGCGCGTGCGCGGGATCGACCGGCCCGCGCTCTGCGGGATGCTGCCGGTCACGAGCGAGCGGCAGGCGACGTGCCTCCTCGACGCTGGCGCGACGATGGATGCCGACGCGCGCAACCTGCTGCAGTTCGCGAAGATGGCCACCGCGTTCATGGAGAAGGTGCACGGGGTGAGCCGCCCATCGGTCGGACTCATCAACGTCGGCGAGGAGCCGGAGAAGGGCGACAAGCTGCGCCTCGACGCGCATGCGCTCCTTCGCTCGGCGCCAGACCTCAACTTCTACGGGAACATCGAGGGGCGCGACGTGCTGCGGGGCGTCACCGACATCGCGCTCACCGACGGCTTCAACGGGAACGTGCTCGCGAAGGGGCTCGAGGGCGCGTTCGACGTGCTCCAGCACGGCATACGCGGCGACATATTCGGCGGCCCGCTCGGGAAGATCGCCGGCGCCATCGCGCTGCCGGGGATCCGCCGGTTCCGGGGACGTTTCGATTACGACCCATACGTGAGCGCGCCGCTCCTCGGCATCAACGGCGTCTCCGTCGTCACGCACGGACGCGCGAAGGCGAACATGATGCGGTGGGCCATCGCCGTGGCGGAGCGCGCCGTCGCGAACCGGCTGGTCGAGTCGATCGGCACGATCACGGCGCCTGCCGCATGAGGCCGCGCGCGACGTGAGGCAGCGTCAGCCCCGCGTTGGTCGTCACCCCGCGCGGCGTGTCGCGCTGCAGACGCTTTTCGAGATCGACTTCAACCGCGCGGATCCGAAGGAGACCTGGGAGCGCGGCTCGTTCCGCGCCGGGCTCGCCGAGAACGCCGCTGCGTTCGCGTGGCAGCTCATCGAGGGCGTCCTCGGCCACAAGACCGAGCTCGACGAGGAGATCCAGCAGCTCGCGCCGGAGTTCCCGATCTCGCAGATGGCGCCGGTCGATCGCAACATCCTGCGCATCGCGCTCTATGAGCTGCGCGTCATGGGCGACGCGCCGGCCGCCGCGATCATCGACGAGGCCGTCGAGCTCGCGAAGCTCTTCGGCAGCGAGGCGTCGCCGAAGTTCGTGAACGGCGTGCTCGCGACCGCGGTCGGCGGCCGCAAGGACGCCTCGACCTAGCGGACGACCGCGCCGAACGAGACGGCGCCGACCTCGCTCCCGTCGCGCGGGCTCACCTCGAACACTTCGATCGTGACGTTGCCCGTCGCTGTCGTGGGGAGCGTGACGGTCGTCTGGAACGTGCCCCACACCGCGCTCGTGCCCAGCGACGCCAGGGTGTTGCCGTCGGCGAGGACCCTTTGGCGATTGTCCTTCACGCGCCACACCACGTTCGCCTCGAAGACACGCGCCGCGCCTGAGAGGATGAACGTGCGGTTGATGGTGCTGCCGGCGACCGGGCCGTACACCGCGATGCGGTCGCTCGTCGCGGCCTGCTGGCCGCCGAAGTCGACGACGATGCGGGTCGGGTTCGACATCGTGAAGACGCGCCACGGACGGAGGTCGTCGAGTCCGAGCTCGTAGACCGTGGCCTTGTCCGGCGCGCCGATCACCTTCGTCGTGCTCGTCGTGATCGAGCGGAATGGCGTGCGGTCGATGATCGCCGTCCCGTTCGGCGTCGTGCCGTCGGACCACACCGCGACGCTGAGCGTCCACTTCCCGCCGTTGGGGCGCGCGCTCTCGTCGTTCGTCTGCGGCTGGATGCGGAACTGGGGAAGCGGCGCCGTCGTCGAGCCGGTGGCGTTCACCTGCACCACGAAGCGCGTCACGCCCGGAGCGACGGTGTCGACGGACCACGTCGTCGTGAACGTGTCCCCGTCCGCGGTGTCGGCGTCGCCACCCTCGATCGCCTCCCGGCTCGCGTCTTCTTGGCCATTCACGTCCTCGCGCGACAGCGGCGCGTCGAGGACGATCTGGTCGATCGTGGTGTTCTTCCCGCCGTTCTCGGTGATGCGCACGCGGCGGATGCCGGGCTCCTCGGTCGCGGTGAAGACGAGCTGCTGGATGAGCGCGCGCGCGAGGCCGGCGCCGCGCACGATCCAGTCGCTGCCCGGAACGGTGAAGTCGACCGTCGCGAGATCACCCGTCACGGTCACGTCAGCCGCACCTCTCCCGAGGACGATCGGGATGCCGCGCCCGGGGTAGGCGTTGATCGCGCCGGGTGGCGCGTCGGCGCCGCGGAGCTGCTCGATGCGGCTCGCGATACGCGCCGCAGCCGTCGCACCGGTGCCGGCACCAGGGACCGCAGCCCCGACAGGCGCGGCTCCATCGCGCGCGAAGTACACGATCGCGTGGTCGCTCGTGGTCTTCGGCGTCGCCGTCGGCGGTGGCGGACTCGAGGAGCCGGTCGGGATCGGCGCGAAGGTCGGACCTGCCACAGTCGGCGAAGCCGCGGTGGGAGTGACGCTGCGGTTCGGCCCACTGACGTAGACGCCAAGCGCGACGATGATCGCGAGCGCCAGGGCGAGACTCAGGATCTCGCCCAGCCTTCGCATTAGCGGACCGTGAGCGGTATCCGGATCACCTTCAGGTCGCTCCCGTCCCTTGCGCTCGACTCGAGCACTTCGAGGTAGATAGTGCCGCTTGCGCCGGCGGGGAGCTGGACCGTCGCGTCGAAGGTGCCACCCGGGTCGCAGCAGTTCGTGGCGGTCGTGTTGGTGATCAGGATCTCCCGGTCTTTGTCATCGCGGACGCGGATCACGACGTTCGCCTCGAAGTTGTGCGCGATCCCGCTCACCTGGAACGTGCGGCCGACCGTGGCCCCGTAGGTCGGGCTGTACACGGCCTGCGTGTCGCCGAAGATCGTCCGTGGGTCCCCGCCGATGTCGACGATGATCCGGAAGGGGTTGACCGCGATCGCGGTGCGCCATGGCCGAAGGTCATCGAGCCCGATCTCGTACACCGTGTTAGATCCCTGCTTCGTCGTGACGATGCTGCGCAGCGGGCTCTTATCGATCGTCTGAGTGCCGGTCGTCGTGTCGGTCCCGTTGACCGTCACGATCATCCGCCACTTGCCGCCGAGGGGCTTGGACGCCTCGTCGTTCTGAACGACTTCGACCTTGAAGTCGGGGTATCCCACCGTCGGCGTGAAGATCGCCAGGTCGGTCTCGATCACGACTCGAGCCAGCGCAACGCCGGCGGTGTCGACGCTCGTTCGCGTCGTTAGCCTGCGCGATGCCGCCGCGGTCGCATCGCCAAAGCCCTGCGCTGTCTTCGTGGTGCCCAGCGCCTGGTAGTCGGTCACATCCTCGCGGGAGAGCGGCTTGTCCACGACGAGGCCGTCGATCACCGCGTTGGCCTTCCCCCGCTCGGTGATGCGCACCTTTCGGATGCCCGGCGCCTCCGTGGCGACGTACACGATCTGCTGCACGAGTGCCTGTACTTGCGCGGCGCCGCGCACGCCCCAGTCGGAGACGATGAACTCAACAGTCGCGACGTCGCCGCTGACTGAGACGGACGTGCCGAACGTGCCCGAGCTCGCGCCGGGGGCACGGCCGACGAGCCCGAGCGGGTTTGCGGCACCTGCCGGGACGGAAGCTGCGGGTGCGAAGTGCGTGGACTGCAGGCGGTCGCCGATCGCCTGGACCGTGCCCTGCGCACCCTGACCGGGCACGTTCGCACTTAGCGGCGGCAGAAGGTCGCGCACGAAGAATGTCCTGACCGGGGCGTTCGCGGGGGTTGCTGAGGCTGGACCAGAAGTGGCGGTCGGCGCGGACGACGTCGGGGCCGTCGGTGAAGCGGATGAGCCGACGGCGCCGTTCTCACTTGGCCGCGTGAACCACGTCCCGAACGCGAGGGCGATGACGATCGTCGCGGCGACGCCGGCGAACTGCCAGAAGCTGAATGCCGTGCCTGCCGGGCGTCCCGCGATGCGCGAACGCTCATATGGCGTCTCGTGCGGCGCCTGCGTCTCGATAGCCCGCGAGAGCGCGCGCCCGAGGACCTCGTCTTCGTGTCGTTCGTCCGTCATCGCATCGCTCCTCTCGCCAGCCGTCCGGCGATCTGGATCTGGCGCAGCCGCTCGAGTGCCTGGTGCAGCGTGGCCGCGACGGTGCCGCTCTTGATCGAGAACTCGCGGCCGATCTCGTCGTAGGTGAGCCCGTAGTAGTAGCGGGCGACGACCACGGCGCGCTGCCTTTCGGGCAGCTGTCGCAGTGCCGCGAGGAGGTCGGCGCGATCGACGATCGCGTCGGTTCCCGGCGAGGCCGGCGTGCCGCGCTCAGCCCATTTCTCGTCCTCGACGCGCCGGCGTTTGCGGTTCCGCAGCAGCTCTCGCGTAGCGACGACGAGGAGCCACGCTCCGGGCCGGTCGAGCCGCGCGAGCCCGGTGCGATGCGCCCTCACGAACGCCTCCTGTGCGGCATCCTCCGCCGCGTCGGGGTCACCCCCGATCGCGAGCAGCGCCCTCAGAAGGCGCGGGTACTCGGTCTCGTAGAGCTCGCGCCATCCGTCGGTCATCTGCTACTCGAACGAGTCACGAGGGGCAGTGTTCCTTTATCGGCGAGGCTCCCGATTGACAGTAATTGCGTGCCCCCAGACACTTCTGCGGGCTGCCCAGGGGCGGAGAGGCAGCCTGACACGCGGAGGAGGTAGCCGGTTTGGCGGAGGCAAAGACCTACGAGCGGCTCAAGAAGATCATCGTGGAGCAGCTCGGGGTAGACGAGGGCGACGTGAAGCCCGAGGCGTCCTTCGTGGACGACCTCAACGCCGATTCCCTCGACCTGGTCGAGCTCATCATGAGCCTCGAAGAGGAGTTCGGGATGGAGATCTCGGACGAAGAGGCCGAGCGGATCAAGACCGTCGCGGACGCCGCGGAGTACATCGAGGAGCACGTCGCGTAGCGCGTACCGTAGACAGCGACACAGGCAGATGGGGAGGCAGGGGCGTTCGCGCCCCTGCCTCTTCGTTTGTCGTGGAGGAGAAGGTCGAGCTGGAGATCGCGGGCTATCGCTTCACCGACGACCGTGTCGTCGAGATGGCGCTCACCCACAGCTCCTACCTGCACGAGCATCCCGACCTGGCGGCCGAGGACTTCGAGCGTCTCGAGTTCCTCGGCGACGCGGTCGTGGACCTCGTGATCGGTGAGGAGCTGTATCGCCGTTTTGCCGACGCGACCGAGGGGCAGCTCACGTCGCTTCGCGCGAGCCTTGTCTCGTCGCCAGCACTCGCCGAGGTCGGTCGCGCGCTGGGGTTGCCGGAGCGCGCGCGGCTCGGTCGGGGCGAGGACGAGACGGGCGGACGTGGCCG
>JBIOUD010000133.1:0-32893 GCA_044866725.1 Candidatus Limnocylindria bacterium | reverse complement strand
AGCTCAGCGCACGCCCCCTCGTAGCCCTGCGCTGACGACTCGGCGGCGCTCTGCAGCTCCTTGACCGCGTCGAGCAGCGCGTCGGTGCGGGCAGCAGGCAGCTCGAGGTTACGCAGTCGGAAGCTGTCCTCCGTCGCGGCGATGGCGAGCGCCAGCGCTTCGCGGTGGTCAGGCGCGCGCGATCCGTTCAACGCACGTGCCACGAGGAGAAGTGCCCCGGCCGCCGCCACGGCGTCGCGACGGTCGCGTGGCCGGTGCGCTGTCGTCTGCATGGTCGCCATCTGCCAAGTGTCCGCACGGACACTGGGGGTGGCATGACGGGACCGTCATAACGGAACGCCCGGCGTGATGACGCCGGGCGTTCTGCGATCGCTACCGAGCGAGATTGACGCGGTTAGCGCGAGGCTGCGACGAGCTCAGGCGTCCTGGTGAGATCAGGCAGCGGGACCACGCCGAGCTGCTGCATCAGTCCGAGCTGGTCAAAAAGCGACCAGGTCTCGACGATCTTGCCGTCCTTGAACTTGCTGGTGATGATGCCGGTGACGTCGGTCTTCTTGTTGGTCGCGGGAACGCCGGGGAGACCGCCCGTCTGGGTGCCACGCGTGCGCACGAACTGCACGACGTAGTCGCCCTCGGAGACCTCGCGCTCGATCGTGAGCTTCGCGTCCGGGAATGCGGCCATGTACGGCTGCATCGAACGCTTGAGGCCCTCGGGACCCTTGCCGATGACGATCGGCGTCTGCGTGTCGTGGGTCAGCGCATCTGTGGTGACCAGGTCATCCACGATGTGGAGATCCTGCTTGTTGAAGCCCTCTTCGATGAGGCGACGCGCGATGTCCTTGTTGTTGTGATTGCTGAACATAGTGACCCCTTCTTCTTCGCTGGAACGGATGGCTCCTAAGGGCCTGGTTGCACCTCGCCGGCGCTGAGGCGCGGCGGTGCGTTTGGGGACCGAAGGGAACAGCTTCAGTGTGTACCCACATCCGGCGAACACAAGGCCCAGTTGTCCAACAGAAGGCGCGCGTTCCTCAGGGATCGAAGCTAGTCAGCGCTGCGTCCCAGGCGAGCTCCGACGCGATCACACCGAGGCTCACCTCGTCGAGCTCGGCGTTCGCGACTTTCTGCGTCGAGACCGCGAAGAGGATGTCCCCGTCCCAGCGCGTGTTGAAGGGCTGGATCGCGCGCGCCATCGATGAGTGCGTCTGACGCGCGACGGAGCGGAGCTGCAGCGCGTCGAGCTTCTGGTCCGTGACGACGAGCGTGAGGTTCGTGTTCTGCGTGACGCCGCGCGCGCGACCGGCGACGGGCTCGTACGCGCCGACCTCATCGATCATCCGCTCGGCCCGCGCGCGCTTCCCGCTCTTCGCGTCACGGTTGCCGCGCACGACGTTGCCCGCGCGGTCGACGATCGCGCCGTACGCGTTGATGACGGTGAAGACCGCGACGCTCGTAGGACCGATCTTCCGCACCGCTCCACCCTGACCCGCGAGCTCCGCGGTCGCGCCATGACCAGCGGTCGCCGAGCAGCCGGCGCCGTGAGGTCCGAGCGGGAAGCGACCAGGCGCGAGGGCGCGCACCGCGGCACGGCCGAGCTCCTTGTCCGGATAGATAGCGTTCTCGCGCCGTCCGTAGTCGAAGATGATCGCGCCCGCCACGAGCGCGATGTCCATCCACTTCGTCGAATAGCCGCGCTTCGCGAAGAGCTCCGCGGCGACGCCGGTCGATGCCTCGAGGCCGTAGAGCGAGCCGCCGGCGAAGCAGATCGCATTCACGACCGTGAGGTGCTCGCCGTTGATACCGGGCGATCCGCCGCGGACGTCGATGTGCATCGACGCGACCTCGGGAAGATGGAAGACGGTGCAGCCGGTCGGGCCCTCCGTGTACTCCGCGGACGCGAGCTCCAGCCCGGGGAAGTCCACGTCGAGCCAGCGCTTCGCGCCGACGTCGGTGCGCGGCTTGGGGTGAGCGGCGTCGTTCGAGATCACGCCGCGATCGCCTTGCGGACCTCCGCATCGGTCGCGATACGCACGGCGACCGTCGCGAGGATCTCGGCGGTGATCATCGCGTTCTCGTGCGCGAGGTCGGTCGCGGACGCGTCGCGCATGACGTGCGAGTGTCCAGAGATCGGCGTGAGGCTCACCGGGAAGCCGATGTAGTCGGCGGGCGCGACCTGCGAGACGTTCCCGAAGTCGGTCGACGCGAGCGTGAGCACGCCGCGCTCGACCTCGATCTGGCGCTTGTCCAGCTCAGCGACGAGGAGGTCGCCGATCTCCGCGTTCGGCTTCACCGGCGCATAGAGGCGCATCTTGTCGAGGGTCTCCGCGCGCGTGCCGGTCTGCATCGCGGCGCCCTCGACCATGTCACGGAAGGTGGCGACCATGCTGTCGAGCACCTCCATCGTCTCGGCGCGCAGTCCGAAGTCGCACTCCGCAAGGTCCGGAATGATGTTGGACGCCGCCCCGCCCTTCGTGATGATCCCGTGCACGCGCGTGTTCGCGGGAAGGTGCTGGCGCCAGCCATCGACCGCCAAAAAGAGGCGGATCGCAGCGGAGAGCGCGTTCCGGCCCTTCTCGGGCGAGTACGCGGCGTGCGACGCGAGGCCAAAAAACCGGACAGTCTTGCCAACGATTCCCAAACTCGACCCCCCGAGCTGCCAGGTGTCGCCACCGGGGTGCGACGAGAGGACCGCGACCGACTCTTTGAAGACGCTCGCGTCGATCAGGTCGATCTTGCCGCCGCCCGACTCCTCAGCCGGAGTGCCGATGAGCTCGACGCCGACCTGCAGATCCTTCGCGCGCTGCGCCGCGAGGAGGAACGCGCCCACGTTCGACATGGCGATGAGGTTGTGGCCGCAGGCGTGGCCGATCTCGGGGAGCGCGTCGTACTCCGCGAGCAGCGCGACGGACGGGCCCTTCGGGCCGACGCGCGCGCGGAACGCGGTCTCGAGACCACCGAGCCGGAGGTCGACGTCGTGGCCGTGGCGTTTGAGGAGCGTCGCGATGTTCCCGACCGCTTGGCGCTCCTGATACGCGAGCTCCGGTGTCGCGTGGATCGCGCGTGACAGCACGATGAGGTCGTCCCTGAGGGCGGAGCCGCCGCCAACGAGATCGGCCCTTCTCATGCGGCGATCCGCTCGCGGAGCGCGTTGTCCGTGGCGATCCGTCGCGCCGCTGCCGCGAGCGCCTCGGTCGCGATCATCGCGTTCCGGTGCGCGAGGTCGGTGATGCACGCGTCGCGCATGGCATCGGAGTGGCCCGCGATCGGTGCCGGCGTCACCGGGAAACGGATCCAGTCCGTCGGCACCTTCTGCGAAACGTTGCCGAGGTCGGTGGACGCGGTCACGAGGGTGCCGCGCACCGGGTCGACGCCACGCGCGCGGAGTTCGTCTGTCACGACGTCGCCGATCGTCCAGTTGGCGGCGACCGGCTGGTACATCTGGAGGTAGTCGGTGATCTCGACGGTCGTTCCCGTCTCGAGCGCTGCGCCCTGCGCGACGTCGGTGAAGGTGGCGACCATCTCGTTCAGCGTGTCGAGGTCCCGCGCGCGCAGGCCGAAGCGGCCGATGGCCTTCTCGGGGATGACGTTCACGGCGTCGCCGCCGAAGTCGATGATCCCGTGCACGCGCGACGTCGACGGCAGCTGCTGGCGCCATCCGTCGATGCCCGTGAAGAGACGGATGAGCCCGTTCAGCGCGTTCCGTCCGCGCTCGGGCGACGACCCCGCGTGCGACGACCTGCCGCGAAAGATGACGCGCTTTCCGACGATGCCAAGGCCCGTCGCGGACACGCCCCACTCGCACTGCGCGGATGGATGCGTCGACAGCGCGTACCCGACGTTCGCGAAGGCGCCCGCATTGAGCATGTCGACCTTGCCGCCACCGTCCTCCTCCGCGGGCGTGCCGATGAGCTCGATGGCGAGGTCGAGCTGTTTCGGTTCGGTGGCAGCTAGGAGGAACGCGCCGACGTTCGTGATCGCGATGAGGTTGTGGCCGCAGCCGTGGCCGACGCCCTTGAGCGCGTCGTATTCCGCGAGAAGCGCGACGGACGGCCCCTCGGGCCCCACTCGTGCGCGGAACGCGGTCGCGAGGCCGCCGACGCCCATCTCGACGGAGTGCCCGCGCCTCTCGAGCAGCGCGCGGATGCGTGCGGCTGCCCGCTCCTCCTTGTACGCAAGCTCGGGATCGGCATGGATCTCGCTCGAGAGCGCGATGAGCTCGCGCCGGAGGTCGTCGGGGAGCTTCACCGCGATGTATACTGCTACGTAGCGACTCTCCCCATCTTCCTCACTCCGGTGCGAGCGCACAGGTGCGCCCCCGGTCCCACTTAACGAAGAGATCTCGCGCCCCAGCACAACGCCAAGGAGAAACACCACACCCCGTGGAAAACCCAGAACAGAGCCCGCAGCCCAATACCCCAGACAACACGCCACCTCCCCCTCCGACCGCAGACGCCGCGCAGCCCGTTCAGCGTCGTGAGGCCCCGCCGGCTGCGCCGGCGCGCAAGTACTACACGATCACCGAGCTGAACGAGGCGAAGCCGAAGGACCTCCTCGCGATGGCGAAGGAGTTCGGCGTCAGCGACATCACCGCCGCGATGAACAAGCAGGACGTGATCACGCGCATCCTGCAGGGCCAGACCGAGGCCCAGGGCAACATCTTCGCCCAGGGCATCCTCGAGATCGTCGAGGACGGATTCGGCTTCCTCCGCCGGCGCAGCCTCCTGCCCTCCACCGACGACGTGTACGTCGGCTCGAGCCAGGTGCGCCGCCTCGGACTGCGCACCGGTGACTTCATCACCGGGCAGACGCGGCCGCCGAAGGACAACGAGAAGTACTTCAGCCTCCTCCGCGTCGAGGCCGTCAACGGGATGGACCCCGAGGTCGCGAAGCGCCGCCCGCACTTCGAGGACCTCACGCCGGTCTTCCCGGACGACATGTTCGACCTCGAGATCGAGGGCGCGAACCTATCGCAGCGCCTCATCAACCTCGTGAACCCGCTCGGCCTCGGGCAGCGCGCGCTCATCGTGTCGCCGCCGAAGGCTGGCAAGACGACGCTCCTCAAGGACATCGCGAACGGTATCGCCGGCAACCACCCTGACGTCCACATCATGGTCGTGCTCGTCGGCGAGCGTCCTGAGGAAGTCACGGACATCCGCCGCTCGATCAAGGGCGAGGTCTTCTCGTCGACCTTCGACGAGCCCACCGAGAACCACACCCGCGTCGCCGAGCTCGCGCTCGAGCGCGCGAAGCGCTTGGTGGAAGGCGGCCGCGACGTCGTCATCCTCCTCGACTCGATCACACGGCTCGCCCGTGCGTACAACCTCGCGGTCCCGCCGTCCGGCCGCACGCTGTCCGGTGGTATGGACCCGGTGGCGCTCTACCCGCCGAAGCGCTTCTTCGGCGCCGCGCGCAACATCGAGGGCGCGAACGGCGCGCCGGCCGGCTCGCTGTCGATCTTCGCGACCTGCCTCGTCGACACCGGCTCCCGAATGGACGACGTCATCTACGAAGAGTTCAAGGGCACCGGCAACTCCGAGATGATCCTCGACCGCAAGCTGCAGGAGCGGCGGACGTTCCCCGCGATCAACATCCCCGCCTCGGGCACGCGCCGCGAGGAGATGCTCCTGTCGCCGGAGGTCATGCGCCAGGTCATCCTGCTCCGCAAGATGCTCTCGGCCGTCGGTCAGATCGAGGGCACGGAGCTCTTGCTTCAGCGGCTCGGCAAGACGAAGACGAACAAGGAGTTCCTGTCATCCATCGCGAAGGCGATGGAAGCCGACGCTAAGTCCTAGTCGACGAGCTGCACCACACCCGACAGCGTCTTGATGCCGCCGACGATCACCGGTAGGGCGAACGCGGCGTAGCCGACGTAGCGTGGCAGTCGGCGCCACAGCACCACTGGCGGCACGAGCACGGCGATCGCGACCGGTATGGTCGTGCTCAGGTCGCCGATGCCGCCGACCGAGAAGATCGCCAGTACGAAGAGCCCAAGGGTCGCGAGCGCCGCGAGCCACGCGATGATCTCCACCGCGGTCGAGACCGCGCCTCCGCGCTCGACCCTGCCGCGGATCGCGTCGTAGAGATACGCGATCGCCGCGCCGAACGCGATGAAGAGGAGCGCGAACATCGCGACGTTGAGCGGCGCGAAGCCGAACCGCTCGAAGTCGAAATTCTCAGGCTCGATCGCGGCGAAGCCGAGCGCGAGGAGCAGCGCTCCGCCGAAGATCAGCCCCTTCCAGGCGCGCCCTCGGAGCCAGGGCTCGGCCGCGGCGTACAGCACTCCACCGATGGCACCGAACCCGACCCCGATGAAGAGGGCGAGGGCGGCGGTGCCGGAGAACGTGATCTCACCGACGCGATTCCCGGCCGCGGTCGGTACGCCAACAAGCTCCGGCCGCGACATGAATCCCGCGACGCGCATCGCGATGCGCCCGAGGATCCCGGCCACGAGCATGCCTGAGATGACGCCGGCGAGCGACGCGATCCCGAGCTGACGGCCGAGGCGGAACAGTGACGCCATGCCGAGCACTCTAGCGAGCGCTTGCGGAGAGCGTAACTGGCGTTGCCGCGACGAGTGGCCCGACTACGTCGGTGGCGGCTCCAGGGGAAGATCCTCGCGGTCGTCCCATTCGCGCATCGACGCGTCATACACGCGCACATCCTCGAATCCCGCAAGACGCAGCGCGAACGCGCTGTGCGCCGCGCGGTAGCCCACCTCGCACACCGTGACGACGCGATGGCTCGGCGTCACGCCGTGCTTCGCGAGGATCGCGCGTATCTCCTCCGGCGACCGGAAGCGCTTCGGGTCCGCATCGGTGAGCAGCTCCGTCCAGACGACGTGGATCGCGCCGGGCACGTGCCCGACGCGCTTGTGCTCGTAAGGATTGTCGCCGCGCCACTCAGCGTCGCTGCGCACGTCGAGCACCTGCGCGCGTCCGCCGAGATCCCGAAGCAGATCCTCGGCACGCGCGACGACGGCGGTGTCAAGACGCACCGTGAAGTCCCCGATGCTCACGTCGGCCGGTTCCGAGCTGACGGGTCCGCCCGCCGCGACGTATGCCGCGTGACCGCCGTCGGCGACGCGGACGTCGGTGTGACCGTGCAAGCGGAGGAACCACCACACGCGGCCTGAGAGCATGCCGTCGCCGAGCACGACGACGCGTGACTCGGCCGATATGCCGAGCGCGCGGATCTCGCGCTGGGCGCGCTCTGGACCAATGACGTGCAGCGGCCGGTCGTCGTCCTTGAATCCGCTCCAGGCATTCACCGCGCCGGGCACGTGCCCGCGGGCGTAGTCCTCGGGTCGGCGCGGATCGAGCACGCGGAGGTCGGCGTCGGCGTGATGCATGACGAGCCACTCGGGCGTGACGAGGAGATCGGCCACGAGCGCACGCTATCCCAGAGCCACGGCGACGCAGTGACAAATGCGATGCGCTCAAGGCCGCGCCGTTCCCAAATTCGCGAAGGGACGAGGAGGAGTCCGTGGTGCGTCCCACCGCCACCGGTCTGGCGACCGCGTTCTACCGGCTCTTCCTCCTCGACGCGCTCGCGTCGGGGTCCGCGCGGCCGCAGGCGCTGCTCGCGCGGATCGCTGCCGAGCGGCTGCCGCTCTCGAGCGGCGGCTTCAGCCGCGCCCTCCAATCACTCCTCGAGGGCGGCTACCTCATGCCGGCGGACGAGGGCGCGGTGGCGCTGACCGCGCTCGGCGCGGCGGAGCGCATGGCCGAGCGCGAGCGATGGAGCAAGGTGATCCCGAGCGTCGCGCGGCTCGTCGGCGAGAGCGTCGCGCTCCCGCGGCAGGCGCCCGTCGTCGCCGAGACCGCGGTGCGGTACCGCACCGCCGACGTCGCCGAGGAGTACCTCGATCGCGTGCTCGTGAGCGCGATCCGCGAGCGGCTCGCCCTCGCGCGCGACGGCGGACGTGCGTTCGCGCTCGTGCTCGGTGTGGTGGACGTGGACGCGAGCGGCGAGGCGACGCGACGCGCGATGGTCCACCGCACGATCCGGGCGACGCTCGGCGGCGCGTCGACGATCTTCGGCGGCGACACGAGCGTGTACCGATACGGCGATGCCGGCGTGGCGATCGTCGCGCCGATCCTTGGTGACGCGGCGCGTGGCGCGCATCTCGCGGCACTGCTGCGCACGCGGCTCGACGAGTTGCTCCGGTCGATGAGCGCGACCGTGCTCGCGTTCCGGAACGCGCGCTGGAACGCGCGCGCCGGCGAGGCGACGTGGACTCCCGAGATCGTGGCGAGCGGCACGCTCCTGCGCCTCGCGCAGGATGCACTCGCGAAAGACGACCTGCGGCGCGCGGCGTAGTCGCCTATTAGACTCCCGCCCACTCACGTCAGAGGGAGGGCGCATGTCAGGGCCATTCATCTTCATCGGTACGCACCGCATCAGGGAGGGCAAGCTCGCGCAGTTCAAGCGCGACGCCAAGATCCTCGTCGACTTCGCTCGCGATCACGAGCCGCGTCTGATCGCCTTCAACTTCTATCTGAACGATGACGAGACGGAGGCCAGCGTCGTTCAGGTGCATCCCGATGCGGCCTCGATGCTCTTTCACATGAAGGCGATGCGCGAGACGATCAAGCTCGCCGTGGACGAGGTGCTCATCACCAAGGACATCCAGATATACGGACCGCCGAACGACGCCGTCTTGGGCATGGTGACGAGCCTGTCACAGGAGGGCGTTCCTGTCGTCGTCAAGCCGCACCATTTCGGCGGTGTCGTCCGTTCGTCCGCCGAGGCGTAGGCCGCGATGTGGGACGGCGAGAAGGCCGGACTGGGCTACGCCGTGCGGCGCGCCTGCCAGAACGCGGCGACCGCGATGATCCCGGCGATGATGACGATCGGGATGTCGATCGCCTCAGTGAAGCCTCGCTCCTGCAGTTGGATGTAGGCGTTGAACGCGTAGAACACCGCGACGAGCGCGGCGAGCGCTCCGATGACGCGAAGGCCCATCTTCATGGAGCGACCGTACCACTCACATCGTCGCGCCACGACGCGTACTCGGCGCCGTCGCGCAGGGCGCGGCCCTGACGCTGCGCTGATCGCCAGACCGGACAGGCGAACGCGAAGTGTTCCTGGCAGGCACGCTCGGGACGCTCGGTCGTCGCGACGCCCGCGCGACGGAGCGCCGCGTACGCGTGACAGAGCGGCAGACCGGTGACGTTCGCGAGGCAACCTTCGTATCCGGCGACGAGGCGGCGCCCCTCACCCTGGATCGCATATGCGCCAGCCTTGTCGATCGGCTCGCCGCTCCCGACGTAGCGGTCGACCTCGCGGAGAGAGAGCGTCTTGAACGTGACGCGCGCCGTGACCGCGAAAGTCAGACGACGTCCCGATGCAGCGACGACGACGATCTCGGTCCGGACGTCGTGCGTGTTCCCCGCGAGCGTCGCGAGCATCGCGACCGCTTCGGCATCGTTCGATGGCTTGCCAACGCGCTCGCCGTCGTGGATGACCTCAGTGTCCGCGGCCAGCGTCACGGCACCCGGCCGCGCGACGGCGTCGGCTTTCGCGCGCGCCGGCGATGCGTGGGCACGCTCGTCGATCCCGGCGGGCGCGACCTCGAACGGCACACCGAGCGTGCCGAGGAGCTCGATGCGACGAGGTGAGGCGGACGCGAGGCGGAGCACGTTCGTAAGTAGACTCCGTTCGTGGCCACGAGCACCAGCGCGGCGCGCACCGCGAAGTCGCTGATCACGGTCGACGACGCGCTCTCGCGCATCCTCGCGCGCATCACACCGCTCGAGCACGTGGAGCTACCGCTCCTCGATGCGCTCGGGTCCGTGCTCGCCGAGACGGTCGCGGCGGATCGTGACGTTCCGCCGTTCAACAACTCCGCGATGGACGGCTACGCGGTGCGCGGCGCGGATGTGGCGAAGGCACCGGCGAAGCTCGACGTTGTCGGATCGATCGCGGCGGGGACGATGCCCTCGGGCACGCTCGGGGCCGGTCAGGCGATGCGCATCATGACCGGCGCGCCGCTCCCGAAGGGAGCGGACACGGTCGTGCGCGTCGAGGACACCGACAACGGCGAGTCGGTCGTGACGATCACGCACGCGACATCGCCCGGCACCGCCGTCCGCCGCGCCGCCGAGGATCATCGCCGCGGCGACACCGTCGTCCCGGCAGGCAAAGTGCTGCGCGCCGCCGAGCTCGGTGTCCTCGCGACCGTCGGCCGCGCCCGCGTTTCCGTCGTCCGGCGCCCGAACGTCGCGATCGTCTCGACAGGCGACGAGCTCGTGGACATCGCCGAGGTGCCCGGACCGGGGCAGATCCGCGACGCGAACCGATACTCGCTCGGGGCCGCCGTGCGGTCGGCGCACGGCGCGGCGTTCGAGCTCGGCATCGTGCGCGACACACCTTCGGATCTGCGGCACGCGCTCGGCAACGCCGCCTTCGGCGACGTCGTGCTCACGAGCGGCGGCGTATCGGTCGGCGATCACGATCACGTGAAGCCGGTCGTCGACTCGATGGGCTCGATCGACTTCTGGTCGATCGCGCTCCGTCCCGGGCGGCCGCTCGCGTTCGGCGAATTACGGACCAAGAGGGGGACGGTTCCATTGTTTGGGCTGCCGGGCAATCCGGTCTCGGCGCTGCTGACCTTCGAGCTCTTCGTCCGGCCCGCGCTTCTGAAGATGGCCGGCCACACGAAGCTGCATCGGCCGCGGGTCAAGGCGCGCCTCGAGGACCGCATCGACAAGCCGACCGGCCTTCGGACCTTCGCGCGCGGGATCTACGACGGCGCGAGCGGTACGGTGCGCTCGACCGGGCCCCAGGGCTCGGGGATCCTCGGGTCGATGTCCGCGGCGAACTGCCTCATCGACCTCGCGCCCGACGTGGCGGCCGCGGACCGTGGCGAGACCGTCGACGTCGTCCTCACGGATCTGCCCGAGGACCACTGATGCCCGCGAGGAAGAAGCCGACGCACGTGGCCGCGAAGACGCTGACGCACGTCGACGCGAAGGGCGCGGCGCGCATGGTGGACGTGAGCGCGAAGACCCCCACAGACCGGCGCGCCACCGCGCGGGGCAAGCTCCTCGTCTCGCGCGAGACGATCGCGCTCGTGCGCGACGGGCGGGCGCCGAAGGGCGACGTGCTCGGCGCGGCGCGCATCGCCGGGATCATGGCCGCGAAGAAGACATCCGAGCTCATCCCGCTCACCCACCCGCTGCCGCTGTCGCACGCGAGCGTCGAGTTCACCTTCGACGGCGACGGCATCGTCATCGAAGCGACCGTCGGCACGACCGCGCCGACCGGCGTCGAGATGGAAGCGCTCACCGCGGTCACGGTCGCAGGGCTGACGCTGTACGACATGCTCAAGGCGGTCGAGCGCGGCGCGAAGCTCACCGACGTGCGTCTCGTCGCGAAGAGCGGCGGGCGCAGCGGCGACTACCGGGCTCCGTGACGCAGATCAAAGCCGGCGTCATCACCGTGAGCACGCGCGGCGCGTCCGGCGAGCGCGCTGACGAGAGCGGCCCGGCGATGAAGGACGCCATCACCGCCGCCGGGCACGCCGTCGTCTCGGCGCAGCTCGTGCCCGACGACGTCGCGAAGGTCGCGAACGCGATCCTCGACGCCGTGCGCGCCGGCGCGAACGTCGTGCTCACGAGCGGCGGCACCGGTCTCTCCCCGAACGACGTCACGCCGGAGGCGACCCGGCGCGTCATCGACCGCGAGGTGCCGGGCATCGCCGAGGCGCTGCGGGCGCGATCGCTCGCGAAGACGCCGCACGGGATGCTCTCGCGCGGCGTCGCCGGTGCGGTCGGCACGACGCTCGTCGTGAACCTCCCGGGCTCACCCCGCGCGGTGCGCGAGTCGCTCGAGACGCTCCTGCCAGTGCTCCCCCACGCGGTCGAGCTCCTGGCGGGCGAGAGCGGCGAGTCCGGCCACGCGACCGGCCGCACCGCATAGCGTGAGGCTCGATGTCGGGCGCGAGGTCGCGTCCGCGATCGCGGCGCGCCGCGCGGTCGTCGCGCTCGAGTCGACGGTCATCGCGCACGGGCTGCCCAAGCCGCTCAACCTCGAGACGGCGCGCGGGATGGAGACAGAGGTGCGCGGCGCGGGCGCGACACCGGCGACGATCGCACTGGCTGACGGTGCGGCAGTCGTCGGCGCGGACGAAGCGCTGCTGCAGCGCCTCGCGACGGCGGACGGCGTGACGAAGGTGAGCCTGCGCGACATCGCGCCCGTGCTCGCGCGGCGCGGCCTCGGAGCCACGACCGTCGCGGCGACCGTCGAGATCGCGGCGCGCGCTGGCATCGCCGTGCTCGCGACCGGCGGCATCGGCGGGGTCCATCGCGGTGCGGAGCGGTCCTTCGACGAGTCCGCGGATCTCGAGGCGATCGCGCGAAACCCGGTGTGCGTCGTCTGCGCCGGCGCGAAGCTCGTCCTCGACCTCGCCCTCACGCTCGAACGGCTCGAGACACTCGGCGTCCCGGTCGTCGGTCTCGGCACGGACGAGCTGCCCGCGTTCTATGTCCGGTCGAGCGGCCTCGCACTCCCACACCATGCCGACGACGCGCTCGCCGCCGCGCGGATCGCCCGAGAGCAGCTCGCGCGCGGCGCGGGGATCGTGATCGCGGTGCCCATCGCGGTATCCGAAGCGCTCGATCGACGCGAGGCGGAGGAGGAGGTCGCGCGCGCCGTCGCGGCAGCGGAGAACGCGGGCGTCCGCGGCGCCGCGCTCACGCCGTACCTCCTCGCGTCACTTGGGAACGCGACGAGCGGGCGGAGCCTGCGCGCGAACGTCAGCCTTCTGCGCCAGAACGCGCGCGTCGCCGCGCAGATCGCGCTCGCGCTATCGATCTGATCAGAACGCGTCGAGCGCGGACGCGATGAACTGGATGAGAAGCGGGAGCGCGAAGCTGATGAGCAGCAGGAACCCGAGCCAGCGGTAGCGTCCCGGGCGCTCGCCGGGCGGGCCCGCCTCTTCGAGCGCTTCGACCGCACGATCGACATCTTCCTCCGGCACAAGGAGCTCGTGGTCGCCGAGCGGTGCGATGACGCGGATCGGCACGACGCTCTGCGGCGCGCCGCTCGTCGCGCGGTAGCGGACGCGCGCCGGAATGCCGATGGACTTCAGCAACCCGGCCGCGGTCTCTGCCTCCAGCTCGTCCTCGTAACGCTGGACGACGACCTCGCTCAACGACGCTCGTCGAAGCCCAGCATCTCTCGCATGCGCACGTATCCGAGGACCGCGTCGCGATACAGGAGCCCGCGAAGGGCGCCGTTCTCGAGCACCGGTAGGAGCGGCAGGTCAGGGCCGAACTTGTCCAGCACGCTCACGAGCGGATCGTCCGGCGCGACCGCGGGGATCTCGGACGCGGGAGTCATGACCGCGTCGATCCCTGTCGTTGGCCATTTGTCCTGGTCGACCTTGCGCAGGTCCCCGATGGTCACGAGCCCGATGAAGCGCCCGTCGTCGATGACGGCGACGGCGCGAAGGTTCCGAGGCAGGAGGTAGTCGCGCACGGCGGTCGCCATGCTCGTCGCGCGTGGGACCGCGACGAACTCCGTGGTCGCGACCTGCGCGATCCGCGCGCCGCCGAGCGTCGTCCGGATGCGCTCCTGCTCCATGGACTGGCTCGCGAGGCCGAAGAGGAAGTACGCGACGAGCGCGATGAGCAGCGCGCTCGGATCCTGGAGCGAGAGGAACATGTACGCCGCCAGGATCACGAGGAGGATCGCCACGAGCTGCCCGCCCCGGCCGGCGACGTTCGTCGCGGTCCCGCGATTCCCGGTGATGCCCCACAGCACCGATCGAAGCACGCGACCGCCGTCCAGCGGGAACCCGGGCAGCAGGTTGAACACGGCGACCTGAAAGTTCACGCTCGCGAGGATCTGCGCGGTCGCGATCGCCGGGAGCAGCCAGGGTGCCGGCAGCAGGAACTCCTGCATCAGCGACGCGAGCCCGTACGCCCCACCGGCGAGCACGAAGCTCGTCGCGGGCCCGGCCGCGGCCATGAAGAACTCGCTGCGCGCGCTCGTCGGCTCCTTCGACAGCGACGCGACGCCGCCGAGCACGAACAGCGTGATCGACGAGACGGGGAGCTTGAAGCGACGCGCGACGATCGAGTGCGCGAACTCGTGCGCCACGACCGACGCGAAGAAGAGGATCGCCGCGATGGCCCCGGCGAAGAGCGCACGCGTCTGCGACCGAGGGAAGACGTCCGCGAACGCTTGCTCCGCGAGCGAATAGGACAGGTACACGAAGATCACCAGCCACGAGAGGTGGACCCGGACATCGATCCCGAATAGACGCGCGATACGGAACGATCCGGGCACAAGCCGAGCATATCGCGCGATACTTGACGGAAGAGATGCCACAAGTGTGACCGATACGATCACCGCGCGTTTCGGCGCGCTCGAGATCCATCCCGATGTCGCGCGCGCCATCGATGAACTCGGCTTCATGGCACCGACCCCGGTGCAAGCGCAGGCGATACCGGTCCTTCGCGCGGGCAAAGACCTGCTCGCGCAGGCGCAGACCGGGACGGGAAAGACCGCCGCGTTCGCGATCCCGATCATCGAGCGCATCGACCCCGAGCTCAAGGCGCCGCAGGCGCTCATCGTCGTCCCAACGCGCGAGCTCGCGCTGCAGGTGACGCGCGAGTTCGGCGCGGTCGGCAAGTACCGGCACACGCACGAGGTCGCGATCTACGGCGGCGTGCCGTACGGGCCGCAGGAGCGCGCGCTCAAACGCGGCGCATCCATCGTCGTCGGCACGCCGGGCCGGCTGCTCGATCACATCCAGCGCGGCACGCTGTCCCTGGCGAGCGTGCGCATCGTCGTGCTCGACGAGGGCGACCGGCTCCTCGACATGGGTTTCGCGCCCGACGTCCGGAAGCTGCTGCGCCTCGTCCCGAAGGAACGACAGACCGCGCTCTTCAGCGCGACGATCACGACGGAGATCCGCGACCTCGCGTATCGCTTCACGAACCAGCCTGTGCAGATCGCGATCGACCCCGAGCGCCGTACGCAGGAGTCCGTGGAGCAGGTCTACGTCGAGGTGCTCGAGGAGGACAAGGTGCGCGTCCTCGTCGAGCTCCTGCGGCGTTGGGAGACCGAGCAGGTCCTCGTGTTCCGCCACACCAAACGCGGCGTCGACCGGCTGCTGATGGACCTCGAGCGGCGCAAGCACCCCGTCGCAGCGATCCACGGCGACATGACCCAGCGCGAGCGCGAGCGCACGCTCGAGAAGTTCCGGAGTGGGGAGATCAAGATCCTCGTCGCGACCAACCTCGCGGCACGCGGGCTGCACATCGAGGACATCTCGCACGTCGTGAACTACGACCTGCCCGAGGATGCCGAGACGTTCACTCACCGCATCGGGCGCACCGGCCGCGCGGGCGAGTCCGGGGTCGCGGTCACGTTCGTCGGCGAGTGGGACTTCGAGGAGTTCGAACGCCTCCGAGAGAAGGCCGGCGTCCCGTTCCGTCGCGAGGTCCTTGAGCTCTACGGCCGCTGAGCCACTGACGTGAGGCTTCTCACGTCGCCGCGCATCCTCCTGCCCCTTCGTCATCGAGACTTTCGTCTGCTCCTCAGTGGCCAGACGATCTCGAACTTCGGCAATACCTTCTGGCTCGTCGCGCTCCCCTTCCAGCTGATCGCGCTCGGCGCGACGCCGGTCCAGCTGGGCGTGGCTGTGACCATCGCTGGTCTTTCATCCATCGCGTTCCTGCTGCTCGGCGGCGTGATCGCCGATCGCGTGTCGCGCCGCCAGATCATCCTCACTGCGGACGTGGTCGGCGCGGTCGTCACGACCGCGATCGCCGCGCTCGCGCTGTCTGGCGGTCTGCGTATCGAGCACCTCTACGTCGCGGGTCTTCTGCTCGGCGCCACGTTCGCGTTCCTGTTCCCGGCGTACACGGCGGTCGTCGCCGAGCTCGTGCCGCCGGAACTCCTGACCGAGGCGAATGCGGCACGACAGCTCGCCCTCGCCATCGCCCGGACCGCCGGGCCCATCGCGGCCGGCGTGGTCGTCGCGTACGCCGGCACGCCGCAGGCGTTCGCGATCGATGCGCTCACGTTCGTGTTCAGCTTCCTGACGTATCGCGTCGCGAGTCCGACCGCGTCGCCGATGAGCGTTCCTGAGCCCATCCTCCGCCAGGTGCGCGACGGCATCGCCTTCGTCGCGTCGACGCGCTGGCTCTGGATGGCGCTGGTTGCGTTCACCTTCATCAACCTGAGCTACGGCGGCCAGATCGGCGTCATGACGCCGCTCCTGGTGCGCGATGACCTCCGCGCCGGCGCGGCGACCTTCGGGTTCGTCACCGCGGCGTTCGGCGTCGGGCGGATCGTCGGCGGCGTCGTCCTCCCGCAGCTTCCGATCACGCGGCCCGGCATCGCCATGTACGTGTTCGAGGTGATCGCCGGCGCCTCGTGCCTCGCGATCGGGATCGTCGTGTGGCTGCCGATCACGCTCCTGGGCATGGCCGTGATGGGATACGCGCTCTCGTCGTCGGACACGCTCTTCAACGCGGTCATTCAGCGCAACGTGCCGCAGCCGCTCCTCGGCCGCGTCACGAGCATCAACTTCCTCGTGGGCAGTCTGTTCATTCCGCTATCGCCGCTCGCCGCGGCGGCCATCATCGACGTCGCGGGTGCAGCGATGTCGTTCGTGGTCGCGGGCATCTGGGCGGCCGGCATCGCGCTCGTGCTCCTCTTCATCTCGCCCGTGCGCGCCCTGCGCTAACGTCGACCCGTGCCGAAGGACTGCGTCTTCTGCGCCGTCGTCGCGGGCGCCGAGCACCACGCTGTCTATCGCGGCGAGGCGGTCGTCGCGTTCCTCGACCACGCGCCGGTGATCCCGGGGCACACCCTCGTCGTTCCGATCGCGCACTACGAGACGCTCGACGACACTCCCGACGAAGCGCTGGCTCAGCTCTTCGCCGTCGTGAAGCGCGTCTCGATCGCGCTGCAGTCGGCGCTCGGGGCGGAGGGGTCGCTCACGCTCTCGAACACCCGGATCAGCCAGAGCGTGCCGCACGTGCACGTGCACGTCGTGCCGCGCCGCAAGGGCGACAAGTTCTTCACGCCCGGCCGTCCGTTCTGGATGCGCCAGCAGTACAAGCCGGGTCAGGCCGACGAGATCGCCGCGAAACTCCGCGAAGCGCTCGCGTAACTCGAACCATTCGCCGGGCTTCCGCGTCTTATCGAGCGTGAGGGGCCTTCTCATCTCGGCGCTCCTGCTCATCGCGTGCGACGTTGCCACGCCAGCTCCGTCGCCCAGCGCGCAGACACGCCCGCCGTCGACGAGCCGCGCCGTGGCAACGACGGCAGCGACGCGCGTGGTCGCGCTCGGGATGGGCCTCGTCGTCGAAGTGCCGGCGCACTGGACGCTCGGGAGCGCGGGCATCGTGAATATGGCGACGCAGCGCTTCCTCTTCGCCGGCAACGGCGACCTCGCGAGCCTGCCGACGCTGCCAGGGAACGGCGACGTCGACGCGGGCGCACTTCCGAACGACCGTGTCGTCGTCGAGATCGAGGCGTTCTGTCGCCTCGCTTGCTCCGGCCCGAAGGAGGAGACCCCACTCCCGCTCGACTGGCCCACGGCGAGCCCTCGGACACAGGGACTGCCGCCGTCGCGGCACGAGCTGCAGCTCGGCTTCCGCTGGTTCGATCGGCCGCTGTTCGTCGTGGCGAAGTGGGCAGACGGCGCACCAGCCTCGGACATCGCCGCGATCGAAGCGATCGTGCGAAGCGTCCGCGCCGACCCGGCGCCACCAGCGCGCGGCGAGTTCGCGGGCTGGGTCGGCATCGGTCCGCTCAGCGAGATACCCGTTGGCAGCGTCGTCCTCCAGCCGCTCCCGGCTGGAGCGGTGATCAGGCCGAGCGGGCGGCTCTTCGACAACGAGCCCTACTTCCTGGCCCGCGGCAAAGAGAACGTCTACGCATTCGACTCGCGGCCGCTCGTGGATCGGCGATGCCAGATCCAGTTCGACAGCGCGAGCGATCGGTTCTGGTGCGCGGTCGGGGGGCGTCGGTATGAATGGACGCACTTCGGCCGCTACCTGGGGCCGGAGCCGAGCAGCGACCTGCCACAGCATCGCGTCATCGTGCGCGACGGCCTGGTGTGGGTCGGATACATCGAGTCCAGCCGCTACATACCCTCGGTCCGCGACGAGGCCGCGGAGTACTAGGCGAGCATCTCCCGGATCGTCCCTTCCCACAGCGGCGTCATGAGCCCGAGCGTCTCCTGGTCGACCCGCTCGTTGTTGCCATGGAAGAGCCTCGCGAACTCGCCGAACGGGATGCGGTCGCTCATGAGCCCGTAGCCGTACGACACGACGCCCTTGCGGCGGAAGAAGCGCGCGTCGGTCGCTCCGACGATGAGGAACGGCACGGTCTCGGATCCGGGGACGAGCCGCTTCGTCACCTTCGTGAGCGCGTCCCAAAGCGGCGTGTCGATCGGCGATGCCGTCGCCGGGTTGTTCCCCTCCATCACGACCTCCACGTCCTTCCAGAGGTCGCCGGCGGCGTCGCGCAGCATCTTCCGCACGCCCTCACCGTCGTCGCCGGGGAGCGTGCGGATGTCGACGTCGATCTCGGCACTGTCGGGGATGACGTTCACCTTCACGCCGGCGTGCGCGATGTTCGGAGAGAGCGTCGTGCGCGTCGCGGCGTACATCATCCGGTCGGTCCCCTCCGGCATGCGGTCCATCGCCGCGTCGAACGTCGCCGGCGTCGTGAGTGCCATGCGCTGCACGGCCGGCAGGTCGATCCCCTCGACGAACTGTTTCCAGAGGTCCTGCAAATGGAGCGGCGCCTTGTACTTCGCGATGCGCGTGATGATCTCGGACGCCTTCACGAGGGCGTTGTCGGACTTGTACGGCATCGAGCCGTGGCCCGGCGTGCCCTTCACGCGGAGGCGCGTCCACTGCGAGCCTTTCTCCGCCGTCATGATCGGCAGCTTCGCGCCGCCGCCGAGGGGGAAGCGCGCGCCGCCGAACTCGGTGACGAGGTAGTCGGACTTCACCTCGTCCCACTTGTTCTCGGTGAGCCACTGCGCCCCGTACGTCCCCATCGCTTCCTCGTCCGCGACGGCGGTGTAGATGAGCGTGCCGCGCGGCTTGAAGCCGCTCTTGAGGAGGTTCTTCACAGCGACCGCCATCGAGGCGGTCACGTCGAGCATGTCGATCGCCCCGCGGCCCCAGATCTCGCCGTCGATGAGCTCGCCGCCGAACGGGTCGTTGCGCCAGCCCGAGCGCGTGACCGGGACCACGTCGGTGTGGCCCATGAGGTGGAGGCTCTTCGCGCTCTTGTCGCTGCCCTCGATGCGCAGGACGAGGTTGCCGCGCCCAGGCGAGGGCTCGTACTTCGTCATCTCGACGCCGGGCGTGCGCAGGTATGCCTCGAGCGTCGCGACGCTCTTCATCTCGTGACCCGACGCCGGCGTGCCGTCGTTCACGCACTCGTTGCGGATGAGGTGCTGAAGCAGGTCGGTCGTCTCATCGATGGCTGTGGCCACGGGACGACTATGCCACGGCCGGGTTCTTCACCTCGGCGCGCACTTTCTTGGCCGCTTCCACGACCACGCGGCATTTGTCGAGCGACTCCTCGACCGTTCGCGTCTTCAGTCCGCAGTCGGGGTGCGGTAGCAGCTTGTCGGCGCTCACGTACCTCAGCCCCTTTCGGATGCCCTCCGCGGCCTCGTCCACCGTCTCGAGACGATGGCTGTGCACGTCGACGACGCCGATCGCGAGCTCCTTCGTGAACGGGTCCTTGTCGAAGAGCGAGAGCCAGCGGTACTCGTAGTTGTGCATCGCGAGGTCGAGCTGATCGACCGGAAGCTTCAGCACGCCCGGATAGATCGCCGCGAAGTCGCCGTAGCAAATGTGGGAGACCGTCTTCGCTCTCAGGTTCTGCGTGACGACGCCCATCGCCTCGATGGCGATCGGCAGCTCTTCGGGTCGCGCGTGGATCGCGGGCTCGTCGATCTGGATGTACTTCGCGCCAGCGCGCTCGAGGTCCTCGGCCTCCTGCCGCACGACCTCCGCCAGCGCGAGGGCCGCGTCGCGTCGCGTCTTGTACGCCTCGTTGTATGACCAGTCGAGCATCGTGTACGGACCGGTGAGCATGCCCTTCACCGGTCGATCGGTGAGCGACTGCGTCCACGTGAACCAATCCACCGTCATCGGCTTCGGACGAGAGACCTTCGAGGCGATGACGGGCTTGTGGTAGTAGCGGTTCCCGTACGAGCGCACGAGCCCGCCGAGCTTGAAGCCTTCGAGACGCTCGGCGAAGTAGGCGACCATGTCGCCGCGGTACATCTCGCCGTCGACGAGGATGTCGAGGTCGATCTCCTCCTGGCGCCTGATCCACTCCTCGGTCGCCTTCCTCTCGAGGTCGTGGAGCTCGCTGTCGCTGACCTTGCCGCGCGCGTTGGCGTTGCGCGCCTTCTGCAGGTAGTCCGGCTTACCGAACGACCCGACCGTCGTCGTGAGAAGTACGTCGCTCATGCGGGCACCCCCTTCGTCGCGCGAGCCCCTTCGACGAGCGCGGTCAGCTTCTTCAACGCGACGTCGTGCGGGAGATATTCAAGGCCGGTGGTCGGCGAGAGCCACAGACGATCCTCAGGTACACGCTTCAGGGCGGCCTCGACGAGGTCAGAGGTCTCGCGGCCTGACTCGATGCGCGTGTTGCGTGCGTCGACCACGCCGAGGACCACTGTCTGTTTCAGCGCCCCGAGGCGGTCGATCGCCTTCGCCGACGTCTCGCGGCTGCGCACGTCGACGCCGACCTGCTGGACCGGGAACGCGGCGAGCTTGTCGATGATGCGATCCGCTGGGAAGAAGTAGGGGTACAGCGCGAGCGCGATGCCGGCCTTGGCGAGCTCGTCGAACGCCGAACGTGCGAGGTCGATCAGGTCGGGACGTGCGCTGAGTGCCGGCTCCTCGATGTCGACCAGGGTCGCGCCAGCCTTCTTCAGGCCTTCGAGCTCGCGCGCGATCGCACCCGCGACGGCGCGCGTCCGTGCCTCAAGGGTCTTGTACTGCTTGTCCTCGGCAGTGAGCGTCGCGAACGTCAGTGGACCGCAGACGGCGGCCTTGAGCTCGCGCTTCGCGACGCGCTTCGCCTCGTTGTACGGCCCGACGAGCGCGCGCCCATCGGACTCGATCGCGCCGTTGATGATCGGCTGCCGGAAGTAGGTGTTGTTGTCGTAGAAGCGCTCGAGCGGGCCGCGCTCGACGTTCCCCCACGCGCTCGCGAGCGGCGCGAGCAGATCGTCCCAGCGGATCTGGGCATCGTTGACAACGTCGACGCCGGCGGACTCGATCTCGCCGATGGCCCACGCGGTCGTCTCGTTGTAGACGCGATCGATCCCTGCGACATCGAGCTCGTCGCGGTCGAGCTTGTGCAGCGCGCGGCGCAGGTCCTGACGCTCGTCGGAGTTCTTGGGGTACGCACCCACCACGGTCGTCTTCACGGTCTCTCGTGACCTCTCATCTTTCCCTGATCGGGCCGGATGTGGCACCGCTGCGGGTCTCCGCCGGTTGCCGAGGCGTCATCGGGCCGTTCCCTCAGCCTCTCTGGATGAAAGTGCTCGCGTCTGAACTTGTGCGCCGATGCTAGCACGTACACTCGCTCGGCCCATGCCGCAACGACTCGTGGATCTCACGCTGCGCGAATTCGGAGACGCGCTCGCGTCGGACGCACCGGTCCCCGGCGGAGGCAGCGCGGCGGCATACGCCGGCGCGCTCGGCGCCGCGCTCGCGGCGATGGTCGCGCGCATCGCGGCGAAGAAGGCCGACGACTCAGCGCTTCGCGACTTCATCGGCGAGATGGACAACCTGCGCAGCGACTTCATGCGGCTCGTCGATGACGACAGCGCGGCGTACGCCGGCGTCGCACTCGCGATGAAGCTGCCAAAGACGACGGACGACGAGAAGCGGGTCCGCGGAGAGCGCCTCCAGGCGGCCTTGCTCGCGGCGTCGCGCGTGCCGCTCGAGGTCGCGAACACGAGTCGCCGCCTCCTCGCCGCCTGCGAGCGCGGGCTGGAGAAGGCTCCGCCCGCCGCGGTGTCGGACATCGGCGTCGGCGCGCTCCTCGCCGAGACCGCGCTCCGCGGTGCCGCGATGAACGTGATGATCAACCTCGCATCGGTGAAAGACCGCGGTCAGGTGAAGGCGCTGTCGGAGGATCTCGATCGCGCGATCGACGGAGCCGACGTGCAGCGGAGGAAGATCACGGACTTCGTCGAGTCGCGCATCGCGCGCTGATGCGCTTCCGTCGCTGATGCGTCTCCTCCACGGTCGTCCGCTCGCCGAGTCGGTCAGCGCGAGCACCGCGGCGCGCATCGCGACGCTCGCGGAGCGAAAGGTCACGCCTCGCTTGCACATCGTCTCGGTGGGGATCGATCCGGCGGCGAGCACCTACCAGGCGCGCCTGCAGCGCTCCGGAAAGCGTCTCGGGATCGACGTCCGCGTCGACGAGCTCAGCTTCGCCGCGGCCGAGAGCGCGCTCTCGACCACCCTGAAGTCGCTCAGCGGCGACCCCCAGGTCCACGGCATCCTGCTGCTCACGCCGCTCCCTGCGCCGCTGGACGAAGCACGGACCGTCGAGCTCATCGCGCCGTCGAAGGACGTCGAGGGCGTGCACCCGCACAACGCGGGCCTGCTCGCGGCTGGCCGCCCGCGGTTCGTGCCATCAACGGCGGAGGGGATCGTGGAGCTCCTCAAATTCCACGAGGTCAAGCTCGCTGGCGCGCGCGCCGTCGTCATCGGCCGCAGCGCGGTCGTCGGCCGTCCGGCGGCCGCGCACCTGCTCAACGAGGACGCGACCGTGACGATCGCGCACAGCAAGACGCCGGACCTGGCCGCGCTCGCGCGCAGTGCGTCCATCGTCGTCGCCGCCGTCGGCAAGCCGGGCTTCCTGACGGGGAAGATGCTCGCGAAAGGCGCGACGGTCATCGATGCGGGCATCAATGTGTCGCCATCCGGCATCACCGGGGACGCGGATGTCGAGAGCGTGTCGTCGGTGGCGGGGGCGCTCAGTCCCGTTCCCGGCGGGCTCGGCGCGGTGACGACCGCCCTGATGCTGCGAAACGTCGTCGCGGCCGCGGAGGCGCAGACGGCTTAGCTACTGCGGCGTGCCCGCAAGGGCACGCGCCGGCAGAGCGAAGTTGCGTGGCAACTTCGCTACTGGAGGCGCACGACCGGCGGGTTCGCGAGATCCTCGAAGTGCTGCGTGTTTATGAACCGCACTTTCCCCATGCGCCCGTCGATGAGCACGGTGTGTGTGCGCACGCCGCGCGCGAAGAAGCGCACGCCCTGCATGAGCTCTCCGTCGGTGACGCCCGTCGCGACGAAGCGGATGTCCCTTCCGCGCGCGAGCTCATCGGTCCGGTAGACCTTGTTCTCGTCGCTGATGCCCATCTTCTTCGCGCGCGCGCGCTCTTCGTCGTTCCGGAACTTGAGGCGACCCAGGATCTCGGCGCCGATCCCCTTGAGCGCTGCCGCCGCGAGCACGCCTTCGGGCGCGCCGCCGATGCCCATGACCGCGTGCAGGCCGGTGCCGCCGACCGCGACCGAGAGCGCGGCGATGACGTCGCCGTCCTCGATGAGATGGATGCGCGCGCCGGCATCGCGGACGTCCTTGATGAGTTTCTCGTGTCGCGGCCGGTCGAGGATGACGATGGTGAGGTCGTCGACCTCGCGACCGAGCGACTGCGCGATGATCTTCAGGTTCTCCTTCACTGGTCGATCGAGGTCGACCTTGCCCTTCGCCGGCGGGCCGACGACGAGCTTGTCCATGTACGTGTCCGGCGCGTGGAGCAGACCGCCCGGCTCCGACACGGCCATGACCGCGATCGCGTTCGGACGGCCCTTCGCCACGAGGTTCGTCCCCTCGAGCGGGTCGACCGCGATGTGGACCTCGGGACCCTCGCCCCGGCCGACCTTCTCGCCGATGTAGAGCATCGGCGCCTCGTCGCGCTCGCCCTCGCCGATGACGATCGTCGCGTTGAAATTGACCTCGTCCATCGAGCGGCGCATCGCCTCGACCGCGGCCGCATCGGCACGCGTGTTGTCGCCATGGCCGAGCCAGTGCGCTGACGCGATCGCCGCCGCCTCGGTGATGCGGACGAGCTCCATGCTCGGCGTGCGGTCGGCGGGGATCGCGGGGCCCATCAAGGCCTACACGCTACCCAGTTCGGCGTGCGACCGCAGGAGACGCGCGGCAGCCGCCTCAATGCGAGGGAGCGGATCGGACATCGCGGCGGCGCGCTCCGCATCAGTGCTCGCGAGCGTCTCGACCGCCCGAATGCCGACCTCGCGCATCCCCTCGTGACCCGCGCCGATCATGCCGGCGACGGCGAGGACGGGAACGTTCTTCGCACGCGCCGCGGTCGTGACCGCCTTCGTGAGCTTGCCGTACACGCTCTGCCCATCGATACGTCCCTCGCCGGTGATGACGAGTGACGCACCGGCGAGCTGGCGATCGAAGCCCACCGCGTCGAGCACGAGCTGCGCGCCGGAGATGAGCCGGGCGTCGAGGAACGCGACGAGGCCCGCGCCGAGGCCGCCGGCGGCGCCGGCACCGGGCACGTCACGAACGTTCCGATCGACGAACCGCTCGACGACGTCGGCGTAGTTCGCAAGCGCGGCGTCGAGCTCGCGGACCATCTCGGGCGTCGCGCCCTTCTGCGGACCGAAGACCGCGCTCGCGCCCTCCGGCCCGAGCAATGGATTGCGCACGTCGCACGCGACGTCGATGGATGGCCGGATGAGCCGCGGGTCGGTCTGCCCATCGATGCGCGCGAGGCGCGCGAGCGCGGCGCCGCCTTCGGGGAGCAGGGCACCGTCACGATCGAAGAAGCGATAGCCGAACGCGCGCGCCATGCCCGCGCCGCCGTCGTTCGTCGCGCTGCCACCGATGCCGATGATGAGCCGGTGCGCGCCGCTCATCGCGGCGGCGAGGATGAGGTCGCCGGTCCCGCGCGTGGACGTGACGCGTGGATCGCGTTCGCTCTCGCGCAGCAGCGGGAGTCCATTCGCGGCAGCCATCTCGACGACCGCGGTCTTGCGATCGCCGAGCATTCCCCATTCCGCCTCGATCTCGCGCAGGAGCGGATCGTGGACGCGCGCGCGTCGGAGCTCGCCGTGCGTCGCGGTGACGAGCGCGCGCACCGTGCCCTCGCCGCCGTCGGCGAGGGGCATCTCCAGCGTCTCGGCGCGTGGCCATACGGCGCGCACCCCACGCGCGATCGCGGCGGCGACCGCCACAGCGTCCGCGCTGCCTTTGAACGATTGGGGGGCGATGACGACCCGTGGCGCGGCGCGCTCGGGCACGCGGGAATGATATTCACGCAACTTTCGTTGCGTGAATCTGCGGCCGTGCGCCCGTCGGGCACGCCGCAGTAGGTATGCTCCGGGAGGCGAAGTGACCCTTTCCACGAGTCCCGACGCGGGCTGTACCGCGCGCGTCCCCTCTCTGGTCTACCCGGCATGGAGAGCGCTGGCCGAGCGGCGGACGCCCGCCAGCATCTTTCTCACACCGGAGTGGACCGAGGTGGCGCGCGCGCACGACACGAGCGAGCAGATCACGCTCGCGGCCGGCGATCCGCCATACGCGGTCGCCGCCCTGTCCCGTTCTGCGGACGGCACCGTCCGTTTCGCGGGCGGCGAGCTCACCGACGAGCAGGACATCGCCTCCGCGCCCGCGGATGCGAGCGCCGCGGCGAGCGCGGTCGCGCGATGGATCGCGAGCGAGCGCGCGCCACGCGTCCTGCTCGAGTACGTCCCCACTGAGACCGCCACGCTCGACACCATGGCGGACACGCTGAGCGACGCCGGCTATCGCGTCACGCGCGAGCGCCTCGTCACGAGCCCGCGGATCGCGCTCGCGGGGGACTACGAGTCGTACGTGCAGGGCCTCGGGAAGAAGGAGCGACACGAGCTCCGGCGCAAGCTGCGGCGCTTCGAGGCCGCGCCCGGCGCGTCGTTCCACTGGGCCGATGAGCGCGAGCGCCCCGCCGCCCTGGACCGTTTCTTCGCGCTCCACCGGCTCTCGAAGGGCGAGAAGGCGGCCTTCATGACCGACGCGACCGAGCGCTTCTTCCGCGACATCGCGGATGCGCTCGCCGCGACGGGAGCGCTCCGCATCGGCGTGGTGCGTGCCCACGAGCGGGACGCCGCGGTGCTCTTCGCATTCGCATACCGCGACACGCTCGCGCTGTACAACGCCGCGTACGACCCCGCGCTCGGGTCGCTCTCGCTCGGCATCGCGAGCCACGCGTACGCGGTCCGCGATGCGATCGCGCAGGGCTTCAAGGTCTACGACCTGCTGCGCGGCGACGAGCCGTACAAGTACGACCTCGGCGCGGTCGATCGCTGGCTCTGGCGGCTCGACGCGGTGCGCGCATGACGCGCATCGCGATGCTCTCGGTCCACGCGTGCCCGCTCGCGAAGCTCGGCGGCCGCGACTCGGGCGGTGCGAACGTGTACGTGCGAGAGCTCGCGCGCGAGCTTGGGCGCCGCGGCATCGAGGTGGACGTGTTCACGCGCTGGCGCGAGAAGTACGACCCGCGGATCCAGCAGCTCGGCGAGAACGCTCGCGTCATCCACATCCCGTCCGGCCCGATGGGCTACTGGCCGAAGATGGACGTGTACGAGCACCTCGATGAATTCACCGCGAAGCTCGAGGAGTACGTCGCCGCCGAGGGGCTGTCGTACGACCTCATCCATTCGCACTACTGGCTCTCAGCCGAGGTCGCGCGGGCGCTCGCCCCGAAGTGGCGCGTGCCACGCGTCCAGATGTTCCACACCCTCGGTCTCGTGAAGCGCGAAGTCATGGACGAGGACATCGACGGCGAGAGCGACGTGCGGGTGCAGATCGAGAAGCGCGCCGTGCGCGAGGCGACAGCGGTCACGGCGGCCAGTGAGATCGAGGTCGGCGAGCTGCTCGACCTGTACGACGCGGACCGCTCGAAGCTCGAGATCATCCCCTGCGGCGTCGATCCGAACGTCTTCCGTCCGATGCGCCAGGTCGATGCGCGCGAGGCGCTCGGCCGCGACCAGTGCGAGCGGATCGTCCTCTTCGTCGGGCGCATCGAGCAGATCAAGGGCATCGACGTGCTCCTGCGCGCGCTCGGCCTGCTCTTCTTCCGGCACCCCGAGTACCGGAGCGACCTCTGCCTCCTCGTGGTCGGCGGAGCGCTCGACCCAGGCGACGATGCGCCCGAGACCGGCAAGATCGAGGAGCTCCGCCGCCTCGTGCACCAGCACCGCATGGAGGCGAACGTCTCGTTCGTCGGCTCGATGGACCAGCAGCGGCTCGCGCTGTTCTACGCGGCCGCGGACGTCTGCGCGGTCCCCTCGCTGACCGAGTCGTTCGGCCTCGTCGCGCTCGAGGCCATGGCCTGCGGCACGCCCGTCGTCGGCACGAAGGTCGGCGGGCTGCAGACGCTCATCGAGCACGGCGAGTCCGGTCTCCTCGTGCCGGCCGGCGACTACCAGGCGCTCGCGGAAGCGATGGCGCAGGTCCTGAGCGACCATCGGCTTCGCATGCACCTCGCCCACGGCGCGCGCGATCGCGCCGAGCACTACAGCTGGCGCGTCGTCGGCGACAAGATGGAGACGCTTTACACGCGCATCCTCGCGGGCGAGAAGGTCGAGGCCTGATGCCAGATCGCACGTTCGAGATCCCCAAGCGCGCGATGGCCGTCTTCGCGCACCCCGACGACGTCGACTTCGGCTGCTCGGGGACGCTCGCGTCGTGGATCGAGCGCGGGACGCACGTGACGTACTGCGTCATCACCAGCGGTCAGAAGGGCACCTGGGATCCGAAGATGACCGCGAAGGAGATGGCGGCGCTGCGCGAACGGGAGCAGCGCGCGGCCGGCGAGGCGATCGGCGTGAAGGGATTCGTGTTCCTCGGACAGCAGGACGGCGAGCTCGAGGTCTCGATGGACCTCCGTGGCGAGATCTGCCGCGTCATCCGCGAGCACCGGCCCGACGCGGTCTTCACGAACGATCCGTGGGGCCACTATCAGACGCATCCGGACCACCGCGTCGCGGGCTGGAGCGGGCTCGACGGCGTCATCGCGGCCCGCGACCACCTCTTCTTCCCCGAACAGTTGCGCGGCGGGAAGCTGAAGAAGCACCGCGTGTCACGCGTGTTCCTCTTTGGCACGCGCGAGCCGAACGTCTGGTTCGACATCTCGAGCACGCTCGACAAGAAGCTTGCGGCGCTGAAGTCACACGACTCGCAGGTCGGACGTCACAAGGGGTTCGACGATCGGATGCGGGGATGGGCCAAGTCCATCGGCGCCACGTGGGACATCGGCCCGAGCGAGGCGTTCCGCTACATCGAGCTCGGCTAGAGCCCGCGGCGCAGCTGCCGGTCGATGAGACCGCGAAGGGACCGCACTTCGTCGCGACAGCCGAGGCGCGTCGAGTCGTCGCTCTTCAGAAGATCGCGCAGCACGGCGCCCGCACGAAAGAGGCTCTCGGTCCCGGTCGCGCCGCCTGCGACGGCGCCGTCGAGGCGGTCCGCCCACGCCACGGCGCCGCGCTCGCGCAGTAACGCCTCGAGCGCCTCGAGGCGGTGCGCGATCTCGACGCCTTCCTTCACGAGCGGGCGCTCTCGGTCACTGCGTCGGCGTCGGCTGCGCTGCCCGCTGCGGGAGCGCCACGACCATCCGGGTGCCGCCGTCCGACGGATGTTCGGCTTCGATCGTGCCGCCGTGGCGCTCGACGATCTCGCGGCTCACGAAGAGACCCAGGCCGAGCCCGCCGGACCGATCCTTGCCGTGCGCGTGCTGATAGCGCTGGAAGAGCGTCGAGCGATCTTCCGGCGCGACGCCGACGCCGTGGTCGCGGACCGCGATGCGCACCCGGTCATCCGCCGCGACGAGGCTGACCTCGATACGCCCGCCGTTCGGGCTGAATTTCACCGCGTTGTCGATGAGATTGCGCACGACCTGCTCGATGCGAAGCGGGTCCACGGCCGCTGTCACGTGCGTCGCGTCGACGTGTATGTCCGCGCGCTCATTCATCGCGCGGACCTCCTCGGCGACGCCCTGCACGAGGTCGCCGAGGTCGACGAGCTCGCGCTTGATCGTGAGACGGCCGGCATCGAGGCGGACGTTGTCGAGAAGCTGTGACACCAGGCGGCTGAGCTTCGCCGACTGCAGGTCGATCGTCTGGAGCGGCCTCGCGATCTGCGAGCCGGTGGCGCCGGTCGAGACCCGGCGCAGCGCGAACTGCGCCGCGAGCTGAAGGCTCGTGATCGGCGTGCGCAGCTCGTGCGCCGCGATGGACAAGAACTCGTCTCGCTCACGCACCCTCTCTTGCTCGGCGTGGCGCAGCGCGGCATCCGCACGACGACGCTGGAGGTCGGCGGCCGCGAGGGTGAGCGAGGTGAGCGCGGCGACCGCCATGAACGACTGCAGGAACAGCAGCGACTCGTTCGGCGTCGCCCGGACGAACGGCCCATATCCCTGGAGCGTCCCCCAGGCGGCGATGACCGAGAAGACAGCGACGAACAGCGATGCGCCACGCGGACCGTAGCGGTACGCGGCGAAGGCGAGGAGTGGGAAGGTGACGAACGCGATCGGCGCGTGGACCGTCGAGAGCGGCTGCACGCCGAGGAAGAGCAGCGCGCCGACCGCGATCGCGATCGCCGAGAGTCCGAGGAACTCGAGCCACGAGCCCGCATCGCGCGAGAGGCGTCCTCGGGCTGACCAGATGACGATCAGCGGCGCGACGACCAGCGCGCCGCTCACGTCTCCGAGCCACCACGTGAGCCAGATCTCCGGATAGGAGGACCAGTCCGCGAATCCCCCGAGCGCGAGCGCGGTGACGCCGACCGTCGCGCTCACGAGCGGTGCCGCGAGCGCGACGACGGCGAAACGGAACACGTCCTGAATGCGCTCGAACGCGGCACGCCCACCGCAGGCCTCACGAATGAGCCACGCGCCGACGAGCCCCTCGAGCGTGTTGCCCGCGGCGATCGCGAGCGATGTCGCCACGGATCCGGCAGTCGTCACGTTCACGATGAAGGCCGCGAGGAAGACACCGATCGCCGCAGGTCGACCGAACAGGAGGATCGCCGCGATGGCGATCCCGGTCGGCGCCCAGACCGCCGACGCGCTCGCGTTCACGAACGCCAGGCTGAGACCGAGCTTTCCGGCGGCGATGTACGCGAGGGCGACTGCTGCGACACGGATGAGGTCTGCAGCGGTCAGCACGTCGGGGCGAGTCTAGTCAGCGTCGCGTTATGCGACGCGACCCTTACGCCATGCGCGGATCGCCGCTCTGCTGTGGCCGGGAAATGCGAGGCGCTTTGGTAACGATCCCGCATCAAACCAGCGCAGCTCGGTCGCGTCATCGCCCGGCTTCTCGCGACCGCCGATCGCGTGCGCGACGAAATACACGTTGAACGTGTGGTCGTCTCGGCCGTAGACGTCGTGGTACGCGCCGACGATGCCGTCGATCTTCACCCGGATCCCGGTCTCTTCACGCACTTCACGCGCCGCGGCCTTCGGGGGCGCCTCGCCTGCTTCGACGAACCCGCCTGGGATGTCCCAGTACCCCTTGTACGGTGCGCGCTCGCGGCGCACGAGCAGCAGCTTTCCGCGCCGCTCCACGAGGACACCGACGGCCGGCTTCGGGTTTCGCCACGAGATGAGACCACAACTCGGGCACGCTTCGCGGAGCCGCTTCTCAATCTTTCGGCGGACAAGTCTGGTTCCGCAACGGATGCAGAAGCGCGCGCGCACGCGCTAGTGCTTGAAGTGGCGGCGGCCGGTGAAGAGCATCGCCATGCGATGGCGGTTCGCGGTGTCGATCATCATCGCGTCGCGCAGCGAGCCGCCCGGCTGGATGATCGCCGTGACGCCGGCGCGGGCCGCGACCTCGATGCCGTCGGGGAAAGGGAAGTACGCGTCAGACGCCATCACCGCAAGGCGAGCGTGCTCACCTGCCTTGCGGACCGCCACCTCGACGGCGACGACGCGTGACAGCTGGCCCGGTCCGACGCCGACGGTCTGGAGGCCCTTCACGAGGACGATCGCGTTCGAGGTCACGTGGCGCACGCAGCGCCACGCGAAGATGAGGTCGGTGAGTTCCTCGAGCGTCGGCTTGCGCTCGGTCACGACCTTGAAGTTGCTTTCGTCGGACACGCTCTCGTCCGGCGTCTGGACGAGCATGCCGCCGGCGATGCGCTTCATGTCGAACGCGTGCGCGTCACCGCGGCGAAGGTGCGCGCCGACGAAACGCGCGCGGCCCGGCTCCATCGCGACCATCGCGTTGGGAACCGAGAGGATCTCGAGATTCTTGCGCTGCTTCAGGAGCGGGAGCGCGTCCTCCTCGTAGCTCGGCGCGATGATCGCCTCGTAGAACGTGTCCTGCATCGCCTCGGCGAGCTCCTTCGTCACCGGACGGTTCACGCCGACGATGCCGCCGAACGCGGAGACCGAGTCGCACATGAACGCACGCCGGTACGCCGCCGTGATGTCGAGCTCGCTCGCGATGCCGCAGGGGTTCTGGTGCTTCACGATCGCGGCCGTCGGCTGGCTGAAGTCGGACGCGATCTTCCACGCGGCGTTGATGTCGAGGATGTTGTTGAACGAGGCGGCCTTTCCATGCAGCTGCTCAGCCGCGACCATCGCGGCGTCGTCCTCGCCGCGCAGCGCGTAGAACGCGGCGCGCTGGTGCGGGTTCTCGCCGTAGCGCAGGTCGCGGACCTTCCGCAGCGGGAGCGTCATCTCTTCTGGGAACTCGATGCCCGCGTCGGTCACGAAGCGCGACGCGATCGCCGCGTCGTACGCCGCGGTGTGCGAGAACGCCTCGGCCGCGAGCATGCGGCGCGTCTCGAGCGAGAGGCTGCCGCGCTCCTTGAGCTCCTCGAGCACGGCCTGGTAGCGGCCGGGGCGCGACACGACGACGACGTCCTGATAGTTCTTCGCCGCCGCGCGGAGGAGCGCGACGCCGCCGATATCGATGTGCTCCTGAAGCTCTGCGCCGCGCGCGCCGCTGGCCGCGGACTTGTTGAACGGATAGAGGTTCACCGCGACGAGATCGATCGGCTCGATCTTCTCGCGCGCGAGCTCCGCGGTATGTGTCTCGTCGTCGCGGCGCGCGAGCACGGCCGCGTGGATGCGCGGGTGGAGCGTCTTCACGCGGCCGCCGAGCAGGGACGGCGAGCCGGTGATCTCCTCGATGGAGCGCGCGTCTATGCCGTCGGACCTCAGGGCCGCGCGCGTCCCATCAGTCGCGATGAGATCCCAGCCGAGGTCGCGGAGGCCGCGCGCGAACGTGACGAGACCATCGAGGTCGGAGACTGAGAGAAGTGCTCGCACAGGTTCTCCCCCTGTCAGAGCGTCATGGGATGTGCGGGGTCAGCGTGTGCGAGTATAGCCGTCCATGCCCTTTGACCCCGCTCACTTCGTGGAGCGATTTTTCTCGCCTTTCAACCCAGATTCCCGGTTCTACTGGCCGGCTGTCTACGCGGTCGCGCTCGCGCTCCTCGCGAACATCGTTTGGTACAACTGGCGCCGCCGCGGTCCGATCCCACCGCCCGAGAGCATCGCGAAGCCGTGGGCCTTCTGGATCAACGTCATCTTCATCATCTGGCTCCTCGTCCTCTTCATCGCGAAAGTGCCGTTCTTCTTCATCGTCCTGTCGCTCGTCGCGAACATCGGGCTGCTCGTGTACATGTACCAGTTCTGGCTCCCGCCGCAGGAAGCGGCCTGGGAGCGCGAGCAGCGCCGCCGCTCGTACTTCCCGCAGGCGGAACGCACCAAGAAGAAGCGCCGCCGCCGCTAGCTAGCGCGGCCTTTCGAAGCGAACCTCCCAGGGACCGCGCACCCGGACCACGGCCTCCTGCAGCTGCATCGACGCTGGTCGCTCGCCGCCCGACAGCACGACCGATAGCGACGTGA
>JBIOUD010000132.1:0-11980 GCA_044866725.1 Candidatus Limnocylindria bacterium | reverse complement strand
CTGCTCGGCGACGTCGCCGAGAAGGCCGTCGAGTACGCCTGGAAGGCGGCGCAGCGCGCGACCGCGATCCACGCGTACGTCGAGGCGATGCGGTTCGCGGAGCAGGCGCTCGAGCTGTTCGAGAAGCTGCGCATGGTCGACCAGGCGGTCGAGGCGCTCTACCTCATCGCGCGCGTGCGGCGCTACCGCGGCGAGAACGACGGCGCGCTCGCGGCATACGAGCGCGCGCTCGCGCTCCTCGAGGAGCGCGACCCGAACGGCGCGGCCGTCGGCACGGTCCTCGCGCAGATGGCCGAGCTCTGCACGCGCTGGGACGCGAAGCATCCCGACCTGAAGGGGCTCATCGACCGCGGCCTGAAGATCGTCGACGGCAAGCGCAACCGCGACAAGGTCCTGCTCCTGGCGGCGAAGTCATTCATGGCGCGCAAGGGCCCGAAGGCGACCGACGAGGACTGGGAGGCATCGCTCGTCACGGCGAAGGAGGCGCTCGGGATCGCCGAGGAGCTCGGTCTCCTCCGCGAGGTGAGCCTCTGCCTCGATGCCGTCGGCTACGCCTACGGCGAGCTCGGGAACTTTCGCGAGTCGTATGCGCAGAACAAGCGGCGCCTCCCGATCGCGAAGTCCCTTCAGGACTCCGACGAGCTCATCGACGCCCACACGATGGTCGCGGCCGCGTCGCTCGTGCTCGGCAACTTCGGTGAGGTCATGGAGCATGCGACCGAGGCCGCCGAGATCGCGGATGAGACCGAGAAGCCGCGGCTCGGATCCGGTGCGGTGCAGATCGAGGCGATGGCGCGGCTCCTCTCCGGAGACTTCCCCGGCGCGCTCGAAGCCGCATCGCGTCGCGAGCGCATCATGCCCGTCGGCAAGCCCTACAGCGCGCTGATCGTCGCGTGCGCCGCGGCGGCCGCGATGTCGCTCCCCGAGGAGAAGACGCTGCGCGAACGGCTCGTGGAGCTCGAGGCGCCGCCGATCGAGATCGCGGCGTGCGACTTCCTCGCGGCCGTCTACGGGAATCGCGAGACCGAGTCGAGCTACCGAGCGATCCGCAGCGCCGGCTACCCGAAGGGGCTCGTGAACCTCGTCGTGTTCGGCCCGCTCGCGGTCCTGGCCGCGGCGCGCTGGGGCATCGACGACCCGGTGTTCGTCGATCGTGTCGAGGCGGCCGTCGAGAAGTCGGGCCACGCGCGCGGCCGCGCGCTGCTCGTGCAGGCCGAGGGCCTCCGCGCGCAGAAGTCCGGCGAGCACACGAAGGCGGCGAAGCTGCTCTTCGACGCCGTGCAGTCGTTCGCCACGCTGAAGCTCGAGTACGAGCGCGCCGTCGCACTGTCAGACCTCGCGCAGTCGCTCCCCGCGATCGGCCGGCGCGATCAGGCCGACGCGCAGCTCGACGAGGCGCGGGCGATCGCGGACCGGCTCAAGGCGACGGCCCTGCGGGCCGCGATCGACGGCGTGCTGGTGAACGCGCCTAGTTAGACGCTGCTCACGGCATCAAGTGATGTAAGTCGAGCGCATCGACGAGTCCCTCTGCTACGCGCGCCATGTCGGGGAGGAACAGCTGGCTTGGCTGCGGACGGGCGTCGCGCGGTTTGTGGCGCACATAGGTCTCGCGAAAAAATGTCGGTGCAATCGCCACAGCGATGGTTCCATCTCCAAGTGCTGGAAAACCTGGTCCGGGCTCGCGTCGCGTCGTCGTCCGTACGCATACGGCGCCTTTCATGAGCTTGTTGTAGGGATCGGCAGAGACGACGACACGCCTCTTGTTCTGAGGTGGTGTACCGAGCGGAGGCCCTGCGTAGTAGATCTGTGACCACATCGGATAATCGACCGCTCCTGGTTGGCTCGGCGGCGCTTTCGGCGGACTCTCGTGGAGGCTGCGAAGGCCTAGCGCGTCACAGATGAACTCCTCGGTATCAAGCAAGTGCTCTGCGCCGAACACGGCAAGGGGAGCCCCGAGCACGCTCTTCGGGACCGCAATCAGTTCTCCGGCGAACGCATCGAACGAACCGAGTTGGATACGGCCCGGGCCGCTGACCCGGTAGACGAGCGCACCGGCTACTTCCTCAGTTCGCGCCGCGTTCCATTGATCATTCGAGAGAACGACGTATCCATCGGCTCCGGGGATGTCCACGATCGCGTGAAGCGCACCGCGCCGTATGGTCAAGAGGTTCTAGCGCACGCGAGACTGAACAGTCCATCCGAACGTCTCGCGCACGTCCGCGTGCAACTCATCGTCATCAGCCCACGCTGCGTATGTCGCTGCGCGCGCGCGCTCGCGCTGCTGCATTCGTCGGTACTCGATTCCATCCCGCGCCAGAGCGGAAAGAACGTTACCGAGCGGCTCTTTCTCGTCGAAGCCAAGCGCGGAGCGCTCCGTAGAGGCAGCAGCAACAACGTCTTTTGTTAGCCGGACCTGAGTCTTGGGCATGTCACTCTCCGTGTCACAACATTCGTGACAGAACAGCACCAAGCATGCCACGGCCGTCAACCACGTTATAGAACGTTTGAACGAATACCCTGGCCCTCTAGCTCAGCGAGCGCCGGAGCGCGCTCCGCGCGCCGTGGTAGCCGCACATCCCATGGACCCCGCCGCCCGGTGGCGTCGACGCGCTGCAGAGCGTGATGTCCTTCGCGCTCGTCGCGTAGGGGTCGAGCGCGATGCGCGGTCGGAAGAGCAGCTGGAGTCCGGCGTTCGACCCGCCTGCGATCTCACCGCCGGCATCGTTCGCGTTCTCGCGCTCGATGTCCGCGGGCGTCGTAGCGACTCGCTTCAGGACGCGGTCACGGAAGCCGGGCGCGAAGCGCTCGATCTGCGCCTCGATGCGCGCGGTCATGTCGACGGTCGAGCCGTTCGGCACATGGGTGTATGCCCAGAGCGTGTGCTTCCCAATTGGGGCTCTTGTCTCGTCGAAGAGACTCTGCTGACCAACCAATACGAATGGGCGATCGGGGTGCTGCCCGCGCCACACCTCGCGCTCGGCCGATGCGATCTCGTCGAACGTCCCGCCGAGGTGGACGGTCCCGCCGCGCGAGACCTCCTTCGCGCGCCACGGAACGGGCCCGTCGAGTGCGTAGTCGAGCTTGAACACGCCGGGGCCGCGGCGATGGCGCCGCAGCATCCGCCGGAAACCGGGTGAGAGCCGATCGGCGGCGATGAGGTCGAGCCCCGCCGGCGACGTGTCGAAGAGGTACGCGCGCGCGTCGGGCAGATCGCTCATCTGCTGCACGCGCCGATCGGCGACCACGACGCCGCCGAGTGACGCGAGGTACGACGCGAGCGCCTTCGCGATCGCCCCGGACCCGTGGCGTGGCATCGGCCAGCCGACCGCGTGGCCGGCGGAGCCGAGGAGGAGCGCGGCTGATGCGCTGAGCGGATGCTCGAGCGGGAGGAACGAGTGCGCGGCGATGCCGGCGAGGAGCGCGGACGCACGCTCTCCGCGGAACCGGCGGACCATCGCGCGAGCCGGCCAGATCGCGGTGAGCCCGAAGCGCGCGAGCAAGAGCGGATGCCGCGGGATGTGCACGATCGGCCGCAACACCTCGTCGTACAGGTCGCTCCACGCGTCGATGAACGGCGACATGAGCGCGCGATACGCGCGGCCATCTTCGCCGAGCGCCTTCGTCGTGAAGTCGATGGATCGCTCGAGTATCACGGCGGTCCCGTCGTCGAGCGGGTGCGCGAGAGGCGCGGCCGGGTGGATCCAGCGCAGGCCGTGCTCGTCGAGTGGCAGGGTGCGGAAGAACGGCGATGCCACGGCCATGGGATGGAACGCGGAGCAGACGTCGTGCTGAAATCCCGGGAGCGTCAGCTCCGCGGTGCGCGCGCCTCCACCGATCTCGTGATTCGCTTCGTACACCGTGACCGAGCGTCCGCTGCGCGCGAGATGGATCGCCGCGGCGAGGCCGTTCGGACCCGAGCCGACGACGACGGCATCAGGCACGCGTCTGCAGGTACTTGTCGAACCACTCGGTCGCGCGGCGTAGGGCGTCGATCATGTTCGCCTTCGTGCGGAAGCCGTGACCCTCGCCCTCGTAGACGTGCTGGTCGAAGGTCTTCCCCGCCTTGCGGAGGGCGTCGGTCAGGAGCTTCGCCTCGCTCTGCGGCACGCGCGGGTCGTTCGCGCCCTGCAGCACGAGGAGCGGCGCCTTGATCTTCGCGACGTGCGTGAGCGGCGAGCGGTCGCGGTAGAGGTCCGGGACCTTCGCGGGGTCGCCGAGCTCGCGCTCGAGGTAGTCCTTGAGATCTCCACGGGTCGTGTCGTACAGCGTCTTCCACGACACCACGCCGACGACGGACACGCCGGCGGCCCAGAGGTCCGGCGCCTGCGTGAGGACCATGAGCGTCATGAACCCGCCGTATGAGCCGCCGTACACGCCGATCCGTTTCGGATCGGCGATCTTCTGCTTCGCGAGCCACTCGACGCCCTTCGTCACGTCGATGAGGTCCTTGCCGCCCCAGTCGCCCCGGTTCGCTTCCTGGAATTCGCGTCCGTAGCCGGTCGAGCCGCGGATGTTCGGCGCGAGTACCACGTAGCCGTTGTTCGCGTACCACTGCGACGCGCGGTCCCACCAGCGAAGGTGCTGGCCCGTCGGCCCACCGTGCACGTGCACGATCGCGGGCGGAATGCCGCCGCCGCGGACCGCCTCGGCGTGCGGCACGTACAGGAGCGCGGGGATCTCGCGGCCGTCCGCGCCCGGGTAGCGGACGTGGATGGGCTCGACGAGCGTGGCCGGGTCGATCGACGACGGCAGCGAGCGGGTGAGCCGCTTGGGCGTGACCATGCGCTCGCGGGTGACGTACACGTCCCACGGCTCGCGCGCACCGGCCCAGAGGTAGGCGACGAGATCCGAGTCGGGCCCGACCTTCGCCGACGCGTGCACGCCTGGGCGGTCCGCGACCGCGTGCGTCGCGTGCGATGCGCCGAAGACGCGACGGACCGACACCTCGGAGTCCTCGCTGTGCTGATAGAGGAGTCCGCGGCCGTCCGGACGCCAGACCGGCTCGGTCTCGTCGTGGATGTTCTGGGTGAGGTACTCGACCGCGCGGACGCGACCGCCGTCGAGGTGCGCGATCGCCGGCTCGTACCGCCCACGGACGTTCGTCGCGAAGGCCACCCGCTGGCCGTCGGCGGAGAACGATGCCGAGACGGACTCGCCATCCTTCCCCTGGCGCGTGTCGAGCATCAGCGCGTTCCCGCCCGCGGCGGGGATGAGGTACGTACCGACGTTCGTGCGCTCCGTCTCGCGACGGGAGGCGAAGATGATCGTCGTCCCATCCGGCGACCAGCGCGGCTGGAAGTCGTCGTGCGCGCCGTCGGTGAGCTGCCGCTGCACGCCACTCGTCACATCGACGACGCTCACGCTGAAGCCCTTGCTGCCAGCGTTCGAGACGAATGCGATGCTCTGACCGTCGGGCGACCACGCGATGTCGCGATGGCAGACCTCGGGCTCGTTCGTGAGGTTGCGCTCGTGCTCGCCGTCGCGGTCGACGAGCCAGATGTCCCAGCGCTCGTCGCCGCCGTGATCTCTGAGGAACGCGAGCTGGCGCGCGTCGGGCGACCAGCGCGGCGACACGCTTCGCTCGGTCCCGGCCGTGAGCTGGAAGAGCTTGTCCCGCTCGATCGGCGCGCTGTAGATCTCGAAGTTGCCCGTCTTGTTCCACGAGAAGGCGACCTCGTCGCCCTGTGGCGAGAGATCGATCGCACCGAACGACCAGTCGACGTACGGCGCGCCGGCGAGGTCCTCGATCGCGACGCGCTGGAAGCGCGCCCCGATCGGCTGCGGTGTGAACTGTCCGTGCGCCGGCACGATGTTCGCCGGCGCGTTCGCGAGCGTCGTCGCGGGTTTGTCGCTGCCCGGCGCGTCCCAGTCCTCGGCGAACGGACGGGGCCGCGTCGTCTTCGGCGGCGGCGTTGCTGCCCCGCCGCCGTTGCCGGCGACCGTCGCGGGCTTCGCGGGCACGCTCGCTTCGCTCGCTAAACGGGGGCTCCTGCCCCCGGGTGCCTTGGCGCGTCCGATCAGGTCGCGGGCGTCGTTCGACACGATGAGCGTGGTCGAGCCCATCGCCGCCTCGCGCGCCGCGGTCTCCTCGCGCGGAATGATCTTCTCGTTGTGGACCATCTTGTCCTCGAGCCGCCCGCGGTACGCGTCGTCCCAGGGGGGCGGTAGCAGGATCGAGAAGTGCTTCGCAGGCTTCGGCAGCTCGCGCTGGAGCAGGAGGAGCGTGTCCTTACCGGCGTTCCACATCGGTGAGCGATTCGCCGACAGCACCGCGGAGAACTCGAGCTTCGCGAGGTCGCGTGCCGGTCCGGAGGCGAGGTCGAGGTCGCCGCACACGAGCACGCCGCCGGCCTTGCGGATGAGAAGGACGGTCGCGCCCTCCTTCCCCGAGCGCACGCGGATAGCGCGAGCGTCCGGCCGGACCGCCTCGTCGTCCGAGAGGACCACGTCGGGATCAGCCCCAAGGGCGGACGCGTCGTCGACGTGCGCCGCGATGCGGACGCCGAGCGTCTCGCGGTAGCGCTGCGCGAGCGCGGCGCGCCGCCGGTTCGTGACGACGAGGAGCCCGGCGCGTCCGGTGCCGGCGATGAGCCGTTCGGCACGCGCGCTGAACGGTGGCACGTCGATGAGGAGGTTGCCGCGAGCGTTGTCGAAGACGATGTACTGCCGCTCGTTCTCGAGGGGCTCGTACAGCTCGAAGATCCACGATCGAAGCTGGTGGATGTCCATCGGCTAGGCCGCCGTATCGTACCGGGCGGTCCGCATCAACGCGCCAGACCCGGCAGCATGAAGAGATCGCCGACGTAGCGCCCACCGCCGTCCTTCGCGACGCGTGCGAGGACCTTGTCGGTCTGATCCTGTTCCCAGTCGAAGAGCTTCGAGATCTGTTTGGGCGTGAGGCCACCGGCGAGCTCGAGGAGCCGCGCGACGAGCGCTGCGCAGGCGTCGGCCGACGCGAGGCGCTCGGCCGCCTTCACCGTTTCGGGATAGCGACGGACGAAGAGGTCGTAGGTGTAGTTGTAGTCGTCGCTGCGCTCGCCCACCGCCTTCACGCGCGCGACGTACATGAGACGCTGCAGCTCCTCGATCGCCCGATCGAGGTCGCCCCGCCCCTCCTTCGATTCGATGCCCAGGTCGGCGCGCATGCGCTTCTTCTGGGTCTCGCCGTGGTGCTGCAGGTACTCGACGATGCGCCGCGCGAGGTCGGTGAGGCGTCCCGCGCGCACGTCGTCGAGGTGATCGTCGGTCTCGCCGGCGCGCCCGAACGTCGCATAGAACGTCGGGAGCATCTTCATCGAGACGAACGTCGGCTTCTTCACGAGAAGGCGGCCGTAGTAGAGCTTCTTCGCCTCAGCAAGCTCGTCCTTCCACGGCCACATCCATTCCCACTTCTTGCTGTCGTCGCTCGTCGAGAGATGGTCGAAGCACGCGGGTAGCGGGTACGACCGCTCGCCGGTGAACGCGAAGCAGAATCCGAGGGCGTCGACCATCGCGACGAGCTGGCTCGCGTTGCGAACGCGATGCGCGCGCTCGAGCTTCTCGCGATGACGACCGAGGGTCTCGTGGACCGACGCCGTGCGCACGGCCATCAGGACAAGAACATCGCGACGAGCGCGGCGACGACTGCGACGCGCAGCGCACGACTCGACGAGCGATGGAGCTTCGCGAACTCGACGCGCGCCGGTGCACTCGGTGGGAGGTCGTCGAAGTCGCGCGTCTGCGCGCGGATCGTCCGCGCGACCGGTCCCGCCCACCCGCTCCCATACAGGACCGCGCCCGACATCACGACGAGCGCGACCCAGCGCACGATGAGGCGCGGCTCGGGCACACCACTCACTTCGAACGCGCCCGCCTTCAGCGCGCTGGTGAGGACGACGACGATCACCGAGAAGATCGCGAGCCCGTCCCAGCGAGCGAGCGCCGCCGCGAAGAGCGTGCCCGCCTCGCTCCGCGGCGCGCCGCGGAAGAGCGCAGGCGCGACGACGCTGCCCAGCACGAAGCCGCCACCCACGATGACCGCGAGGGCGAGGTGATAGAGGAACTGGAGAAGATCGACGTAGAGGGTCTCCACCTGCGTTCGAACGTAGCAGCCAGTCGCACACCGAGGAATTTCCGAGCGCCATGCTCGGTTTAGACTTCACACAAGGGAGCGTGCCTTTGCCCACATATCGCGACTACTTCGCCGAGCTGAAGAAGCGCATCAAGGAGGCGACCCCACAGCAGGTCGCCGAGCTCTTGCGCTCAGACGATGTGCAGCTGGCCGACGTCCGCGAGACCGACGAGTGGAACGCCGGGCACCTCCCCGGCGCGGTCCATGTGCCGAAGTCCTTCCTCGAGCAGTGGGCCGAGGACCGCATCCCCGACAAGAACAAGCGGACCGTCCTCTACTGCGCCGGCGGCGTCCGCTCGGTCATGGCCGCCGACATCCTCCAGAAGCTCGGCTACACCGACGTCGTCTCGATGTCTGGCGGATTCAACCGCTGGAAGGACTCGGGGCTCGCCTGGGAGACCCCGGACTCCTTCACGGCCGAGCAGGCCCAGCGCTACAGCCGGCACCTCCTCATCCCCGAGGTCGGCGAGGCCGGGCAGCACAAGCTCCTCCGGAGCAAGGTGCTCCTCATCGGCGCCGGCGGCCTGGGCTCACCAGCGGCGTATTACCTCGCCGCGGCGGGCGTCGGGCAGCTCGGGATAGTCGACTCGGACGTCGTCGACCAGACGAACCTCCAGCGCCAGATCCTCCATTCGATGGAACGCCTCGGGGAGCCGAAGGCCCTCTCCGCGAAGGCGACGCTCGAGGCGCTCAACCCGGACGTGAAGGTCGTGCCCTACCAGGAGCGCCTGACGAGCGACAACATCGACCGGATCATCGCGGAGTACGACGTGATCATCGACGGCGCCGACAACTTCCCGACGCGCTACCTCCTCAACGACGCGTCGGTGAAGTGGAACAAGCCCGTGGTGCATGGATCGATCTACCGCTTCGAGGGACAGGTCACCGTCTTCAAGCCCCACGCCGGTCCGTGCTACCGCTGCCTCTTCCCGACGCCGCCACCGCCGGAGCTCGCGCCATCGTGCGCCGAGGCCGGGGTGCTCGGCGTGCTCCCCGGCGTCATCGGCACGCTTCAGGCGAACGAGGCGATCAAGCTGCTGCTCGACATCGGTGAGCCGCTCGTAGGGCGCTACCTGTTGTTCGATGCGCTCGACACCTCGTTCCGCGAGGTCAAGCTCCGGCGCGATCAGGAGTGCCCGGTGTGTGGCACGAACCCGACGATCACCGAGTACATCGACTACGAAGGGTTCTGCGCATCTCCGTCCGAGTGGCAGGCGGAGCACGCCGCGAAGGCCGCGGCGAAGGTCTCGACCGCCGCTGATTAAGCGCGCTCCCCTATCCTCGACGCAGTGAGACGCCTCTTCGCCGCCCTCCTCGTGTGGTCCATCGTCGTCGCGTGCACGCCCACGACGACGGCGCCGCCCGATGTCACGAGCGCGGTCGCGGAGAAGCCGGTCATCAACGAGCAGACGCGGGGCGAGATCCAGGCGGTCCTCCAGCGGCAGACGAACGCGATGGCGAACAAGGACCAGAAGGCGCTCCAGGCGACGATCGACCAGGACCGGCGCCCCCTCGTGCGATGTTCGAACGAGGCGTACGACATCGCGACGCGCCAGGGACCGAGCGCGACCGGTCAGGTCGGGAAGATCGAGCCGTACCTGGACACATACGTGCGCGCATACGTGAACGAAGGCGGGAACGGGACGCGGCGCGTCTTCTTCCGCAAGGTCGGGGGCGCATGGGTGCAGACCGAGCCGAAGGACGACGAGCTTGGTGGCGAGAAGAAGACGACGATCGAGGACATCCAGATCGACTACTGGGGCATCGATCAGGACATCATCGACGCGCTCGGCAAGGGGACGCTCGCGGCACGGAAGGTCGTCCTCGAGAACCTGCTGTCGACGGAGCGCCGTGACCCGCTCGCGATCCGCTTCTACCCGACGCGCAGCGTCTCCGGGATCCAGGGATGCACGGTCGTCGGCTTCCACTTCGTCAACATCACCTCCGATCCGTACGTGAGGTTCTTCCGCTACTGGCTCAACCCGGACGGTTCACTTTCGGCGCCCACGGTCTCGTTCATCACGCACGAGTGGCTGCACTGGGCGCAGGACCAGTTCAGCGCCGGGATCAGCGCGCGCCTTCCCTGGTGGCTCGTCGAAGGATGGCCCGACTACGTCGGCAAGTCCCGAAGCGAGAGCGTCATGAAGTTCGTCCTCTGCCAGACCGCCACCCCTACCCTGAAGCAGCTCGAGGACGGCGCCGACCCCAACGGCCCGCCGGAGTCGCTGTCGCAGTACTACTCGTTCGCGAACACGATGGTCGAGTACCTCTACACGACATACGGCGGCGCGGATGGCTATCGGAAGCTGCTGCTCGCATTCAAGGACGACGCCGTCCCGGCAAACGTCTTTCCGAAGGTGCTCGGCCTAAGCGCGACGAAGTTCTACGACGACTGGAAAGTCGCGGCGAAGAAGAAGTACTGCTAGCCGACCAACACCCACCGCGCCGAGGCCTGGCCGATCGCGCGCGTTCCGATCTCACGGTGTTCGTAATCCATTCCAGCCGATGGCCCGCTCGCTCGCTTCCGCGTGACCCGCTCGTACTAGGACCGCGTAGGACCGCGTACGGACCGCGCCCAATGGCCCGCTGATGTGACCTATTTGGTACCGATGGGGGGATTCCCATCGCGCAGATGCGCCCGTATGGTCTGCCTCACCACGAGGGCGGGATAGGGAGCACCAAGAGTCGTGTCACTCATCAATGTCGAGATCGCAAAGTCCCCCGCGCTTCCTCTCGATGCGCTTACGCCGATCCCGGACGTCATCGACCGGGCTCGGAGTGGCGACCGTGCGGCGTTCGCCGAGCTGTATGACACGCACTGCGACGCGGTCTACCGCTACGTCCTGTATCGCGTCCGCGAGCCCAGCGACGCTGAGGACCTGACGTCAGAGGTCTTCACTCGGGCGTTCGCGAACATCCACCGCTACCGCTGGCAAGGCAAGTCTTTCCTCGCCTGGCTCTACACCATCGCGCGCAACGCGGTGACCGATCGTCGCCGCCGCGAGCGTCCCACGGTCGATCTCGATGACGCGTACGGCGTCGCCGAGGAAGGCCCGACCGCTCACGATCGCGCGGTGCGTGGCGAGCAGGTCGACGCGCTGCGTGGCGCGGTGAAGCACCTCACGACCGAGCAGCAGGAAGTTCTCGTTCTGCGATTCGTCGAGAACATGTCCTCCCGCCAGGTCGCGAAGGTGCTCGGGAAGAACGAAGGTGCGATCCGCGCGCTGCAGTTCCGCGCGCTCGGTCGGCTTCGCAAGCTGCTCACTGAGCAGGTCGCTTAAAGCAAGCGAAACCTTCGCTGCTGCCGCCTCATATGCTGGAGACAAGATGCCTCTGCGGCGGCTGACCGTCGTTCTCGCGTTCGTTGCCGCCGCGGTCGGCTGCTCGATCCTCCCAGCGGAGCTGCAGCGCGAGCTCCTCCCGACGCAGACGCAATACGCGACCGCGTCGGCGGCCTACGACATCATCCTCGACAAGCACGTCGACAAGCCGACCTCGCGCGACATCATCCCGGGCGCTGTCGACGGCGTCACCGCCTACCTCAAGCGCGAGAACATCGACGCGAACCCCGTCGTCGGCCGGCCGGACCTCACCGGCAGCCGCTTCTCCGACTTCGCGAAGCTCTCCGCGTCGCTCGATGCGGTGCTCACGCGCTACCCGGCCGCGAAGAAGGACCTGCTCGAGCGCGCCGCCGTCGACGGGATGGCGCGCGCCATGAACGAGTGCCACACGTACTACCTCGATCCCGACCGCGCGAAGGGCTTCAACAAGCCGCCGGCGCCGGTGTCGGGCATCGGCGTGACGATCAATCAGAGCGACCAGAACACCCCCATCGAGGTCGTCGACGTGATCCCCAACACCCCGGCCGCG
>JBIOUD010000131.1:0-4267 GCA_044866725.1 Candidatus Limnocylindria bacterium | reverse complement strand
CTCACCTGCCCGACGTCCCACCTTCGGCGAGGAGAGGGGCGGTCACTTCATCACTCCGACCTTCACGTCGCGGAAGCGGGCGGGTGCGGCGCCGTGGCCGGTGTGCGCGCCCTGACCCGGCTGTCCTTTGCCGCAGTTCGGCGTCCCCCACATCACCCACTCGCTCTCGGAGCACACGGCGTCACAGCTGCCCCAGAACTCCGGGGTGATCCCGGTGTACGTCGGGTTGCGCACCATGTCGCCGCGCTTGCCCTTTTTGATCTCCCAGCCGATCTCGGTGCCGAACTGGAAGTTGAAGCGCTTGTCGTCGATCGACCACGAGCGGTTCGTGTCCATGAGGATCCCGTCGTCAGTGTCGGCGATGAGGTCGTCGAGCGTGCCGGCCTCACCCGGCATGACCGAGACGTTCGTCATGCGGATGATCGGCACGCGCTGCCAGCCGTCGGCGCGCATCGTCCCGTTCGAGCGCGTGCCGAGCGCGGCGGCGGTCTCGCGGCTCATGAGGTAGCCGACGAAGAGGCCGTCCTCGACGGCCCAGCCCTCCGACGCGGGCACGCCCTCGTCGTCGAACCCGAACGTGCCGAGGCCGCCGGGCGACGTCGAGTCGATGCGGATGTTCACGTGCTCCGAGCCGTACCGGAATTTGCCCAGCTTGTCGGTCGTGAGGAATGACGTGCCGGCGAACGCCGCCTCGCTGCCGAGCGCGCGATCGAGCTCGATCGGATGGCCACAGCTCTCGTGGCACTGGAGCGACAGCTGATTGCCCGCGAGGATCACCGACGTGCGGACGTCCTGCGGACACGGCTTCGCTCTGAGCAGAGCGAGCGCCTCGTCGGCGACGCGCGGCGCGTTCGCCGCGAGGTCCCACTTCGTGAGGATCTCCCAGCCACCGGAGTTCTGGTAGCGGAGCCCGTCGGGATAGCTGCGGATCTGCAGCTCGCCGTCGCCGACCGCCTCGGCCGCGATACCGCCGCCGACCTCCACCAGACGCTGCTGGATGTCGGCGCCCTCGGTGGAGAGGAAGAGCTTTTCCTCGCGCCAGATCGCGTACGCGGCACGTGTCGTTCGCAGACCCTTTCGCTCGCGCAGCCGCTCCTCGGCCGCGATCAGCAGGCCGAGACGATCGTCCACGGTCAGCGCGAACGGATCGATCTTCACCGGCGTCGCGTATGTGGCGCTCTGCGGATCGAGCGGGGCGAGGACGGCATCACGGAGCTTGGTGAGCGCGGACGCTTTGGCGATCTCGACCGCGAGCGCCGCGACTCGGTCGGCCTCGTCGCCGGTGACGACCTGCGACGCGGCGAACCCCCAGGCGCCGTCCGCGATGGCGCGGACCCCGAAGCCGAACGAATCCGAGCGGTCGGCGCTCTCGAGCCGTCCGTTCTTCACGAGCGCGTTCTCCTCGTCGCGGCGCACGAAGCGAACGTCCGCGTATGAGGCACCGCGCGTGCGCGCGGTGTCGAGCGCGCGCCTCGCGATGTCGCGCTCGACCGACATGGCAGGAAGGCCGTTCGCCGTCGCGCTCAGGCTCTGATCCGATAGCCGCTGACGCGGCTCCAGGCGTCGCTCGCCCTCACCAGTGACCTTCTGGTCCCTGTCTCGTCCTCGCTAGCCTGTAATTCGGAGGCTCGGTCGTGATCCGCACGTCGTGCGGATGCGACTCACGGAGCCCGGCGCCGGAGATCCGCACGAACGTCGCCTTCGTCCGAAGCTCCTCGATCGTCGCAGCGCCGACGTACTTCATCCCGGCACGCAGGCCACCCACGAGCTGGTGGAGGAAGGGCGCAAGCGGACCGACGCTGGCGACGTGACCCTCGACGCCCTCCGGCACGAGCTTGGAGAACTCGCCGATGTCCTGCAGACCGTAGCGATCGCGCGACGCGCCGGTCTTCTGCCCCGCCCTCGCCTGCATCGCCCCCATCGAGCCCATGCCGCGGTACGACTTGAACCGGCCCTCGGGCGTGTCGGCCACCTCCCCCGGCGACTCGTCGACACCGGCGAGGAGACCGCCGAGCATCACCGTTGACGCGCCGGCGCCGATCGCTTTCGCGATGTCGCCGGACTGCTGGATACCCCCGTCCGCGATGATCGGTATGCCCTGCCGGTCCGCCGCCTCGGCGGCGTCCGCGGCGGCGGCACAGTCAAAGACCGCCGTGATCTGCGGCATGCCGGCGCCCGCGACGACGCGCGTCGTGCAGATCGCGCCCGGCCCCACGCCGACCTTCACCGCGTCGGCGCCCGCGGCGATGAGCTCCTCGGTGCCTTCCGCGGTCACGACGTTGCCGGCGATGACCTGCACGCGGTGTCGGGCCTTGACCTTCTCGACCATGCGGATCACTCCGGCGGAGTGGCCGTGGGCCACATCGACGACGATCACATCGACGCCCGCGGCGACAAGCGAGGCGGTGCGCTCGTCGGCGTCGCCCGACACCCCGACCGCGGCCGCGGCGATGACGCCGGCGTCTTTCGTGAGCTGCACCTCGCGCACCTGCTCCGCCACCGTGAGGTTCCGATGGATGACCCCGAGCCCACCCAGACGGCCGAGCGCGATCGCCATGCGCGACTCCGTGACGGTATCCATGGCGGCCGAGAGGATCGGGATGTCGAGCGTGATGCTCCTGGTGAGACGAGCCTTCGTGGAGACCTGCGAGGGGACGACGTCGCTGCGGGCGGGGATCAGGAGGACGTCGTCGAACGTGAGACCTTCCTTGGCGAAGCGCTCCCCCACGCGGCCCACGTGGTCGGAAGTGTACGGCCCCTACCGGCGCTGCCGCGACTTCACGAGTCGCTCGCCGTATGCGGTGCCGCCCTCCGCCCACACGTTGAGCAAGTCGACACGGTCCTTGTTCCACTTGCGGGCGCGCCACCAGAACACGCCGGCGGCCGCCAGGGCCAACAGACACGCGCCCGGCAGCACGACCGGCTGTAGCTCCATGAAGAGATCGAGGCGGCGGGCCACGACGGCCAGGCCGATGAAGACGAGCAGCTCGATCTCCGCGAGTAGCGTGAGGAAGATGAGCGCGAACGAGGCTGCACCGAAGCTCTTCTTCCTGCGGTAGGGGAACGCGACGTCCAGAAGACTGCTCATCCGAGGCGGATTCTAGAGGAGCGTCGCGCTCCGTTCGGGCCCGATCCCGACCATTCCGATGGGCGCGCCGACGGCTCGCTCGATGCGTGCGAGATACGCGCGCGCCGCATCGGGAAGGTGTGCGCGATCGGCCACGCCGGTGAGCGGATCGCACCAGCCGGCGAGCTTCTCGTACCGCGGCACCGCGCGCTCGAGCACCGCGGTCGGCGGCATGTCGGTGGTGACCGCGCCGTCGATCTCGTAGCCGACGCAGAACGGGATCTCGCGATACGCGCCGAGCACGTCGAGCTTCGTCACCGCGATCTCCGTGAACGCATTCAGCCGGTGCGCGTGCCTCGCCGCGACCGCGTCGAACCATCCGACGCGCCGCGGGCGCCCCGTCGTCGCGCCGTACTCGTTCGCGCGCTCGCGCAGCGCATCGCCCTCCGGTCCGGCCATCTCGGTCGGCATCGCACCCTCGCCGACCATCGTCGAGTACGCCTTCACGACGCCGATGACCTTCTTTATGTAGCGCGGCGGGATCCCGGCGCCCACCGCGGCACCGCCGGCGAGCGGGTTCGACGACGTCACGTACGGGTAGATGCCCCAGTCGAGATCGCGCATCGCGCCGAGCTGTCCTTCTAGCAGGATGCGCGCGTCCTTCTGCAGGGCGCACTCGACGAGCGGGAGCGTGTCGACGATGCGGTCCCCCAGCGTCGCGGCGGCCGCGAGCACCTCGTCCGCGACCGCGTTCGCCTCGAGCGGCGCGTCGCCGAAGCGCTCGAGGACCTTCCTCTGCCGCTCGAGCTCGTGTGCGACGCGCTGCCGGAAGCGGCGCTCATCGCGCACCTCGTACACCTGGACGCCGTGACGCGACACCTTGTCGGCGTAGGCCGGGCCCACCCCCTGACCGGTCGTACCGAGCTTCTGTCGACCTCGCTCGCGCTCGTCGAGACGGTCGATCGCGATGTGCCAAGGCATGAGCAGATGCGCGCGCTCCGCCACGCGGAGGTTCGCCGTGCTGATGCCGCTGCGCTCGAGGTTCGCGAGCTCTTCGCAGAGGACCTGGAGGTTCACGACCGTGCCCGGTCCGACGATGCAAAGCGCGTTCGGATTGAAGATACCGGACGGCACGAGGTGGAGCTTGAACGTGCCGTGCTGGTTCACGACCGTGTGCCCGGCGTTGTTGCCACCCTGGAA
>JBIOUD010000130.1:0-6914 GCA_044866725.1 Candidatus Limnocylindria bacterium | reverse complement strand
GCATCGGCGCGATGACCTTCAGGTCCGGCGCGAGCGCGCCGACCGCGAGGTCGAAGCGCACCTGGTCGTTCCCCTTCCCGGTGCAGCCGTGCGCCACGAACTTCGCGCCCTCGGCGCGCGCCGCGTCGACCAGGAGCTTCGCGAGGAGCGGGCGCCCGAGCGCGGTCGCGAGCGGATACCGGTCCTGATAGAGCGCGCCGGCCTGCAGCCCGGGCCACACGAAGTACTCGACGAACACGTCGCGCGCGTCCTGCACGATCGCCTTGCGCGCGCCGCTCGCGATCGCCTTCTTCTGGATCGCGGCGAGGTCGCGCACCGACCCGAGATCGCCGGTGCACGTCACGACCTCGAAGCCGTGCGTCTCGCGCAGCCATGCGACGGCGACCGACGTATCGAGACCGCCCGAGTACGCGAGCACGCACGTCTCGCCGCGCGTCACTCCGCCGAGTCACGACTCGCTCATGCCCTCCCCTTCCTCGCGATGCCGAACGCGGTGAGCCGCGTGAGGAGCGAGCGCGCGTGGCGGTCCGTCGACGTCGCGATGAAGACGGTGTCGTCGCCGGCGACGGTCCCGATGATCTCCGCCAGGCCCGACGTGTCCAGCGCGATCGCCATGGCGTTCGCCGTCCCCGGTGGCGAGCGCAGGACCACGAGGTTCGAGGCGACGTCGCCCTCGACCGGGTAGTCCTCGCAGAAACGGCGCAGCCGGTCCGTACCGCCGCCCGCCGCGACGGCCGTCGGCGGTGCGTACGCGTGCGTGCCGTTGCGCGCGACCTTCACCAGACCGAGCTCGACGATGTCGCGCGACACGGTCGCCTGCGTCGCCTCGAAGCCCGCGCCCTTGAGCGCGCGGACGAGCTCCTCCTGCGTCGCGAGGCGCTGCGACTGGACGAGCCGCAGGAGCGCCTGCTGCCGGTGCTGCTTGCGCGCGAGCTCTTTCATGCCACCTCGAACACCGTTCCGACCGCGTCGCCCGAGAGCAGCCGCTCGACCGCGTCGCTCGAGCGCGCCGCGACGATCGCCGCGCGACAGCCCGCGCCCGCGGCGACGAGGCACGCCTCGACCTTCGGGAGCATGCCGCCCTCGATCGTCCCGTCGTCCACGAGGGCCTTCGCGCGGTCGCGATCGAGCGTCGCGAGGACCTTGCCGTCCTTCGCGCGGACGCCGGGCACGTCCGTCACGAACACGAGGAGCCGCGCGCCGAGCGCGGCCGCGATCGCGCCCGCGGCGCTGTCCGCGTTCACGTTCAGCACCTCAGCGGCTTCGCCCGCAGGCTCTTCGAGCGCCGCCGGCGCGACGACCGGCACGCGGCCAGCGTCGATGAGCTCCTCCAGGAGCGCGCTGTCGACGCGGCGGATGCTGCCGACGAACCCGAGCGCGCTGTCCTCGCGCTGCGCGCGGAGGATGCCGCCGTCGATCCCGCAGAGGCCCACGGCCGGGACCGATCGCGCGATGAGCGCGGCGACGATGCGCGCGTTCGCGAGCCCGCCGAGCACCGCGAGCGCGAGGTCGCGGGTCGGGCCATCGGTCACGCGGAGGCCGCGGATGAACTTCGTCTCGTACCCGAGCTTCGCCGCCCATTCGCCGACGAGCGGCCCGCCGCCGTGCACGACGACGAGGCTGTGGCCCGAGTCGTGAAGCGAGACGATCGCGTCGAGCGCAGCCGCATCCTCGCCCGCGACCGAGCCGCCGATCTTCATGACGATGAGGTCGCTCGCGCCGCTCGCGCCCTGCGCGTGGTCGGCGTTTCTCACGTCGTGTACTCCGCGTTGAGGCGGACGTACTCGGCCGAGAGATCGGTCCCCCATGCGGTCGCGTCCGAGCCGCCGAGCCCGAGCGAGAGCTCGATGGCGATCTCCTTCTGCTCGAACGCGCGCCGGAGGTCCGCCGGGTCGAACTTCACCGGAGCGCCCTCGCGAAAGACCTCGAGCCCGGCGATGCGGACCGAGGCCTTGCGGTCGTCGACCTTCGCCCCCGAGCGGCCGGCGGCCGCGAGGATGCGACCCCAGTTCGGATCGGCGCCATGGATCGCCGTCTTCACGAGGTTCGACGTGGTGATGGTGCGCGCGGCGCGGCGGGCGTCGTCCTGGCTCGCGGCACCCTTCACGTCGACCTGGAAGACCTTGGTGACGCCCTCGCCGTCCGCAAGGATCTGCTTCGCGAGCTGCTCGCAGACCCACGCGATGAGGCCGTCGGCTGCGGCGATCGCGTTCTCCCGGCGATGCGACAGACCAGCGGCGCCGTTCGCAAGCACGAGGAGCATGTCGTTCGTGCTGGTGTCCCCGTCGATGCTGATCGCGTTGAAGGACTTGCGAGCGGCGCGGCTGGTCATCTTCTTCAGCGTGTCGGTCGGGATCTCGGCGTCTGTCAGCACGAAGGCCAGCATCGTCGCCATGTCGGGGTGGATCATCCCGGCGCCCTTCGCCACGCCCAGCGCACGCACCGTGATGCCGTCCACGTTCGCCTCGGCGGTCGCGATCTTCGGCCGCGTGTCCGTCGTCATGATCGCGCGAGAGAAGTCGTCGAAGCCATCGGGATCGGTGCGGATCTCGGCGATCGCCTTCGCGATCCGATCCATCGGCAGCTGCCAGCCGATGACACCCGTGCTGGCGACGCCGACCTCGTGCATCTCACAGCCGATGGCCTGCGCCGCAGCCTGTGCCATCTCGGAGGCTGCGCGATCGCCCTGCGGTCCGGTGCACGCGTTCGCGATGCCGGAGTTCACGACGATGCCACGGAGCGTGCCGCGCTCGACGTGTGCACGGGTCACGACACACGGCGCGGCGATGACCTGGTTCGTCGTGAACACGCCGGCCACGCTGCACGGCCGATCGGACACGATGAGCCCGACATCGAGTCGCTCGGCGACACCTGTCTTCACGCCCGCTTTCGCGGCGCCGGCGGCGAATCCGATGGGGACGCGCAGGTCGCTCACGGCCAGAGCGGGAGCGAGTCGAGGCCGGCCGTCTCCGGCAGGCCGCGCATCGCGTTGAAGTTCTGCACCGCGGATCCCGCGGCGCCCTTCACGAGGTTGTCGAGCGCGCCAAAGACGATGAGGCGTCCGTTGCGCTCATCGACGACGGGATGCACCAGACACCAGTTGCTCCCGAGCGTCGCCTTCGTCGCGGGATACGCCGGTGTGATGCGGACGAAGGGCTCCTCGGCGTACGCCGCGCTGTAGACATCGGCGACCTGCGCCGCGGACACGCCGTTCTTGAGCGTCGCGTAGCACGAGGCGATGAGCCCGCGCGTCATCGGGACGAGGTGCGGTGTGAACGTGAGCCGCGCCTCGCGGCCGCTGAGCAGGGCAAGCTCCTGCGCGATCTCCGGCGTGTGACGGTGATTCGGCACGCCGTAGGGCCGGACGCTCTCGTCGATCGTCCCGTACAGGAACGCCTCGTCGACCGTGTGGCCCGCGCCCGACACGCCGGACTTCGCGTCCACGATGAGGTCATCCTCGACGAGGCCCGCCTTCAGCGCGGGCGCGAGCGCCAGGATCGTCGCCGTCGGATAGCAGCCTGGGTTCGCGACGATTCGCGCGCCGCGGATCCGCGCGCGTGTGATCTCGGTCAGACCGTAGACCGCCTCCTTCAGCAGCTCCGGCGCGGGGTGGTCGTAGCGGTACCAAGTGGCGTACGCCTTCGGGTCACGCAGACGGAAATCCGAGCCGATGTCGACGATCGCGCGCCCATCCTTGAGCCAGCCCGCTGCCTGCTTCGCAGCCTCGCCTGCCGGTAGCGCCGTGAACACGACCTCGGCGTCGCCGACGTCGCCGCCGATGCGCAGCGAGTCCGGCGCGCCGTGCAGGTGCGGCTGGACGTCGCGCAGCGGCTCGCCCTGGTGTGACCGCGCGACGGCGGCGACGATGTCTACGTCGGGGTGCCGGAGGAGGATGCGCGCGAGTTCCCCACCCGCGTAACCCGTGACGCCGACGATCGCGACCCGAATGGCCATCCGTGGATTATGCGTTCGCGCGGATAATTATGCAACCGGTCCCGTCGCGGGACGCCCGCTAGGGGAAGATCCCGCGCCGCTCGATGGCGTTCGCGACGCGCTGGACGGCGACGATGAACGCCGACTCGCGCAGGCTGCAGTCGTAGGTCTTCGCCGAGGCGAGCGTGAGATCGGTCGCGCGGCGCATGTAGGTCTCGAGCCGCTTCTCGACCTCCTCGAGCTCCCAGTAGAAGCCGGCGCGGCTCTGGACCCACTCGAAGTACGAGACCACGACGCCGCCCGCGTTCGCGAGCACGTCGGGCACGATGGTCGTGCCACGAGACGTGAGCATGCGATCGGCGTCGCTTGTAAGGGGGCCGTTCGCGCCCTCCACGACGAGCTTCGCGCGGACGTCGCCGGCGTTCGCCTGCGTGATGACGCCCTCGAGCGCCGCGGGGATGAGCACGTCGACGTCCATCGCGAGGAGCTCCTCGTTGCTGATCTTCGAGAGTCCACTCATCCCCTCGAGGAGCCGCTGCGGGTTATTGCGCACGTGGTCGATCGCTTTGGCGACGTCGATGCCGCTCGACGAGGCGTAGCCACCGCTCACGTCGGAGATCGCGACGATCTTGCAGCCCGCCTCAGCGAGCGCCTTCGCGGTGACGCTGCCGACGTTGCCGAAGCCCTGGATCGCGACGCGCATCGCATCGGGCCGCTTACCGTCGCGCTTCAAGGCCTCGAGCGTGACGAACGCGACGCCGCGCCCGGTCGCCTCGGTGCGTCCGCGTGACCCGCCGAGCTCGACCGGCTTCCCGGTGACGACGGCGGGCGAGTGCTGGCCGGTCATCATCGTCACGGTGTCGACGATCCAGGCCATCGTCGAGTCGTCGGTATTCACGTCGGGCGCCGGGATGTCCTTCTCCGGGCCGATGATCGGCAGGATCGCCGCGGTGTACCGCTTCGCGAGGCGCTCGACCTGTCGTCGCGTGAGCTTGCGCGGGTCGACCGCCACGCCACCCTTCGCGCCGCCGAGCGGCAGGTCTGTGAGAGCGCATTTCCAGGTCATGAGCATCGCGAGGCCCTCGACCTCTTCGAGCGTCACGCTCGGATGGAAGCGGATTCCGCCCTTACCCGGTCCGCGCCCGGTGGAGTGCTGCACGCGGTAACCGGTGAAGATCTCGAGCTTGTCGTCGAGCATCACCGGCACGGACACGATGAGCGTGCGCTCGGGCGTCGCGAGGAATTTGTGCATGCCCGGGTCGAGGTTCAGCGCCTTCGCGGCGTTCGCGAGCTGCCGCAGACCGGAGTGCTTGAGCTCCTCGCCGGGGTGCGCCGGCGCGGGCATGCCGAGCGTCACGAGAATCGTTTCTCGTACATCGTCGTCGGCGGATCCGGCACGTAGCCCAGCCTGCGGTTGATCCCGCGCATCGCCGCATTCTGCTCGTCGTTCGTCGTTCCGAAGAGCTTCACCCCGCGCTCCTTGAGCGACCGCAGCGCGCGCAGCTTCATCGCGAGCGCGAGGCCCTTGCGTCGCTCGGCGCGCGCGACACCGGTGAAGTTCGTGTACGCCACGCCGTTCTCTTTCACCTGCGTGGCGGTCATGCCGACCGGCACGCCGCCGCGCAGCGCGAGGATCGTCCCGGGCGGATCGATGCCCGGCCCCTCGAAGAACATGCGCTTCGCCTGCTCGAAGGGCGGCGGCTGCTCGGGCATCGGCGTCGGCGAAGGCACATCGCGGGCCATCGACCAGATCACCGGCAGGAGCTCGCGCTGGAACGACTCGACGTCGTCGCGGTGCTCTTCCGTCAGCTCCTGGTAGCTCGCCAGGCGAATGCCGGCGCGGCTCGCGATCTCGTCGGGATCCTCGAAGCCGGATGCGTCGAACGTCGCGACATCGATGTACGAGTCGATGCGCTCGTGGAAAGCGCGGTAGCCGCGCGACGCGGCGAAGCGAGCTCCGTCGGGCTCGTCGCCCCGGACGGAGGCGATGGTCCGGGCCGCGCCGTGCTCCTTCGCATGCGACTCGACCCGCTCCAGGAGCGCCGTTCCGATGCCCTTGCCGCGCCACTCCGGTGCCACGCGCAGGGAGACGCGCCACGATCCGTCCGGTGAGCGGAAGAGGCCGCCATCGCCCGTGACGGCGAGGCCGAGGACCGTCCCGGAGGCATCCTCGGCGACCAGTCCGAGACGATTGGGCTCCGGATTCACCTGCCGCATCGCACGCGCGACCGCGGGCGACTGCCATCCGCTCGGTGTCGCCGAGCGATTGCCGAACTCGATCTCGCGCTCGACGTCGGCGTCGGTGGAGGCGCGCACGCGCACGCCGGTGGGAAGTGCGCGTCTCGCGGCCGCCGACCCGGTCACGAGGGGTCAGACTAGACGAAGGAAGTGACGGAAGAGGAAGACCAGACGTTCATGCGTCGCGCCCTGCGCCTCGCCGCGCGGGCCACGGGCCGCACGAGTCCGAACCCGCTCGTCGGGACGGTGCTCGTGCGAGGCGGCGAGGTGGTCGGTGAGGGCTTTCACCGCGCGGCGGGAGAGCCGCACGCCGAAGTGAACGCGATCCGCAAGGCCCGGGACCGCGCGCGTGGCGCGACGCTCTACACGACGCTCGAGCCGTGCGCGCACGTCGGTCGCACGCCGCCGTGCGTCGACGCCATCCGCGAGGCCGGGGTCACGCGCGTCGTCGCGGCGATGCGCGATCCCGACCCACGAACCGACGGCAAGGGCTTCCGGCTGCTGCGCGCCGCGAACATCGAGGTGACCACCGGCGTGCACGAGGCCGAGGCGAAGCGCCTCAACGAGGGGTTCATCTCCCGCCTCGAGCGCGGCCGCCCGTTCGTCCTCGTGAAGCTTGCGACGACGCTCGACGGCCGCGTGACCGCGCCGGGCCGCCGCGATCTGGTCGGCAAGCGTGCGCTCCGCGAGGTGCATCGCATGCGCGACCGGTCCGACGCGGTGCTCGTCGGCATCGGGACCGT
>JBIOUD010000129.1:0-13591 GCA_044866725.1 Candidatus Limnocylindria bacterium | reverse complement strand
CATAATCCCTCGGTCCCAGGTTCGAACCCTGGCGGGCCCACAATCTTCCAGAGATGACCATCTCCCTTCAGGAAGTCGAGCGGGCTCGCTCGCTTACCGCGCGTCACCTCCACCGGACCCCGATGTTCACGAGCCGTGCCCTGTCCGAGCGCATCGGGGCGACCGCGCACCTCAAGGCGGAGTCGTTCCAGCGCACCGGGTCCTTCAAGCCCCGCGGCGCGCTCTTCGCGGTGAGCAGCCTGACGCCCGAGCAGCGATCGAAGGGCATCGTGACGATGAGCGCCGGGAACGCGGCCGCGGCGATCGCCTACGCCGCGAAGGCCGTCGGCGCGAAGGTCACCGTGGCCATGCCCGAAAGCGCGCCAAAGCTGAAGGTCGACGCGACGCGTGGGTACGGCGCCGAGATCCGGTTCGCGCCCGACATGACCTCGCTGCGGGCGCTCGTGGCCACCCTGCAGGATGAGACAGGCGCGTACTTCCTCCACCCGTACGACGACGACGCGATGATCTCGGGGCACGGCTCCCTGGGGCTCGAGATCCTGGACGAGGTGCCCGACGCCGACCTCATCGTCGTCGGCGTCGGTGGCGGAGGGCTCATCTCCGGCGTCGCGACTGCCGTCGCCGCGAAGAAGAAGGGCATCCGGGTGATCGGCGTGGAGCCGGAGGGCGCGCCGACGATGCGCACGGCGCTCGACGCGGGCAAGCCGGTAGCGCTCACAGCGATCAAGACGATCGCCGATGGGCTCGCGGGCCCGATCGCCGGCACGCGTGGTCTCGATATCTGCCAGCGCCTGGTCGAGGACATCGTGGTCATCAGCGACGAGCTCATCACCGAGGGAATGCGCTTCCTCGCGGAGCGCGCCAAGCTCGTCGCGGAGCCGGCAGGGGCTGCCGCGACGGCGGCGCTCCTCGCCGGCCGCGTCAAGGCACGGCCCGGCGAGATCGTCGTCGCGATCGTCTCGGGCGGCAACGTCGACCGCGCGAAGTTCGCGCAGCTCATCACGCCGAGCGTGGCCGCAGCCCAGCCCGCGTGAAAGCGATCCTCTACGCGGACGGCGCGTCGCGTGGGAACCCGGGACCGGCCGGTGCGGGCGCGGTGCTCATCGACCACAGCGGCCGTGTCATCGCGGAGCTCACGAGATTCCTGGGCACGACGACGAACAATGTCGCCGAATACACGGGATTGATCGTCGGCCTCGAAGAGGCGCGCCGGCTCGGGGTGGATGAGCTTGACGTCCGCATGGACAGCAAGCTCGTGGTCGAGCAGATGAGCGGCCGCTGGAGGATCAAACATCCGAACATGAAGCCACTCGCACTGAAAGCGGGCGCGCTCTTCGCGACGTTCCCGAAGCGGACGATCACGCACGTCCCCCGTGATCAGAACGGGATCGCGGATGCGCTGTCGAATCGCGCGATCGACGAGGCGCCGTGAGCGGCGAGATTCCCGAGCGCGATCCGCTCGCCGACCTCGTCTCGCGGAGCATCGGCGCGCGCGTGCCCTCGGTCGAGGCCGAGGTACTGGCCGCGCCCGAGGGCGTGGAGCGCAAGCGTCTTCGCTTCACCACATCGACCGGGTCGTCGAGCGCGATCTTCGAGCGCGTCCCGCGCGGCGAGACCGTCGAGGCGCAGCTCCTCCCGTTCCTCGCGCGCAAGACGGACCGCGTGCCGTCGGTGCATTCGCGAGGCCTCCCACCACCGCACGCCTCGCTCGGCCCGTGGACCCTCATCGAGGACGTGTACGCGGGCGCACCGGCATGCGACGGCGATCCGCTCGACATCCTCGAGGCCAAGCGTGCGATCGAGAGTGCGGTCGAGCGAGACCTGCCGGCACTCCGCGCACTCGGCCTGCGCGACGCGGGGAAAGACCTGCCTCACGCGCTCGCCTCGTCGCCACAGGCGCTCGTCCACGGTGATCTCGTCTGCGCGAACGCGCTGCGTGTCGCGCGCGGGGTCGTCCTCGTCGGCTGGCGCCGCGCGTTCATCGGTCCCGCGGTGCTCGATGCCGCCGCGCTCGTCCTCGACCTCGAGCAGCGCGACCGCCCGGACGATGCGAAGGCCCTGCGTGCCGCGTCCGGCGATCCGGCGCTCTTCGCGGAGGCGGAGCGGTTCATCCTCCGTGCGCCACGGCCGCAGGAGACCCTGCCGCTATAGCGAAGCGGCTCCGCCTCTTCGCTCCGCTGGCCTACTGCTGCGCAAGGCCGCGGTAAAATGGATGTCCGAGCAGGCCAGACGGTCGCGGTGGCGAAAGCCATCGAGGAAAGTCCGGACAGCGCAGGGCAGGGAAGCGGGTAACACCCGTCCGCCGTGAGGCGAGGACCAGCGCCACAGTGACGAACCCGCGCAAGCGGGGTGAAACGGGCAAGCTCTTCCCGCTGCAAGATCGCGTAAGGGGGCGATGGCGTGGCCCGCGCCGCCTCCGGGTGGATCGCTAGAGGCGGAGGGCGACCTCCGTCGCAGAGAGATGACCGTCTGAGAAACAGAATCCGGCTTATCTGGCCTGCTCGGATCTCATGAACGAGGACGCCTTCACAGCGCCCGACTTCGTCGCGCGCGTGCACGCCTGGGCGCGCGACACGGTCGCGGCGCGCGGGCTCAAGCTCGCCGGGCCGATCGAACAGTTCCACGTCCGTCGGTGGTCCGCCGTCTTCCGCGTCGCAACCGGGGCGGAGACCCTCTATCTGAAATGCTGCGGTCCGACGCAGCGGCACGAGCCGCGCCTCACCGAGCTCCTCCATCGCGCGCATCCCGGACTCGTGCCGACCGTGTTCGCGGTCCATCCGAACGAACCATGGATGCTCGTCGCCGATGGCGGCCGTCGCGTGGATGAGGTCTATCAGGGCGACGCACTCCTCGATGCGTGGCGCGCGGTCATGCCTCGCTACGCGCAGCTGCAACGCGCGGTCACGTCGAAAGCGTCCGACGCGCTCGCGCTCGGGACGCCCGATCACGGCACCAAGGCGCTCGTCGATGGCTTCATATCGGCGATCGCGGCCGAGCCCGCGCTCGACGCTCGGCGGGACGATCGTCTCTCAGCCGAGGAGCTGGCAGCGCTCGAGCGCGGGCTCCCGAGGGTGCAGCGCGCGTGCGACGACCTCGCTTCACTCGGCATCGGCGACACCGTGCAGCACAACGACCTCCACCAGGGGAATCTGCTCGTGCGTGACGGCCGCGCGGTCGTCTTCGACTGGGGGGACGCCTGCGTCTCGCACCCGTTCCTGACCCTCGCGGTCACCCTGCGCTTCGCCGCATCACGGACCGCGTTGGCGCCGGAGGACGGCAGGATCCTGGCGCTCAGGGACGCGTACCTCGAGCCATGGACCGATCTCGCTGGCGCCGGGGCGCTCCGTGCCGGCGCCGACGTTGCCCGCCGCCTCGGCGAGCTGTCGCGGACGCTGACCTGGCAGGTCGTCGCCAGCGCGTATCCGGACGAGGTCGACCAGTACCCGGGCGGTTTCGCGGGTTCCCTGCGCCGCGTGTTGCGCCTCCTCAGCTAGGTCATCCGCCGGGGCACCGTGCCCGTATTCACCTCTGTACACGCCATGGAGGTGTCTATGCGTTTGCTCGCCAGTCTCATCGCGACCGCGCTCCTCGCGGCCGCCTGCGGCGGTGCGCCGGTGGCTGCATCGCCTGCCGCTACCGCGACCGCCACACCGGCTCCGACGCCGACGCCAGCGCCGACCCCGCAGCTCAAGTACTCGTTCGTCGCGGACCTGAAGACCTCGAACGAGGTCCCCGCCATCACGAGCGCTGAGGCCTCGTGCACGGGCAAGGGCACGTTCGTGCTCGACACGACGAAGGACACGACCGGAAAGATCACGGCGGCGCTCGCGACGTTCACGCTGACCGTGGCGACCTGCCCGACGACCACGGAGATCACGCTCTTCCACATCCACAAGGCCGCAGCCGGCGCGAACGGCGGCGTCGTTGTGGACTCCGGTCAGAAGGCCGCCGAGCCGATCGCACTTACGACCGGCGCGACCGCAGGGACGGTGACGAAGTCGAACATCACCGTCACGCCCGAGAACGCCGACGCGATCATCAAGGACCCCGCAGGCTTCTACTTCAACGTGCACTCGAAGCTGCACGGTGGCGGCGTCGTCCGCGGACAGCTGACCGCCGGCTCCTAACAGACCGCTCGTCCTCCGCTGAGACGCCCCCGGCCACCTCACGGCCGGGGGCGTCACGCTTCCTAGCGGAACGTCGCCTCGAACCACGCCACCACGAGCGCGAAGCGCTCGCGCACGAGATAGGGGATCAGACGGTCACCTGTGAACTCCGGGGCCGCGACACCATCCGCATCGACGCCGAGGCGGCGACAGATGAACGTCGCGCGTGCCGCGTGATCGGCCTGGCTCACAACGAGCACGCGTTCTCCCGCGAAGCGCGTGTGCGCCGTCTCGCAGCTCGACATCGTGCGTGCGCCGTTCGGATCGTCGACGATCCGGTCGGCGGCGACGCCGTGTGCGGCGGCGTACCTGCGCATCGCGTCGATCTCGAAGGTGCCGTTGCCACCACTCATCAGGAGCGTTCGCGTCTTGCCGGATGTGATCAGCGCGATCGCGACGTCAAGTCGCGCCTGCAAGGCGGGGCTCGGTCGGCCGTCGGGATAGACCTCCGCCCCGAGGACGAGCGTCGCATGCGCTGCTGGCGCGGACGAGGCATCGCGATACAGGTGGCCGAGAAGCTCGATGCGCACATCGATGTCGATCGCGAGCAGCGCGCCCAGGACGACCGCGAGAGCAAGCGCTGCCGCCATCCACTTGCGCCCAGACACAAGCCGGACGGTAACGCCCGCTAGAACGCCCGGCGTCCCTGCGTGGCACGGACTTTGCGAAGCCATCAGGAGCAAAGGAGGTGCAACGCCATGCTTTGGACCATCGTTCTCGTGCTTCTGATCCTCTGGCTCCTTGGCGTCGTTGCGCTGCCGACGGTCGGTGGACTCATCCACCTCCTGCTCGTGCTCGCGCTCATCGTCCTCGTAGTGCAGTTGCTCAGCGGCCGACGCGTCGCCCTCTGACCTAGAGCAGAGACGACATTCGGTGAGGGCGGGGTCATTGACCCCGCCCTCACTTGCTTGCTAAAGTGCGCCAGCACGCAATCGGCGTGACTCGAAGAAAGGAAGTGCGGCAGTGCTCGTGATGCTCCGTCCAGGCGCCGCGACCGATCCGCGGCGGATCCTGCCCACTTCGCTGATGGTCTAGAGCGACCTCGCTCCTGAACCGCCGGCCGTGGGCAGAGCCCACGGTCTTTTTATGTCCGGCGAAGAAGTAAGGAGAGAGAAGTGGCCATCGAGACACAGACCAAGACGATCGGGCCGCCCCAGGCGGGCAAGTTCGTGAACACGCCAACGTCTCGCGATGCCCTCGTGGCCACGAACGTCACCAAGTCCTTCAAGGGCGACGGCAAGCCGCGGCGCGCCGTGGACGGCGTGTCGCTGCGCGTCCGTCGTGGCGAGATCTACGGGCTTCTTGGTGCGAACGGCTCCGGGAAGTCGACGCTCATCCGCATGTTCTCGACGCTCCTCATCCCCGATGCGGGCGAGGTGCGTGTGTTCGACCTGCACGTCGAGGACGACGAGGAGCAGGTGAAGCGACTCATCAATCGCGTGTCGGTCGAGGCGTCGTTCTTCAAGAAGCTCTCGGCGATGGAGAACCTCGTCTACTCGGCGCGGCTCTACGGCGTCTCGCCGGATGAGTCTCGCGTGAAGGCGCTGGCGATCCTTCGCCGCCTCGGTATCGAGGAGGCGCGGGTGAACGAGCCGCTCGAGAAGCTCTCGCGCGGGATGCAGCAGAAGGTCGCGGTCGCGCGCGCGTTCCTGACCACACCGATGCTCTTGCTGCTCGACGAGCCCACGACCGGTCTCGACATTCGCAGCAAACGCGAGGTGCAGACGTTCGTTCGCGACCTGCGTCTCGAGCACGACGCGACGATCCTGCTCACGACGCACGACCTCGACGAGGCCGAGCGCCTGGCGGACCGGATCGGCATCCTCCACGAGGGCCGCCTCGTGGCGGAGGGAACTGCCGACGAGCTGCGCGAGCGCTACGGCGCCCGAGCCATCGAGGACGTTTTCATGACCGCGACGGGACGCCGCTTCGAGGAAGCCGACGAAGCGGAGCCGCCGAAGTAGTGCCTGCACTCCTCGAGTACGTCCGTGACGAGGCGCTGCCGGACCGGGACGAGGTCCTGGCCCGGCTTGCCTCGCACGACCGCGATGTCGTGCTTCGCATGCTCACGCTGCTTTGCCCCTGCCGTAACCAGTGCTACGACGCCGACATCTGGTCGAAGCTCCCGCCGATCCGCGACAGCCAGTGGGACTTCGACGTCCGTGAGGCCGCATCGCACGCGATCGGCACGCTGCGTGAGCGAGCGCGCGTCGATCGTCGCTCGCGTCAGCTCATCGACGCGCTCACAGCGCTCCTGGGCGAAGCCATGTATTCGCCGTCGTTCCGTCGCGGGTCGCGCGAGCGTCGAAGTGCCCGAAGTGTCCGAGCTCCGAAGATCGCGCTGCGCGATGTTCCGACGCTCATCGAGCTGCTCGCGTCGGATGACGAGGAGTCGGTCCGCGACGCGATCGCCGCGCTGTGCCCCGCCGATGGTCGCCATCCCTCGAGGAAGGTGTGGTGCGCGATCCTGGAAGCGCAGCACTCCGCGGATGAGAACGCTCGGCGCAAGGCGATCCTCGCGAGCGCGGCGCTCGCCGCGCACCAGCGCAGCTGCACGATGAGGCATGGGTCGTGATCACTCAGCTCCAAGGTCAGATCGGCCTCGCCTACGCGTTCGTCGAGCGTGAGATCGCGCTCTCGAAACGCTACTGGGCGTGGGAGATCGTGTGGCTCGTCTACGGCATCGTGACGTCGCTCTCCGTCGCGTACATCGGCCTCGCCGCGCCCGCGATCACCGGCGGTCAGGTGGATGAAACGCAGACCTCGCGCTTCGTCCTTTACCTGCTGATCGGCACGATCGCGTGGCGGTTCCTCGGGATCATCTTCGAGAACCTCAGCGAGGTGATCGCGTGGGAGCGGTGGGAAGGGACGATCGAGTACACGTTCATGTCGCCCGTGCCGCGCCTCACGCATCTTCTCGGTATGTGCGCGGCGACGCTCATCCGCGCGCTCGGATTCAGCGTCGGCATCCTCATCGCGGTCGCGCTGGTGCTCCCGGTCGACCTGTCGCACGCGAACGCCCTTTCGGCGATCGTTCTGCTCGGCGTCGGGGCGCTCGCGTTCGTCGGACTCGGCATCGCGTCCGCGGCCTTCCCGCTCATGTGGACGGAGAAGGGTCTGCAGATGGCCTACATCGTCCAGGCCGTCGTGCTGCTCGTGTCGGGCGTCTACTACGAGACGACGGTCCTTCCCGGCTGGATGCAGGTCCTCTCGACGATCTCGCCCGCGACCTACGTCATCCGCGGGATGCGCTCCGCGCTGATGGACGGCGCGGACCTCGCGACGCTCTGGCCGGAGATCTGGCCCGCGCTCGTCGTCGGGATCCTCTCGATCCCGCTCGGGCTCCGTCTCTTCGTCGCGGTCGAGCGCTACGCCAAGCGCACCGGTCGGCTGAAGAGAAGCGGTTGATGGGTCAGACGATGCGCGCGCTCGAGTTCCGACCCGCGGTCCTGGACGATGCGACGTTCTGGAGCGATGTCTACACGTCGGCGACGCCGGCGCGCCCCGTCGACCCGCTGATCACGCGGCACGATTTCGCGAACCCCGGTCGAGCGTGGGTGCACGCGCGGTTCGTCGTGCAGGATGGCGACCGCGCCATCGGCGTCGGCGGCTTCGCGCATCCGCACTGGGACCGGGCACCGAAGCGGTTCGCCACCGTGACCGGTGAGCTCCTGTCTGAGTACCGGGACGCCGCGCGCCTGACCGAGCTGCACCGCTTCCTCGAGCGCGCATCCATCGCCGCAGGCGCGGCGACGATCCGCACGGGCGCCAACGAGGACGATCCGCTTCGCCCGCGGGTACTCCTCTCGCTCGGCTACCGGCAGGACCGCCGCAGCAAACGCTGGGAGCTCGATCTCGTCGCCAACCGCGAACGCATCTTCGCGATGGCCGAAGCGTCGCGCGCTCGCATGGCCGCGCAGGACGTCGTGACGACGACGCTCGACCTCGACCCGGATCCTGAAGTGCTGCGCAAGCTCTGGCGCGTCTCGAGCGAGGCCGACCAGGACATCCCGACGACGATCCCTTCGGTCGAGGAGCCGTACGAAGACTTCGTCGACTGGTTCGCGTACCCCGGGATGCACCGCGACCGGTTCTGGCTCGCGCGCCGCGGCGACGACGTGCTCGGGATGTCCGTCCTCGAGTACCCGCCCGTCCGCGGCATGGTCGGCACCGCCTGGACCGCCACGGCGCGCTCGGCACGTGGTCAGGGGATCGCGCGCGCGCTGAAGTGCGAAACACTCGTGCAGGCGATGGCTCTCGGCGTCGACCGCGTGCGGACCGGCAACGACGGAGCGAACGACCCGATCCTGCACATCAACGCCTCGATGGGCTACGTCCAGGCTCCTGGGCGCGTCGACTACCTCAAGGACGTGTAGCCCTCCCGTTGCGCGGCGCGCCGATGCGCGTTGACGCCACGTGAGGGTCATTCGCCTGGTCGTACTCGTCGCGGTCATCGCGGGCGCCGGCTATGCCGGGCTCCAGCTGCGCGGCAGCCAAGGGGTCGCGACCGCGGCGCCGATCCGCTACGAGCCGCAGATCCCGAGCGAGCTCTTTCCTGCGGCGGCGCTCGACGTGCTCGAGCACGGCCGCGGGCCATCGGTCCCGGCGTTCGCGCTCACCGGTTTCGCGCTCCCCGAGGGCTACGACATCCCCGAGGAGCCCGAGCTCCTCCCCGGCTCGGAGCGCGAGTACCGCGGCGGCTACCACGAAGGCGTCGACTTCCCGCTGTCGCAGGGGATGCCGGTCGTCGCCGCGAAGGCCGGCACGATCGTCCGCATCGACCTCGAGTACACGGAGTGGAGCGTCGACGAGCAGATCGCCGGGGAGGACGTCGGCTGGAGGCTCGGGTACACGCCCGCTCCGATCCTCGACAAGCTCCGCGGTCGGCAGGTCTGGATCGACCATGGTCGCGGGGTCGTGACGCGGTATGCGCACCTCGACAGCGTCGAGCTGTTCTCGGTCGGATCGATCGTCGAACGCGGCACGCTCATCGGTCACGTGGGGAACAGCGGGACCAAGGCCGGCCCGCACCTCCACATCGAGATCCGCGTCGGCGACTCGTACCTCGGCGACGGCCTGAGTGGCGCCCCTCTCATGAGGGCCTTGCGCCGCGCGTTCTCTTAGAAAACATCGGATCAAACGATCGGACCGCACGCCACTCCGCGGCAGCCTGAGAGGTCGGGCCGCGCTGTTTCGGTACCCTCTTCAGGTGGGGAAGCTGGTCGCGGCGCCGCCGTCGGCGCGCGAGGACGCCACTGACGACTGGCACGGCGAACGTGTCGTCGATCCGTACCGCTGGCTCGAGGGCTCGTCCGATCGGATCCGCGAATGGACGGACGCGCAGAACGCGCGGACGCGTGCCGTGCTCGACGCCGTCGCGGCGCGCCGGCCCTTTGCCGCGCGCATGCGTGAGCTCCTCTCGGTCGGTCTTCTCGGCACGCCGAAGCCGGTCGGACGGTGGATCTTCCACACGCGCCGCGAGGGCGACCAGAAGCAGGCCGTCCTGTACGTGCGCGATGGCATCGACGGCAAGGACCGCGCGCTCCTCGATCCGAACGCCATGGACGAGAAGGGCCTCGTGACCCTGGACTGGTGGTACCCGTCGGCGAACGGCGGTCTCGTCGCATACGGCCTCTCGCACGGTGGCGACGAGCTCTCGACCCTGCACGTCATCGACACGAAGAGGACGACGGACTGCGGCGAGTCGATCCCGTTCACCCAGCGCTCCAGCGTCGCGTGGGCCGACGACGGCTTCTACTACACCGTGCATCCGCAGCCCGGCACGGTGCCGCCGGGCGACGAGCACTACCACCGCCGCATCCGCTTCCACCGCATCGGCGACGAGCCCTCGCGCGACGAGCTCATCTTCGGGGAAGGTCGGCCGAAGGAGGACATCCTCGTCGTGGAGTCGTCGCCCGATGGCCGTTGGGTCATGGCGCAGGCATTCCGCGGCTGGGTGCAGAGCGACGTGTTCCTCCTCGATCGCAAGGATCCCGCGAAGAAGTGGCGCACGGTCGTCGCGGGCGAGGACGGGCTCACGTCGGGAGTGCTTACGAACGACGGGATCTGGCTCCGCACGAACCTCGACGCGCCGAACTACAAGATCGTGCGGGCCTCCTTTGACGCTCCCGAGCGCGGCGCATGGCAGACGGTGGTCCCGGAAGGCGAACAGTCGATCGAGCTCTTCGACGTTGCGCGGGACTCGGTCGCGATCGTTCGTCTCGCGTCGGCGACGTCGCGGATCTCGCTGTGGTCAAAGGACGGGAAGGCCGAACGTGAAGTGGAGCTGCCCGGCCTCGGGACGGTCGTCGGCATCAGCGCGGACTCGGGCGGCGATCTCGTGACGTTCAGCTACGAGTCGTTCACCTCGCCGCCCGCGGCTTACGCGATCACGAGGGCCGGATTGAAGGAGGTCGTGCGCCTCAAGGCGCCGCGCGGGCTCGACCCCTCGAGCTTTGTCGTCGAGCAGACCACGTACGCGTCGAAGGACGGCACGCGGGTCACGATGTTCCTCGTCCATCGGAAGGAGGTCCGGCCGACCGGCGACGTCCCGACGGTCCTCTCGGGCTACGGTGGATTCAACATCTCGCGTACGCCGGCCTACGCGCCGGGCGTCGTGACCTGGGTCGAAGCGGGCGGGCTCTTCGCGCTGCCGAACCTGCGCGGCGGCGGCGAGTACGGCGAGCGCTGGCACCGCGACGGCATGCTCGAGCGCAAGCAGAACGTCTTCGACGACTTCCACGCGGCGGCCGAAGCGCTCGTCGCTCAGGGCTGGACGAGCCGGTCGCGCCTGGGCATCTCCGGCGGCTCGAACGGTGGCCTGCTCACCGGCGCGGCGCTCACGCAGCGGCCGGAGCTGTTCGCGGCGGTGTACTGCGCCGTGCCGCTCCTTGACATGCTCCGGTATCAGAACTTCCTCATCGCACGCTTCTGGATCGCCGAGTACGGCTCGGCCGAGGATCCGGCCCAATACCGCTGGCTCAAGGCGTACTCGCCGTACCACCACGTCCGTGAGGGCGTGCGCTATCCGGCCGTGCTGTTCACGACCGCGGAGGGCGACAGTCGCGTCGATCCGATGCACGCGCGCAAGATGACCGCGCTCATGCAGAGCGTGACCGCGAAGGATCCCGAGGCTGTGGTGCTGCTGCGCGTAGAGCGCGACGCGGGCCACGGTGTCGGCAAGCCTCTTGATAAGCAGGTCGAGGACCTCGCCGACCAGTACTCATTCTTCGCCTGGCGCCTTGGTCTCGAGCCGAGCGGTATGCTCGAAAGATCGTGAACATCCTCCGTCTCCTCCAGGAGCGCGCGAAGGACTACGACTGTGGCGTGTGCGGGACGAACCACAGCAAATCGAAGATCAGCGTGATCGGCAAGCGCGACGACGCGTACGTCGTGCGCGTCGTGTGCTCGAAGTGCGAGACGAACATCATCCTGCACGTCTACGTCGGCGAGCGGCAGTCGCTCAGCGCGAAGGTCACTCAGCCACCGAAGCGCGCGCAGAAGCCGCCGATCTCGCTCGACGAGGTCATCGATGCGCACGAGCTCCTCGAGGCCTTCGAAGGCGGGCCGGCCGAGCTCTTCGCGCCAAGCGGGAAGGTCCGCTCCTCGTCTGACGCGCAATAACGTCGGTGCGCTCGACGGCCGGTTGACTTAGTTGGCAAAGAACGCGGTCATCACCGGATGGGGCTTCTATGCGCCGTCCCGCGTCGTGACGAATTTCGATCTCGAGAAGCTCGTCGACACCTCGGATGAATGGATCACGTCGCGCACGGGCATCAAGGAGCGGCGCTTCGCGTCCGACGGGGAGACGACATCGACCATGTCGCTGCGCGCGGCGCGCTACGCGCTCGACCGGGCGAAGCTGCGCCCGCAGGACGTGCAGCTCGTCATCGTCGGGACCTGCTCGCCGGACTACATCTTCCCGGCGACGGCGTGCATGGTCCAGTCGGAGCTCGGCGCGACCCGCGCGGGGGCGTTCGACGTCGAGGCCGCCTGCACGAGCTTCGTCACGGCGCTGGGCGTCGCACGCGGGATGATCTCCAGCGGCACCGTCGAGAACGCCGTCGTCATCGGCGCCGAGACCCTCTCGCGCTTCCTCAATTTCAAGGACCGCACGACCTGCGTGCTCTTCGGTGACGGTGCCGGCGCGGTGGTCGTCGAGGCATCGAATGCGTCGGTCGGCATCGAGTCCGTCGTCCTGCACAGCGAGGGCTCGAAGGGCGAGATGCTCATGCTGCCGGCCGGCGGCGCGAAGATCCCCGCGAGCCAGGCGACGCTCGAGCAGGGCAAGCACTTCATCACCATGCAGGGCGGGGAGGTCTTCAAGCTCGCGGTGAAGTCGATGGCCGATGCGGGTGAGGAAGCGATCCGCGATGCCGGCGTGACGTTCGACGACATCGCGCTGATGATCCCGCACCAGGCGAACATCCGGATCATCGAAGGCGTCGCGAAGCGGCTGCGCTTCCCGATGGAGAAGGTCTTCGTGAACATCCAGCGTTACGGGAACACGTCGGCCGCGTCGATCCCGATCGCGATCGCCGAGGCCGAGCAGCAGGGAAGGCTGCGTCGCGGCGACAAGGTGCTGCTCGTGGCCTTCGGCGGCGGCTTCACCTGGGGCGCGTCGGTCCTCGAGTGGTACGGACCGCATGACGGCATCAGGCCGCCATCGCCGTTCGAGCGCGCGCGCGACGCGCTCGAGGACGTGGTGGATCGCGTACGTCCGATCTAGTCCGTCGGGTCCTACCGTGCGGTGGCAGGCAGCTCTTCCATCCCGCGCTCACGCGCTACACGTTCGCCCTTGCACGACGGAAGCGACCCAGAGTGCTCTTCCTCCCGACCGCGTCCGGTGATAGCGCGGACTACCTGCTGACCTTCTACCAGCAGCTCGCCGGCGTCGATTGCGAGCCGGCACATCTCGCGCTCTTCAGCCGCACGACCGACGACCCGGCCGCGGTCATCGCGGCGCAGGACGTCGTCATCGTCGGAGGAGGCAACACCGCGAACATGCTCGCGATCTGGCGGCTGCACGGCGTCGACCGCGCGCTCCGCGACGCGTACGCGCGAGGGACGATCCTCACCGGCTGGTCCGCCGGCTGCCTCGCGTGGTTCGAGGGCGGCGTCACCGATTCGTTCACGCCCGAGCTCGGCCCGCTGCGCGATGGTCTCGGCCTCCTGAAGGGAAGCGCCTGCCCGCACTACGACTCGGAGGAGCGGCGGGCGCTCGTGTACGCGCGGGAGATCGCCGCCGGCCTCGCGCCAGGCATCGCGCTCGACGACGGCGTCATGGCGCGGTTCGAAGACGAACGTTTGGTCGAAGTTGTCAGCGCTCGCGATGGCGGCCGCGCGTTCCGCGTCGACCACGCGGGCGAACATCCGCTTCCCGTGAGACCCCTCTAAGAGAGCGCGCGACCCGCGAGTGACCGAGG
>JBIOUD010000128.1:0-7389 GCA_044866725.1 Candidatus Limnocylindria bacterium | reverse complement strand
AGGACATCCTGCGGATCTCGGGCCGCGAGGCCGTCCACAAGTACATGGTCAACGAGGTCCAGAAGGTCTACCGCTCACAGGGTGTGACGATCAACGACAAACACATCGAGATCATCGTCCGCCAGATGCTCCGCAAGGTCCGCATCGAAGAGGCGGGCGACACCGAGCTCCTCCCGATGGAGCTCTTCGACCGCTTCGAGTTCGAAGACATCAACGCGCGCACGATCGCCGGCGGCGGCGAGCCCGCCACCGCACAGACCGTGCTCCTCGGCGTCACGAAGGCGTCGCTGTCGACGAACTCGTTCCTGGCAGCGGCGTCGTTCCAGGAGACCACGCGCGTCCTCACCGAGGCCGCGACGATGGGTCAAAAGGACCGGCTCCTCGGCCTCAAGGAGAACGTCATCATCGGCAAGCTCATCCCGGCCGGCACCGGGCTGGCCTCGCGTCGCGAGCAGCTCGACTGGATGCCGAAGGCGCGTGCTCTTGCCGCGATGTTCGGTACCGATGAGGAGGAGACCGTGCCCGTCCCGGCGGAGGACTTGTCGCTCGAGGATCTCGACGACGATGACGACGACGAGACCGGCGAGGAGGGCCTCGAGGACCTCGAGGACGTCGCCGAGCCGACCGCGGCCGATCTCACCAAGACAGAGGACTAGCGCAAGTCGCGACCGGATACGCGAGGGAGGCCGCCGTGAGGCGGCCTCTCTTGCTAGGACAGCAGTCGCAGGAGGTCCGGGCTGAGGTCGCCGGAACACACCTCTTCCACCGGGCCGCGCATCTTGATCTCGCCGTCCTCGGCGATGGTGATGCGCAGCTGCCCTCCGGGCATCGTGATCGTCATGTCGCGGTCGACGAGACCCTTCCGCTGGGCGACCGCCGCGACCGCGCAGCTCGAGGACCCCGACGCGAGGGTGTAACCCGCTCCGCGCTCCCAGATCTCGATCCGCACCTCGCGACGTGAGAGCACCTGCGCGAACTGCACGTTCGTGCGGTTCGGGAAGGCCGGATGGTTCTCGATCTTCGGGCCGAGAGCCCGGACATCCACCTTCGCGAGGTCCGGCACCATCACGACGCAGTGGGGGTTGCCTATGCTCACCGAGGTCACGCTGAGGGGGCGACCGTCCACGTCGATGGCCGCGACGTCGTCGAACCGCGCCTTGCCCATGTCCACCGTGATCTGCGCGACGCGACCGCCTTCATGCTCGAGGACGCATGTGACGCGGCCGCCGAGCGTGTGGAGCGTGAAGCGGTCCTTCGTGGTGTAGCCGTGCTCGCGCAGGAACTTCGCGAAGATGCGCGCGCCGTTGCCACTCTTCTCGGCCTCGCTGCCGTCGGGGTTGAGGATGCGCACGCCGAAGTCGGCGCCATTCCCGGGGGACACGACGAGGATCCCGTCGGAGCCGACGCCACGGTTCCGGTCGCAGATGAGGCGCACCGCCTTCGGCGTGAGCTCGAAGGGCAGGTCTTCCGGATCCATCACCAGGTAGTCGTTCGCAAGGCCGTGGGACTTCACGTAATGCGGCATGCGGCTACCCGCTCATCGTACCGACGCTGTACGCTCGGCGCTCCCATGGAAGAGCGTCCGCGGAAAACGGCCTGGCAAGATCTCGATCGCGAGCCGCTCCTGGGCGGCACGGTGCACCGCCGCTACATCTACGGCAAGAACGCCATGGTCGCGCAGATCTGGCTCTCCAAGGGCGCGCGCGTGGCCGAGCACGTCCACGAGGCCGAACAGATCACGCAGGTGTTCGAGGGCGCGCTCCGCCTCGTGTTCCGCACGACGGGCGAGACGCACGACCTGCGCGCCGGGCAGGTGATCGTCATCCCACCGAACGTCCCACACGAGGCGGTCGCGCTCGAGGACACGTACGAGTCCGACACGTTCAGTCCCCGGCGCGACGACTGGATCAACGGCACGGACGCGTACCTGCGCCAGGCGAGCCGGTAGGCCGACACGGACCTGGGCCTGCGCGACAAGGTCGCGCTCGTGACGGCGGCGAGCAAGGGCCTCGGGCTGGCGGTCGCCGACTGCTTCGCGCGCGAAGGTGCGCGCGTCGCGATATGCGGACGCGACGAAGACGCTATCCACGCGGCCGCGCAGCGAATCGCGCGCGAGACCGGCGCGGATGTGCTCGGCCTGAGCGCGGACGTGAGCCGCGCTGATGGTTGTGAGCGGTTCGTGCGGTCGGCGCTCGAGCGCTTCGGCGGCGTCGACTGCCTCGTCGTGAACGCGGGCGGTCCTCCGACCGGGCGGTTCGACGAGCTTGACGACGCGGCGTGGCTTCGCGCCGTCGATCTCACGCTCCTGTCGGCGGTCCGTCTCACTCGGCTCGCGCTCCCGGCGCTGCGCGCGCGCGGTGGTGGCTCGCTCACCTACATGACATCGTCCACGGTCAGGCAGCCGACGCAGTATCTGAACCTCATCCTCTCGACGTCGATCCGTTCCGCGGTACAGGGTCTCGCGAAGACGCTCTCGGCCGATCTGGCGAAGGACGGCATCCGCGTGAACGCCGTCCAGCCTGGCCGCATCGGGACCGACCGGCTGCTCTCGATAGAGAAGGACGCCGCGGAACGGGCAAGAGTCCCACAGGCGCAGCTGCACGAGGAATGGCAGCGCGCGATCCCACTCGGCCGCTACGGCCGGCCGGAGGAATTCGCCAGCACGGTCGTGTTCCTCGCGTCGCCGCGCGCGTCCTACATCACCGGTCAGTCGCTCCTCGTGGACGGCGGGATGGTGATGAGCGGCTGACCGCGCGAACGATGCTCGCCGTTAGGCGTACACCGCCGTGCGCCACTCAGGGTGCCGCTCATCCGTTCCGCGGGCGATCCCACCGTAGAGCTCGGCCAGTGCGCGCGACACGGGGCCGATGAGGCCGTTCCCCACGTCGCGACCGTCGATGCGGACGCACGGCGCGACCTGCGCGCCTGTGCCGCAGAAGAAGATCTCGTCCGCGACATAGAGCTCGGTGCGGTCGATGCTCCGCTCGACGACGCGCAGCCCGAGCTCCTCGCGCGCGAGCGTCATGAGCGAGTCGCGCGTGAGGCCCTCGAGGATGTCGTCGTAGACGGGCGGTGTGAGGAGCGCGCCGTCGCGCACGATGAACACGTTGGCGCTGCCGCCCTCCGACACGTGGCCATCACGGGTGAGGACCACCGCCTCTTCCGCCTCGGTCGAGTGCGCATCCTCGACGGCGAGCGCCGTGTTGACGTAGACCCCTGTCACCTTGCCGCGTGCCGGCATCGCGTCGTCGGAGATGCGGCGCCAGGACGCGACCCGGGCCTCGAGCCCGTTCGTCGACACGTAGTCGCCGAGCGGGAACGTGAACATCCCGAAACCGTCCCGCAAGCCGGAGAGCGCGACCTTGATGGAGCGGGCGGCCTTGAACGCGAGGGGCCGGACGTACATGTCGGTGTGCGGTGCGTTCAGGCGCAGCAGGTCGACCGCGACCTGGCTGAGCTCCGTCGGGTCGCCCGGCAGGACGATCCGCAGGATCCGGCATGAGCGCGCCATGCGCTCGAAATGGTCCTGCAGCCGGAACACGTAGAGCTGCTCCTGTTCGGCGTTCCAGTACGCCCGGATGCCCTCGAAGATGCCCGTCCCGTAGTTGAGGGCGTGCGTGGCGAGGCTGACCTGCGCGTCCGCAAGGCGCTTGAACTCGCCGTCGTGGTATGCCCAGCTCTCTTCCGAGATCTCCTTGCCCAACGCCGGCATGGCCTTGAGCCGTTCATCGACGCTCGTCACTTTGCCCTCCAAAAAACAGAGAAGCCTCCCGGTCTGGGAGGCTTCGTTCTCGTGATCCTGGGTTCCTGGTCTAGCCGCGCTCGCCTCCCGCGCCGGTGACGTTCCGTACACCGACCCCGACGATGATGGCGATGGCGACCCGCGACATCAGACGGCGGACGCTACCGGAGCCGGGGTGCGTCCCGGTCGCAATTCAGCCGTTTGCACAACGATGGTCGTTGACCGGCCTGTGCGGTGCCGCTAGCCTGCACCTACCGATGTCGCGCCTCGTCGTTATCGTCCTCATCCCGATTCTCGTCCTTGAGACGAGCGGGAGTGGCGCGGGAGGCGCGGTCTAGGGCAGTCACAGTCACCGGACACAGGAAACGCACCGAAGGCCTCCCGCAAGGGAGGCCTTCGTTATTGATGGAGGCTGACACGAGCGACAGAGCGTATGTGGCGATCACGTTCGCCGGGCGGCGGCGATCCACGAACGCCGCGCTGCGCGACGTGGTCGCGCGCGTCGTCGAACCGGAGACGAAGGTCGTCCGCTCGCCCCGCGGCGTCACGGTCGTCCGCGAGCACCAGCCCCCGCTCGACCCGCGCGCCGAAGCGGAGAAGCTCAGAGTGAGGGTCGTCAGCGAGGTGGGGGACGACGTGACCGCAGGCGTCGCCGGGCCGAAGATGGGCGCCGCTGGGGCGCACTTCGCGCTCATCCAGTCGGAACATGCGGTCAGCGTCGGCCGGGAGCTCCACGGACACGGGCGCACCATTCACTTCGAGGAGCTCGGCGCGTTCTGCCTCGTGCTCAACCAATCCGCCACCGATGTCGAAGCGTTCGCGCAGCGGACTCTTGGGCCCCTCCTCGACAGCGGAAGCAACGAAGACCTCATCGATACGCTCGAGTCGTATCTGCGGAACAACGGCAGCCCGAACGCGGTCGCGCGTCAGATGTACCTCCATCGCAATACCGTCCGGCACCGGCTTCGCCGCATCGTCGCGCTCACCGGTGCCGACCTCGATGACCCCGACACGCGCCTGACACTCCAGCTCGCGATCCTCAGCCGGCGCGCGCTCGAGCAGATCGCCTCGTGATGCCGACTGCACAACGTTCCGCGGAGTGCTTGACCGGGCGGCCGCGCGCGCGATTCACTGGCGCGCAGATGCAGCGCCCGATCGTCCTCGTTCTCGGCATCGCTGTCCTTATTGGGACGGCGAGAGGTGATTCGGGAGGGTAGCGGCACAGCCACAGCACAGACCACGGAACCAAAGGCCTCCCGAAAACGGGAGGCCTTCTTCGTTTCAGGAAGGACGGCGACATGGCGGCGATCCTCGAGCGTCAAGAGCGCCAGCACGTCGGCACGTGGGCCGAGAGTGGGAACGCCGCGCTCGTCGACGTCCTGCGGTCGTGGGGCGTCACGTTCATCGCCGGCGTGAACGGCGGCGGCGTGGTCCACGTCGCGAAGCACATGGAGCCCTACGAGGACACCTCGCAGGCCAACGACGGTGTCGTGCGCATGCTCACGATGGGCGAGTACGTCGCGGGGTTCGCGCCCCTGGGCCACTGGCTCGCGACCGGGCGCATCGCGGCGTGTCTCACGACGACCGGCGCCGCCACGAAGCTCGGCGGCAGCGGGATGTCGGACGCGAAGCTGCACAACATCCCGTCGATCTTCCTCATCGCCCTGAACTCCACGATGTCGATCGGCAACGGCCCGCTCCAGGACGTCTCCGAGCACGGCATGAACGTCGTGTCGCAGCTCGAGGCCGAGCTCGGCGAAGGGTGCGTCGTCATCGACAACATCAACCAGCTCGAGGACGGGCTCAAGCGCGCGCAGCGCATGCTGAAGCGGCGCAAGCCGGTCGCGTTCGCGTTCCATCCGGACGTCCTCTCGCGGCCCACCGACGCGGCCGCACCGTGGATCGCGCAGCCGCCCACGTTCTCGGCGCGTGATGTCGCGGAGTTCCTCGAGGAGTTCCCGCAGGTCGCGCGCGGGAAGCGCGTCGTGATCTACGCGTCGAGCGAGGCCGCGTTCGTTCCCGGCATGCCCGATCTCGTCACGAACCTCTCTCATCTCCTGAAGTCCCCGGTGGTCTGGTCGGTGAACGGTGCGAACGCCGTGTCACCGACCGACCCCTGGGGCTACGGCTACATCTCGTTCGGCGGGAACGACGCCGCGATGAAGCTGTGGCGCGGCGTCGGACCGGACGATGTCGTCATCACCCTCGGCTTTGACCCGGGCGAGTACTCGCTCAACCTCGGCCGCATCAACGCGGGGCACGTCTACCACTTCACGGACATGCGCGACCCGTACGGCCACAAGCACGGCGAGTTCCGCCACCGCGTCGCGCACGAGTACCGGGTCGTTCGCGGGGACATCGGCATGGTGCTCCGCGAGATCACCCCGCGGCTCGCGCGGACGATCGGCCCGCGCACCGGCACGCCCGCGCCCGCCGACCTGAACGAGCGCGAGCTCTCGCGCACCGTCAGGCCGGGCACGGTCGACGCCGTCGAGTTCTACGGCCGGCTCCACCGGATGTGGCGGCCAGGCTCCATCGGCTTCGATGACGTGTGCACCGCGTACAAGGACCGTCAGTACGTCGCGCAGCGCCCGAGCCCGAACATTCGCTTCTTCAGCACGCACGACGGCTCCGCGATGGGCGGCGGCTTCGGCCTGGGCGTCGGCGCGAAGGCCGGAGACCCCTCGCAGCACACCTTCGTGTTCACCGGCGACGGGTGCTGGCGGCTCTTCGGCGGCGCGCTCGCGGACGCCGCAAATCTCGGCCTGAACGTCTTCGTCGTGAACAACGGCGTGTACGGCATCGTCGACAAGGGGCTCGAGGTGATCATCCCGGACGTCGAGCGGCGCCGGTACCACTCGCGCCTTCCGAACATCGACTTCGTCAAGGCCGCCGAGGCGCACGGCTGGGACGGCGCGCGCGTCGCGCCCGACCTCTCCAACCTCGAGGACATCATGGCGAGCTGCTACGACCGCAGGGGCCGTTCGTTCCTCGTCGAGATCCCGGTCGATGCGGATCAGCTCATCGGGCTCAACCCGCGACTGGGCAACCTGACCACGAAGACGTACCTATAGCACCGAGGAGGAAGAGATGGCCACCGTGTATTACGACGCCGACGCGGACCCGCGAGCGCTGCGCGGCAAGACCATCGCGGTGATCGGCTATGGCAGCCAGGGTCACGCGCACGCGCAGAATCTTCGCGACAGCGGGCACGAGGTCATCGTCGGCCTTCAGGCCGGTTCAAAGAGCTGGGCCAAGGCCGAGCGTGACGGGTTCACCGTACGCGAGACGGCCGACGCCGCGCGCGACGCGGACCTCGTCGCGCTGCTCGTGCCCGACCAGCATCACCGCGCCGCGTACGAGCGCATCGCGCCGCTGCGCAAGGGCGCGACGCTGCTCGTGGCGCACGCGTTCTCGGTGCACTTCAAGGAGGTCGCGCCGTCGAGCGACATCGACGTCGTGATGATCGCGCCGAAGGCGCCGGGCCACCGCATGCGCGAGGTCTTCAAGGAGGGCAAGGGCGTGCCCGCGCTCCTCGCCGTGCATCAGGACGCGACCGGCCGGGCGGCGCAGACCGCGCTCGCGTACGCGCAGGCCATCGGCGCGACCCGCGCCCAGGCGCTCGATCCGAGCCAGCAGGTCGTCAA
>JBIOUD010000127.1:0-14081 GCA_044866725.1 Candidatus Limnocylindria bacterium | reverse complement strand
TGCGGCGACGGCCCGTGCGAGAGCCGCGACGAGCGGGTTGCGCATCGTTCCACCGTGCGTCGGCAACGGATGCGCCACGACGACGGTCCCACGCGGCGTCTCGTCGGGGATGCGTAGCGTCCCCTCGAGCCGGCCGGCCACACGGATCGCCTCTTCGCGCATCGCCCGAGTGTCGCAGGCTGGGAACCTCCGGCCGGAGGTGCTTGTATTGCGGGAGAGATGGGACAGCGGGCCGTCTGCCTTGCCCTGCTCGCGGTCCTGCTGAGTGGCTGCGCCGCCGGCCCTCAGACCACGGCCCCGTCCGCCGCAGCGCCGTCCGACGCGCCACCCTCTTTCCCCGGCCAGACGTCCGCCACGCCGGTCCCGGCGAGCCCGGCGCAGAGCTCGGCGCCCACGCTGGGCATCGCGCCGCGCGAGGCGAAATGCAACACGCAGCTCACCGAGAGCCTGGTGCTCGCGAACGATATGAACTGCACCGGAGACGCGTTCGTCATCCACGTCGACAACGTCGTGCTCGACCTGGGCGGCCACACGATCACCGGTCCCGGCATGGGTCCGCAGACATGGCCGAACCCGCAGCTCGACAGCGTCGGTGTACGCACGGGCGGGCACACCAACGTGACCGTGCGCAACGGGAAGATCGACAGCTTCTCGACCGGGATCTACTTCATCGACATGATCACGTCCTCGATCGAGAACGTGACGAGCACGCGGAACCGCTATGGGTTCTACATCCACGCGTCGACCGGCATCACGGTGAAGGACTCGACGGTCCAGGCGAACATCTACGGCCTGCACCTGCAGAACTCGAGCAACAACATCGTGCAGCGCAACAACCTCGTGCGCCAGACGTACAACAGCCCGGGCGGGTACGGGATCTACCTGTACCGGAGCGACGGCAACAAGATCTTCGAGAACACGATCGAGAGCAACGTGAACTGGGGCATCTGGTTCAGCGAGGCCAAGGCCAACGTCATCTTCCACAACGACGTCGTCGGCAACAGCCCGCAGGTCAGCGACAACCAGCCCGCAGTCAACCAGTGGTTCGATCCCACGACCAAAGAGGGCAACTACTGGGCCGACTACAGGGGCACCGATGGTGACGGCGACTTCGTCGGCGACACGCCGTACACGATCCTCGGCCCGAGCAACGCCCAGGACGCCTACCCGTTCGTCGAGCGGAGCGGCTGGAAGAAGAAGACCCGCTCGACCGTCGACCACTACCGCGCGCCCGTCGCGCGTGCGCCGCGCGAGGTCCGCCTCGTCGTCGTGAGCGGTGGTGACGTCCAGGTCGGGGCGCCGTCGACCGGCACCCTCTGGAGTCTCGGCATCAACGCGAGCTCGATCGCGCTCGGGACGGACGGCCACACCGTCCTCGCGCTCGACGCCTCGAAGAACGTCACGGCATTCGACCTCCTCGGTGGCACCCGGGTCGCGCGGACCGTGCAGATCGACGACGGCGTGATCGCCGCGAACCGCGACGGGCATTCGATCCTTGTCGTCGGGCCGCGGGGCGCCGAGCAGTACGACATGGACACCGGGCAGGCGCAGTTCTTCGCGTACAACTCGCAGCCCGGCGACCTCGCACCGTCGTATAAGCACAACCACATCTTCGTCGGCACCCCTCGGGGTATCGACCTCCTGTACCTAAACCTCGGCGGGCGCACGCCGTACACCATCCCGCTTGACGGACCGGCCGGGGCGATGTCCATGAACGGCTCGGGCACGCGCATCTACACCGCCATCCGCGGACAGGCGCTCATCGACGTCGCCGACACGGAGCAGTACCGGGTCGTCGAGCGCATCACGATCGCCGGCGAGGCACGCGCGCTCGCAGTCTCGCCGCAGGAAGACTTCCTTTACGTGGCGACGAACGAGGGCGTCCTCGCGATCGACCTCGGCACGAAGCGCGTCGTCGCGACCGCGTCGTTCCTCGGTTCGGTGTCCGACATCGCGATCTCACCGAACGCGGACCAGCTGTACGTCGCGCTCGCCGGTCAGCAGCGCGCCGTCGCGGTGCTCGACGCGAAGACACTGCGGACCGCGGACATCATCCCGCTGAAGGCGGACCCGACCCGGCTCCTCGCCGCCAGCATCTGAAATAACCTCGCGTCGTGGCGATCCAACCGCCGCTCCGCGGCGAAGCTGAGCAGGTCGCGCCGGGCTACTGCGCGACGGGTTTCAAGCACGTCGACGGCGTCGTCGAGGTCGCGCCGGGCGCGCCTCGACCCGGAGACTTCATCCTCACGCACGGGAACGAGTGGACGAGCAAGCTCATCCGTTTCGGCCAGTCACTGCGGTACCGCGGCCCGATGGCGAAGTACACGTACTGGAACCACACCGCACTCATCGTGGACACGAAGGGCGCGATCGTCGAGGCGCTCGGCACCGGCGTCGCGCTGCGCTCGATCCACGACTACGATCCGACGCAGTACACCGTCGTCCGCATCGACGCCTCCGAGGAGGACCGCATGCAGGCCGCGACGTTCGCGCGCAGCTGCGTCGGCTCGGAGTACGGGTGGATCTCGATCGTGAGCATCGCGATCTCGCTCGTCACCGGCGGCTCGTTCGCGTTCGCGATCGACGGTCAGCTCATCTGCAGCGGGCTCGTCGCGCGGTCGCTGGAGCGCACGACGGCGATCTTCAAGCACGATCCGGCGCGCATCATGCCCGCCGAGCTCGCGGAGATCTACGGCGTCGAGCCGCCGTCTCCGGGCACGCCAAAGGGACGGCCACCCGGTCGCGCGAAGTAGCTCGGCTCAGCCGCCCATGTGACGCTGGAAGAACGCCACGACCTTCGGATACGCGTCCGCGCGGTTCTTCGTCTTCGCGAGCGAGTGGCCCTCGTCCTCGTACCGCAGGTATTCGACCTCGCGGCCGCGGCCGTGGAGCGTCTTCACGAGCGCCTCGGTCTGGATGGCCGGAACGCGCGGATCGTTCGCGCCCTGGATGACCATGAGCGGCGCCTTGATCGCATCGAGCTTCGTGATCGGCGAGATCGACACGAGGAAGTCCCGGTCCTTCACCGGATCGCCGTATTCCACCGCGCGGAGCGGGCGACGCCACGCGTCGGTGTGCTCGAAGAACGAGATGAAGTCCGCGATGCCGTAGACATCGACGGCCGCGGCCCAGTCGCGCTCCGGGAAGAACGCCACCGCCGCGAGGACCATGTAGCCGCCGTACGACTGCCCGATGACGCCGATCCGGTCCGCCGGCGCGATGCCTTCCGCGGCCAGCCACGCGGCCGCCGCGTCGAGGTCACGCACCGAGTCGAGCCGCAACCGCACGTCGTCGAGCGCCTCGTACGCCTTCCCGTAGCCGGTCGACCCACGCACGTTCGGCCAGAGCACGTTGAACCCGTTCGCGATGAGCGCGATCGTTCGCGCGTTCCAGAGCGGACGCGCCTGGCCCTCGGGTCCGCCGTGGATGTCGATCACCGTCGGGCGCGGCTCGCGCTTCGCGCCGCGCGGCACGAGCAGGAAGCCCGGGATCCTGCGGCCGTCGAAGGTCGGCCACGACACCAGCGTCGTCTCCGGCAGCTCGGTCGCGGCGACCCCGTTCATGACCGGCGGCACGAGCTCGCGTGCCGCCCCTCCCGCTTTCGCGATGAAGATCGTCGACGGCGCATCGTAGCGGCCCACGCGACCGCGACGCTCCCATCGTGGAAGGCGAGGCTGTCGCCGATGAGATCCGTCGCGAGGCAGCCGGCCGGAAGGCCGGCGATCTCCTCGTCTCTGTCTCCGTCGACGATGCGGATCTCGGAGAAGCCGTCGCGATTGACGGCGTACGCGTCGCGCGTCCCGCTGCTCCGAGCCGCCTCGATGTCGTGGTCAGGCGAGCGCAGCCAGCGCAGCTCGCCGTCCGAGAAGCGGATCGTGGCGAGGCCGACGAAGTCGCGCCCGCGATCGCTCCGCACGACGAGACCGCCCGGCACCGCGCCGACGACGTCGTACAGCGCGGGCGGCTCATCGGATGTCAGCACACGCGAGGCACCGTCGGGAGTAAGCAGGACGAGGTGGTTCTCGTCACCGCGAGCACGATTCGTCGTGACGACGACCGAGCCGTCGTCGAGCGGTGCCGCGTCGCTCACCGTGCCGTCGAACTGATGAAGGATCCGCGTGGCGCCGGTCGCGGCGTCGTAGGCAACGAGGTCGAAGAACTTCGCGTCGCGCTCGTTCGAGTGCACGAGTAGCGAGCGCCCGTCGGTCGTCCACGCGCGCAGGTGGTGGATGCGGTCATCACGTTCGGTGAGCTTCCGCGCGTTCCCACCGTCGGCGTCCGCGACCCAGATCTGCCAGCGCTCGTTGCCGCCGACGTCGGCGCCGTACGCGATCCGACGCCCATCGGGCGCGAAGCGATACGCGCCGACTCGATCGTGGTCGGTCAGGCGCTGCGCCTCGCCACCCGCGGTCGGGATGCGCCACAGCTGCGGCGTGCCGCTGCGATCGGTGACGAAGGCGAGCCAGGCGCCGTCCGGCGAGAAGCGCACGCGGGTCGCGCCGCGCGCGTCGAGGATCGCGGTCATCGCGGCGGGCATGGATCGAGTGTGCCACCGTGTGAGCAGGGGCGCGCCGGCACGACTTGTCGATGCGCGTCGCGCACGTTCGTCGTACACGTGGCCGCTCGATGGAGCGACGAGAGGAGCAACGGATGAGATTCCTGCTACTGGTGTGCTGGGACACGACGAGGATGAACGCGCAGACCGAACCCGCGCCGGGCGCGGCGACCGAGCCGGAGAGCTTCCCCTGGCTCGACGAGCTGCAAGCGCACGGCGCATGGATCACCGGCGATCAGCTGGCGCCTCCGCGTCGTGCGCGCTCGGTCCGGGTTCGCGGCGGAAAGCCGCTCGTCACCGACGGTCCGTTCGCCGAGACCAAGGAGGCCGTCGGTGGGTTCGACATCATCGAGTGTCGAGACCTGGATGAGGCCGTGCGGATCGCGTCGGAGCATCCCGTGGCCCGGTCGGGGACGATCGAGGTGCGCCCGCTCTTGGGAGGCTGACGCTACGTCGTGATGCTCGGTTGGGAGGTCGTTCACCGTCGGGAGCATGTCGGAGCAGCGTCCGCGTCAAACGCGCGCGATCCTCCCATCCGTGCACGTCGTGACCAGCCCACGAAGCGTCAGCACGGCTAGTCGCTGCGTGAGCGGACCGAGCGGCGCGCGCAGGCGACGAGCCAGCTCGTCGAGGCCGAGCGGCCCGTCGCGGAGCGCGTCGAGGACCGGATCGGTCAGCGGAGCCGCGACCTCGCTCGCGCCCGTGTGGCCCGCGGCACGAACGAGCTGGTCCGCGGAGACGAGGGCGGTGGCCCGCCGGTCCGCGATGATCGCGTTCGTCCCGATCGAGGCGACGGACCCGAGCGGACCCGGGACCGCGTAGACGCGACGTCCGAGGTCGAGCGCGTGCTGTGCGGTGATGAGCGCACCGGAGCGCTCCCCTGCCTCGACGACAACGACGACCCGCGAGAGCGCCGCGATCGTCGCGTTGCGCTGCGCGAACATCCAGCCACGGGCTCCGAACGGTGCCGCGTACTCGGACACCAGCGCGCCGCTCGCTCGAATTCGCGGCAAGAGCGGACGCCGCCGTCCGCGAAGCGTCGCCAGCGTCTGCGGGATCGACTCGCCGAGCACGGCCACCGTGCGGCCGCCGGCGTCGAGCGCGCCGCGATGCGCAGCGCTGTCGATCCCCTGCGCGAGACCCGAGATCACGACGATCCCCGCCGCCGCGCAGGCGGTCGCGAGCTCGCGCGCGACCCGCTCGCCATAGCCGGTCATGCGGCGCGTGCCGACGATCGCGACCGCGGTCGCGTCCAGCGCGGTCAGGTCGCCGTCGATCCAGAGCGGATCCGGCGGCCGCGCGAGGTCTCGGAGCCTCGATGGATAGCGGGGGTCCGCCGGGACGACAGCGATCACGCCGCACCGCGAAGGAGCAACGCGAACGCGACGTCCTCGCCGGCGATGCGGTCGCGCGCCGCGAGGTCCGCGATCGTGCGCGCGACGCGCAGCGTCCGATGCGCTCCGCGCGCGGAGAGCCGACGAGAGCGCATCGCTTCGCGCGCGAGGCCATCGGCCGCGTCGTCGAGGCGGCAGTGCTCCCGGATCTCGGCGACGGTGAGCTCCGCGTTCGTGCGCCGCCCGGTCGCGGCGAGTCGCGCGCGCATCCGGTCACGAGCCGCGGCGACGCGGTCGCGCACGACCAGCGACGGCTCGCGTCCCTCGACGCGCAGGTCCTCGTACGCGAGGCGCGGCACGTGGACGCGGAGATCGATCCGGTCCATCAGCGGACCGGAGAGCCGCGCGTGATAGCGCTCGACGGCATCCGGCAGACACGTGCACGCGGCCGCCGGATCACCCGCGTGACCGCAGGGGCAGGGGTTCATCGCCGCGATGAGCGTCACGCGTGCGGGATACGTCGCGGCCGACGCGGCGCGCGAAAGCGTGATCGAGCCTTCCTCGAGCGGCTCGCGCAAGGTGTCCAGGACGTGACGCGAGAACTCGGGGAGCTCGTCCAAAAACAGCGCCCCGGTGTGGGCGAGGCTCACCTCGCCCGGACGCGGCGGCGACCCGCCGCCGACCAGGGCGAGATGCGACGCGGTGTGGTGAGGCGAACGGAACGGGCGCGCCGCGAGCAGCGGGCGCGCGGGGTCGACGAGTCCCGCGACGCTGTGCACGGCGCTCGCGACGACGGCTTCATCCGGATCGAGCGGCGGGAGCAGCCCGGGGAGCGCTCGCGCGAGGAGCGTCTTCCCTGTGCCCGGCGGCCCGACGAGGAGCAGGCTGTGACCGCCCGCGGCCGCGATCTCGAGCGCCCGCTTCGGCGTCTCGTGGCCGCTGATGTCCGCGAGGTCGATCGCCGAGCGTGGGGCCGGGGCCGGCGGTGGGATCGCCGCGGGAGCCCGCGGCGCTTCACCGGAGAGATGCGCCACGGCCGCACGGAGCGTCGGCACGCCGATCGCTGCCGCTCCGGCGGCGGCCGCCTCGGGCGCGTTGTCCTCCGCGCACACGACGCTGGCCACACCCGCGGAGAGCGCACCCCGAACGCGCGGCATGACCCCACGGACTGGCCGCACGGCGCCATCGAGCGCGAGCTCGCCGAGGCAGAGCGCGGCGACGTCGCTCGTGAGCTGGCCGGTGGCGCGCAGCACGCCGAGAGCGATCGCGAGGTCGAACCCGGTGCCCTCCTTTTTTCGCTCCGCGGGTGCGAGGTTCGCGACGACGCGACGGAGTGGGAACTCGAATCCGGAATTCCGGATCGCGGCGCGCACGCGTTCACGCGCTTCTGACACGGCCGTGTCGGGCAGCCCGACAACGGTGAACGCCGGCAGGCCGTTGGCGACGTCGACCTCGACGGTCACGGGCGCCGCCTCAAGTCCCCAGAGCGCGCATGACGGGACGCGCGCGACGCTGGCCGGCGCGCTCACGGATCGGCACGATCGCGCGTCCGCGATGCGCGGCGGATGGCCTGATGTTCTGGTACCGCCGTACCAGAACCGGCGTCAGACTACGCGTGAGTGATCGGACAGACGGCGCGCGTCGCGCTCCTCTTCTTCGCCGTCACGCTCCTCACGCGACTGCCCTTCCAGACCGAGCACCTCTGGGCGCACGACTCGGTGCTGTACGAGCGCGCCACCCTGCGGTTCGACCCGCTCGAGCAGCGCCCGCAAGCGCCGGGGTACCTCTACTACGTCCTCACGATCCGCGCGGTGGACACGCTGCCCGGTGACGCGAACCGCGCGATGACGCTCGTTTCGCTCATTGCCGACGCGCTCGCTGTCGCGCTGCTCTACGTGCTCGCGAGGCGCATGTACGACGAGCGGACCGCGATCATCGCCGCGCTCTTCCTGATGAGCGCCGTGACCTTCTGGGCGTACGCCGGCGTGGCCTATCCGTACACGCTCCTCGCTGCGCTCACCATCGTCTGCGCGCTCGCCCTCTGGCACGCGGCGATCGCGGCCACCGCACGGACACGCGCGCTCGTCGTCGCGTCAGCCGTCGTCGGCGTCGCGATCGGCTTCCGCTCGGACCTTGCGATCTTCCTCGCGCCGGTCTGGCTCGTCGCTGCCTGGGGCGCACCGCTCGCCGGCTGGGTCGCGGCGGCGACGACGGGCGCCGCGTTCGTGGCGCTCTGGTACGTCGCGAGCGCGCTGGCCGCCGGCGGGCTCGACCGCTTCGCCACTGCTGTCCAGCAGCAGAGCGCGTTCATCGAGGAGAGCTACAGCGTGTTCGGGCGACGCGGGCTCGGCGCGCTCGGCGAGAACGCCTACGAGCTCGCGCGATACCTCGGACGCGGCCTGTACTTCCTCGCGCCGTTCATCCCGCTCGCGCTGCTCTCCGCGGCGGCACGGCACATCGAGCTCGCGGACCGCCGTCGCGTGCTGTTCCTCATCGCCTGGAGCGCGAGTCCGCTCCTCGTCTACCTCCCGATCCACGTCGGTGAGTACGGCTACGTCTTCAGCATGCTGCCCGGTCTCTGCATGATCGCCGCGCGCGGCGCGATCGCGTTCGCGCGAGGCCTCCGCATGCCGCGCACGCTCCCGTGGGTCGTCGCAGCCGTCGTGCTCGCGAACGCGGCGATCTTCCTCATCAGCGATTCACCGCTATCGGCTACCGACCTCGTGCGCCGCGACCGCGGGATCACGGAGAAGCTGAGCTATCTCGGGAGTGCCACGGATATGCGGCAAGCGTCGATCCTGACCGCGTATGACTTCGAGGTCGTGACCCGCTACGACACGGATCGGCATGCGATCGGCACGTACGACGCCGCCGGACCCATGCGCGAATTCGTCTTCGGTGATCCCCTCTGCATGCCCGGGCCCCCGAAGCCTCTTGAGTGTCCAAGCGTGCCGATCCTCGTCGTGTGGGACGACCTGCTGCGTGTGCACGGATCCGGATGGCAGGAGGTGCGGATGCCGCACGGCGCGAGACTACGCGTCGCGCGTGACGTGTTGGGGGTGCGAGTGCGCGTCGATGGGCTCGACATCACCCTCGAGCGTTAGCGCGCTTCGAGGTCGATGAGCTCCACCCGCGTGCCCGTCGCGCGAACCGTGAGCGCCGCGACGACGACGCGCCACGTGGCGTCGCGCTGGCCGCACGCCGCGAGCCACGACTGCGCGAGCAGCTCGAGGCGTGCGGCCTTGCGGCGATCGACCGCTTCCGCGGCAGCGACGAACGAGCCGGCGCGACGTGTCTTCACTTCGATGAAGAGGTAGCCGCGCCGGTCGCGCACGATGAGGTCGATCTCTCCGAACCGCGTCCGCACGTTCCGCGCGACGACTTCGTAGCCGCGGCGAATGAGCTCGCGCTCCGCGACGTGCTCGCCGGCAAGGCCGAGGATCCGACGGTCCACTCTCTGAACGTCGGCAGCAGGTTGCGGCGCTTGTCGCGCGCTACACGGACCGTCCGCCACCACCCCACGGCCCGATGCTTACGGCTGACGCGCCTCGACGCGGATGATCATGTCGTTCGTGCCGTTGTCGGTCGTGAGGAACAGCGATCCGTCCGGGGCGAGGCGCGGTGTGCGCAGGCGGCCCCAGGTGTTGTCGAACAGGACGTCGGCCTGACGGGCGATGTTGTCGAAGAGCTCGAAGCGGCGAAGGTCCTGCTCCTTCAGCGTCGCGACGACGAGCGATCCGCTCCACAGGCCCCACTGGCCACCGCGAAGGAACTCGCCGCCTGACGTCGCGAGCGTGACGCTGCCGGATGACCACGCGGGGTCGAGGAACCCCGCACGGTTCACGGGCCCGCGGAACGTCGGGTACCCGTAGTTCCCGCCCGCGACGAGGATGTTGATCTCGTCGTGCGTCGAGTCGCCGTGCTCCACCTCGAACGGACGGCCGCTCCCAGGCTCGAAGGTGAGTCCTTGGGGATTGCGGTTGCCCCAGGTGTACACCGCGGTGCGCGCGGTCGCGCCGGGAAGGATGGGGTTGTCAGCTGGGATCGTGCCGTCGCCGTTCACGCGAAGCACCTTCCCGTTGAGACGGTTCGGGTTCTGCGCGTTCGTCCCGTTCCCGGCATCGCCCATCGTCACCCAGAGCTTCCCGTCGGGACCGAAGCGGATACGGCAGCCGTTGTGGATGGTGTTCGCGAGCATGCCGTCGCGGATGACGAAGCGATCGAAGACGAGCGTGTCGTCGCGGACGATGTAGCGGATCACCTGGTTGCGATAGGTGCCGTCGTCCCGCGACGCGCAGAGATAGAGATAGCCGTTCGTCGCGAAGGCCGGGTCGAGCTCGACGCTCATGAGGCCACCCTCGCCGTTCTCGCGCACGCCGGGGACGGCGAGGTTCGCGAGCTGCACGGCGCCGGGCTGGGTCGACGCGTAGATGAGGAGGTTGCCGACGCGCTCCGTCGCGAACAGGCGGCCGTCCGGTGCGAACGCGACGTCCCACACGTTCCGCAGCCCGGACCGGAAGACGAACGAGTTGAGCACCGGCCGCGCGCCGCCGGAGACGCTTACCGCGACGAAGACGCCGTCGTCCTCGAGCCACGTGACGCCGTCGATCACCGGGCGCAGCGCGAGCACGTAGGTGCTCGGCGCCTGGGGCGCGCGCACCTTGAACGTGAATGTACCGGTCGCGCCCGGCGCGACCGTCGCCTCGTTCTGCGCGGCGGGCCGATCGGGCGCGAGCCAGTTCACGGCGAGCGACGACCAGGTGCGATCGTCGTTGCGGATGCCGAGGTTGGCCTGTTGTCCGGTCACACCCTTCGTCCACGCCTTCGTCCCGCTGTTGCGGAACGTGATCGTGATGTCGCCGCTCGTCTCACCGGGACCGAGCTGCGGGTTCGTGGTCTGGCTCACCCACTTGCTGTGGTAGCCGAGGTCGCTCGTGAGACGGACGAAGACGCCCTGATGCTCCATCCAGGTCACGCCGTCGGCGACGGGCCGCAGCGGGATGTCGAAGACACCCTGCGTCGCCGGCGCGCGCAGAGCGAACGTGAACGTCGCGATCGCGCCCGGCGGCACGGTCGCCTCGACGGTCGTCGCGGGACGGTTCGGCGTGAGCCAGCCGACGCCGAGCGACGCGAACGTCGTCACGTCGCTCACGACGCCAAGGTTCACCTGCTTCCCCGGTATGCCGCGCTGCCACGTCTCGGTGCCGGTGTTCCTGAATTGGACCGAGTAGCTCGTCGTCGCACCGGGAGCCAGCGTCGGCCATGCGCCCTGCCCGACCCACGTGCTGAGAAAACCGGTCTCGGCCGCTACCGCGGGACGACCCGCTGCCAGGAGCGACGCGACGACGACGAGCGCGCCGAAGACGCCTCTCACCGGCAGAAAAACGAAGCAGCGACGCGCCCGTGACGGTCGGGGTACTAGGCGGCGTGGGCCAGCACGGGACGGGGGTTCCGTGCGCGCATCGGCTGGGGCGCGACCGCGGCGACGAAGCGCCGGATGTGCGCGTTCGTCCAGGCCGGCGCCTCGAGCGGAAGCATGTGCCCGATGCCGCGCGCGACGTGGATCTCCGCGCGCGGATGGTCCGCGCAGCGACGCGCGTCGCTCGCGCAGATGACACGATCCTCATTGCCCCAGAGCACGAGTGTCGGGACATCCTCGATCGCGCCGATGCGGTCGCCGATCGAGAAGGCCACCTGCTCGCCGCCGGGCGTGACCATGAGGATGAATCGCCGCCACCATGACGGCTGGTTCGCCCAGACGATCGCGCGTGCGGAGAGCGCGCGCTCGCGCCGGTTCGAGTTGTGCCGCATGAGCAGATTCAGGAAATGCTCGTCTTGAGCGCGCGCGCTGCCGACGAGGAAATGTCGCAGGAAGGGCTTCGATGCCTTCGGCTGCGGGCGCAGGAGCGCGCGTCCGATGAGCGGAAGGCAGTAGAGCTTGTAGATCCAGTGAAGCGATCGCCCGAGCGCCGCAGGCGCCAGCAGCACGAGACCCTCGACGAGATCACGGCGCGCGAGCGCGAGGTGCAGTGCGACGCCGCCTCCGAGCGAGTGGCCCACGAAGGTCGCGCGCTCGATGCCGAGCTCATCGACCGTGTGCGCGACGTAGCGGGCGAGATTCGCGAAGGTCGCGTCCTTTCGGAACAGCGCCGGGCCTACGGCGAAACCCGGAAGGTCGATGACGTGGACGGACCCCATCTGCGTGCGCAGTGCGCGGATCTGCGGTGCGAGAGCGCGCGCGTCGGCCGAGAGGCCGGGCAGCATTACCGCGTGCGGAGCGCCCTGGCCCCACGTCGTGACGCGCAACTTGTAACCGTCGACCGCGACGGTCCGCACGTCCATTTGCCGTTGGGGATGCAGGAAGCGTGCCTTGTCCGGAAGCGGACGTACGCCGGTGTTACGCGCGCGTTACGTCCGGAGCGCGAGCTCGATCGCGATCCAGGCCGGCTGTTTCTCGAAGCCCATCGCCTCGTTGATCGAAAGCATCGGCCGATTCCGCTGATCGTTCCACGTCTTGATGTGGTCGACGCCCATGCCCTGCGCGTACTTCACGGTCCGCAGCTTCAACGCCATCGCGATCCCGCGTCCACGGTCTTCGCGCCGGGTGCCGGTGAGACCTTGCCACACGAACGTCGGATCCTCCAGCTGTCGCTCCAGATTCGACATGCCGACATAGCGCCCGTCGCGGTCGATCGCGATGAAGAACGCGTCGGCGATGAACGTCGGCGACTTTGTACCGTGTGTCGTGTCCCACTCCTCGAACGTCTCCGGTGTCGCCGCGTCGGTCGCGGGGACGTCGACGCGGAGCACGTCGACGAGCTCGTATGCCTTCCGGATCGCGCCAGGGTCCTTCGCGAGCTCGTCCGCGAGCGTCGCGATCGTGACACCTTCCTTCACGATCCGAGTGTCGGCGGACGCGAACTTCGCGAAGTCGAAGCCGGCCACCTTGAGTCGCGATTCCCAGTCCCGCTTCACCTCGAGCCAGCCCCGCTTGGTGAAGAACTCGACGCCATCGGTCATCGACTCCTTGACGCCGCCCGTCGCTGCGAGCGCGTTCCGCGAGCGCAACATGGCGATCGCCGCCTCATACAGCGCAGTGCCGTGACCGCGACGGCGGGCTTCCGGCACGACCCACAAGTCGAAGGAGTACCGGTCCGGATGGAAGCGCGACGGGCGATGACCCGACTCGACGCCACCGACGAGACGGCCGTCCACCTCGGCGACGTAGCGCAGCTTGAAGAAGCGCTTCGTGTCGAAGGCGTCGTCGTAGTGGCGCATCTCCTTCACCGTCCACGGGTAGTCCGGGTAGCAGCGATTGTTCGCGGCGACCCAGGCCTCGTAGTCGGCGGGCGCGAAGTCACGCACACGTGTCACGGTGGAAGTCATGGAGAGGCGACGCTAGCAGACGGACTGGCGCCGAGGAATGTCAACTTGGTCACGTCGTCGAGTCCGCGAGAGCAAGCGCGAGCTGATTCTCGACGGCACGGAGCAGCTTCACGGTCCCGAAGTCCTGACGGTGGAGCGGCGTGAGGCCGTGCGCGCGGAGCGCGGTCCGATGGTCGATCGATGGATAACCGGCGTTGTGCTCCCACCCGTAGCCCGGGTACTTGCGCGACAGCCGCTCCATGAGCCGGTCGCGCGTGACTTTCGCGATGATCGAGGCCGCGGCGATCGCGAAGCTCTTCGTGTCCCCCTTCACGATCTCGCTGTGCTTGTCCGGCGCGAATGCCGGATCGAGGATGCGACGTCCGTCGACGATCGCCCAGTCGTAGTCCCCGATCTGCCGTAGCGCGCGGCTCATCGCGACGTGGCTGGCGTGATAGATGTTGAGGTGGTGGATCTCGCGCACCGATGCCGCGCCGATCCCGACTCGCACGACGCGCGTGCGGATGAGCGACGCGAGCTCCTCGCGCTGGATGCGCGTGAGCATCTTCGAGTCCTTCACCGCGCGGATGAGCTTCGTGTCCGGCGTGACCAGGCACGCCGCCGCGACGACCGGTCCCGCGAGTGCGGCCATGCCGACCTCGTCGACGCCCACGACGCGGGTGAGGCCTTTGTCCCAGAGCTCTCTCTCGAACTTCAGCGTCGGCACGGTGAACAGTCTGGAGCGTCTCTCACGCGAAAGTCACGGCGGACGCACTCGGGATCGATGAGGCCGCTCCGCGGCCGAGTGCTAGGAGGCGAGGGAGCGA
>JBIOUD010000126.1:0-15857 GCA_044866725.1 Candidatus Limnocylindria bacterium | reverse complement strand
CCGCTCGGCGACCTCGTCGGGGACGATGACCACGAAGTCATCTCCGCCGACGTGACCGACGAACGGCTCGGTCGTAACGGCATCGCTTGCCGTGACGAGGATGTGCGCGAGCGACACGATCACTTGGTCTCCTCGCGCGAAGCCGTAGTGGTCGTTGAATGCCTTGAACTGGTCGATGTCGCAGTAGACGCAGGCCCAGCCGGGCTCGTCAGCGAGGCGCCGGGTGAGCTCCGCGCTGATGGCGACGTTCCCCGGAAGGCCGGAGAGCGGATTCAGCGCGCGGAGCTGCTTCGATCGCCTGATCGCCGCGCTCACACGTGCGGTGAGCTCGTCCGTATTGAACGGCTTTGTGAGGTAGTCGGCGCCGGCGAACAGGCGCCTGACCGTCTCGCGCGCCTCCCGCTGCGCGGAGACGAAGATCACCGGCGTGTAGCGCGTGAGCGGGTCTCGCCTCAGAGCGTCGTGGACTTCGTCGCCTGAGAGCCGCGGCATGCGGACGTCGAGCACGACGGCGTCGGGCGCGTCGCGATGCACGACCTCGAGCGCGTAGAGGCCATCGCTGGCTTGGACACAGTCGAATCCGGCGTCCGAGAGCGTCTCGACGATCACTTCGCGGACCGCACGATCGTCGTCCACGACGAGCACGCGCTCGTTCACAGGACCGGAATAGACCCGCCCGCGATGGGCGGCAATGAATCATCGGTCCCAGCCGGAATGACTTTCGTTCATGAGCTGCGCCGGGCCCGCTTGTGTGGCGTTTACCTTGCTTGGTCGCTATCTCCGCGCGCGAGACGGCGACCTGTGCCCGGGGTGGGACTCGAACCCACACGGAGCTTGCGCCCCAATGGCTCCTAAGGCCATCGCGTAAACCGATTCCGCCACCCGGGCGTACGGGTCGATGCTAAAGGCGCCGAGCCGCCGACCGAGCGGCAACGCGCGCGTGACGAGGCACAGCGAGTGCATATGTGGGTCGCGTATGGCGCTCGAAATCTCGTTCCCGCTCGCACGCGAGGTCCCGCCGGAGAATCAGATCGTCCACGGCCCGATCACGTTCGTCGCGCACTGCGAGCGCCACGGCCTCCCGTACTTCGGCAAGGCGTACGTCGGCTACGTGCCGACCGCGGAGCGCATCGGACCCTCGGCGCTGCGCCAGATGGTGAAGCGCGCGGCGCTGCAGGGCGAGACGAGCCTCGAGAAGCAGATCGCGTCGATGCTCCAGGTCTGGGTGCATCCGGCGGGCATCGCGTCCGTGGTCCGTACGTCGCACGACTGCGCCGGGCCGCGGCTTCTCGATGACGACCGCGCCACCCGCGCGGCGTCCTGGACCGGCCGTTACCGCGCCGACCGCGCGCTGCGCGACGAATTCCTCGCGCGCTGCCAGTAGTGCGCATCGCGTTCATCGCCCCGCTCTGCGCTCCGACGTGCGACACGACCTCGCGCGGCGCGCACGTCCTCGTCGCCGACCTCGCCCGCGCGATGAAAGAGCGCGGCCACGACGTCATGGTGTTCTGCGCCGAGGGCAGCTACCTCGCCGGCCTGGACACGGCGCCGATCCTCCGCGACGCGCGCTCGGACACGTACGACACGCTCCGCTGGCACGTCGACCAGTGGGATCCCGACGTCATCTCACAACACGCGACAGACGCCCAGGCGTTCGCGCCGAACGGGCACCCGATCGTGCATACGATGCACGTGAACCCGGTCGACGAGGCGCTCACGCGCGCGGCGATCGGCGGCCGCGAGCAGCTCGTCGCCGTCTCACACGACTCGCAGCGCCGGTGGCGCGGAGCGGGCGCGCGCGACGTGAACCTCATCACGAACGCGATCCCGGACTTCTCGGTGCGCGTCGCCGGGCCCGACCCGATCGCGCTCATCGCCGGACGGATCGCGCCCGAGAAGGGCACGGCCGCGGCGATCCGCGCCGCGAAGCGCGCGGGCGTCGAGCCGGTCGTCGTCGGTGAGGTCTGCGATCGCGGCTACTTCGCGCGCGAGATCGTGCCCCTGCTCGACGGCGTGCGCGTGATGCGGACGCTCCCGCGCGAGCGGATCTGGGCGCTCATGGCGCGTGCCGCGGTGACGCTCATGCCGGTCGAATGGGACGAGCCGTTCGGGCTCGTCGCCGCGGAGGCGCAGGCTGCGGGGTGCCCCGTCGTCGGCTACGAGCGCGGTGCGCTCCCCGAGGTCGTGCCGCAGGGCCAGGGCGGCGTGCTCGTGTCAGCCGGGGACGAGGAGGGCCTCGCCACGGCGATCCCGATCGCACGCTGCTTGGACCGTGTCGCGATACGCGAGCAGGCGCTGGACCGCTTCGAGTTCGACCTCATGGCCGACCAGTACGAGGAGCTCTTCGCCGAGGCCGCGACCGGTATGGCCGCCCACGGAGAGGCGGCCGCCGCTTAGCGCTTCGCGATCGTCTTCGCGATCGAGCGCATCGTGAACAGCGCGACGATCGCCACGATCTGGCCGAAGAAGATCACGCGATTCAGATCGAGCGCCGGCCGCCAGCGCGCGTCGCCATCCTTGATGACCCACGCGCCGACGGGTCGTGCAGCAAGGCCGAAGCCGGCGCCGCCGTTGCCCATGGTGTCGCCGCCACCGCCGCCACCGCCCATCACCGTCGCGGCCGGGATCACCGTGAGGCCTTCCTCCTGGTACGGATCGCCGTAGACCCTCCGCACCGTGAGCGCATCCTTCGCCTTGTCGACCGTCTCCAGCGCGTTCATGTGAGCACTCCCCTGCTGAACTTCCTCAGGTCACTCTACGCGCGCATCGCACGCTTGCCCGCCGCGGCGCGCCGCGGCGGCACGACGGCTGCATTCGAGTGAGGCGATGGACCGTTCGCAGAGACAAGACGTGGATGGCGCGAGCCGCGCGTCGGGCCTGGTCGCCGCGACGGCGCTCCTGCTACTGACGCTGCTCCTCGTCGTGCTGTCCTCGAACGGAGCGTTCCAGCCGGTCGACGCGATCGGGATCGCCTTCCCTCACTAGAGCCGGGCGTCCCCGCCGAACGCCTTAGACCTCGAGCTCAAGACCCTCACGGGCGACAACGACCTCGAGACCTGGCAGGCGCTCGCGGCCGGCGCGCTGCGCATCGCGGCCGATGTGGTCCAGCGCGTCATCACTCCGATCGGGGTCGTGGTGGTAGAGGACAAGACGCTTCACCTTCGCCCTGGCCGCGACGTCGATCGCTGACTCGATGGTCGAGTGTCCCCAGGTGGGCTTGAAGTCGCTCTTCAGGAACTGCGCGTCGTGGATGAGCGTGTCCGCGCCCTCCGCGAGCTCGACGACCGGATTGACCTTTCCGCTGAACGGGTCCTCGGTGTCCGTCGCGTACACGAGCGAGCGTCCGTCGGCCTCGACGCGGTATGCGAGCGCTGGCGCCGGGTGGTAGAGGTGCGCCGACCGGACGCGGAACTTCCCGATCTTCTCGTCGGACAGGTGCTCGAGCTCACCGATCTCGAGCTTCGCCGGCAGATCGTCGAGATCGACAGGGAAGAACGGGTCATCCATGCCCATCCCGAGCAGCTCCTTCATCGGGCGCGACTGCTTCGGCCCGCGGATGCGCAGCATGCTGTTCGGGTCGTACGCGGGGCGGAAGAAGGGGATGCCCTGGATGTGATCCCAATGCAGATGCGAGAGGAGCAGGTCGATCGAGAACGGCCGGGCGCCGTTGCCATTCATGAGCGCGACGCCGAGCTCGCGGAGGCCGGTGCCAGCGTCGAGCACGAGAAGTGTGCCGGTCGCGTCACGTACCTCGACGCACGAGGTGTTGCCGCCGTAGCGCACCGTCGTTGGACCGGGGGTCGGGATCGAGCCGCGCGTGCCCCAGAAGCGGATGTGCATCTACGAGGTCGCCGGGATCTTCGCCTGGTCGCGCTCCGAGACCGCGCCCGCCGCCTCCGTGATGCTGCCCATGCCCTGGTCGCCGGGCTTGGGCCAGGTGCCCTTCAGCTCTTCGAGCTTCGCGGTCAGCTTCGGCAGCGCCGCGCGCAGCGCCTGCATGACCGTCGGATCGAGATGCTCGCCGCTCATGCCATCCATCAGCTCGAGCGTCTTCTCGATCGAGTACGCGGGTTTGTAGTAACGCGGCGCCGTGAGCGCGTCGAAGACGTCGGCCGCTGCGACGATGCGCGCGCCGACGTGGATCTGGTCCGCGTTCAGACCGCTCGGGTACCCCTTGCCGTCCATCCGCTCGTGGTGCTGCGCGGCGATGAGAGGCACGTCGCGCATGTCCAGCGGGAACCGCAGGTGCGCGAGGAACTCGCCGGTCTTCTCGGCATGCGCCCGCATGTACGCGAACTCCGCCTCGTCGAGCTTGCCCGGCTTCTGCAGGAACTGGTCGCGGACGGCGATCTTCCCGTAGTCGTGGAGGAGCGCGGCGGCCTCGAGCTTGTCGAGGTCACTGCCACGCCAGCCCAACTGCTCGCCGATGACCGCCGCGTACTGCGTGACGCGCTGCTGTGACCGGCGGTCTGCTGGTCGCGCGCGTCGATCGTCAGCGCGAGCGTCTCGATGAGGCTCTGCCACAGGCGCTTCTGCTCGGCGACGAGCTGCGCGTTCTCGACCGCGACCGCCGCCGACGCGCCGAGAGAGGCGAGGAGGTCCTCGTCGGCGACCGTGAACGGACCACCGCCATGTTTGTTCACGACCTGGAAGACACCGATGACGCGGCCACTGTTGCCCTTCATCGGGAACGTGAGCAGGCTCTTCGTGTGGTACCCGGAGAGCCGGTCGGGCTCCGGGTTGAAACGCGGGTCGTCGTAGGCGTCGGCGATGTTGATCGTCTCTCCCGTCTGGGCGACGCTGCCGGCGATCCCGACGCCGACGGGAAAGCGGATCTCGCCCGCGCCGAGCGCGACGCGCGACCAGAGCTCGCTCCGGTCGCGGTCGACGACGAAGATCGTCGCGCGATCCGCGGCGAGGAGTGCAGCGGTCGCCTCGGCCATCTGATGGAGCAGGGCGTCGAGGTCGGTGACGGACATGAGCTGGCGCGTGATGTCGAGGATGACGTCCAGGCGCTGGCCGGCGCTGCGGCGATCGGTCCGCTCGCGTCGCTCCGCGTCGCGGCGCTCGGCGGTGCGCCGCTCGCGCACGCGGCGCTCGCTCTTGCCCTGTTCGCTCACGTGACGGAGATCTTCTCAAGCATCGGGCCGACCGTCTCGGCGACCTGCTCGAGAAGCATCTGATCGCGCCGCTCGAACGTCCCGTCGCGCTTGTTGAGCGCCTGGATGACGCCGACCGGCCCGGTCTTGCCCCACACCGGGACGACGAGCATGTTGAGCGTGCGGAAGCCGGTGCGCAGGTCGATGTTCCGATCGAAGCGCGCGTCCGCGTACGCGTCGGGCACGTTGATCGTCTCGCCCGTGAGCGCCACCTGACCCGCCAGACCCTGACCGATCGGCAGGCGGATCTCGGTCTGCGTGCGCTGGGCGACCTTCGCGCGGAGCTCGTGCCGCTGCTGGTCGACGACGTAGACGGTGCATCGCTCCGCATCGACCGCCTGCGAGCACAGATCGACGAGGCCGCGCAGGTAGCTGTCGCGGTCGCGCGCGACCGAGAGGTGCGTGAGCTTCATCCGGATGAGGGCGACCTTGTCGTCCTCGCGATCGATCACCACCTAGTGATACCCCGCCACGGCCGCCCTCGTGACCCGGGCCTCCGGCGGCGGCGCCGGGTTGGGGTTCGACGTCGCGCCGAAGCGGTTGATCTGGAAGCACTGCACCGGCTCGGCGCGGCCCTTCACCTGGATCGCCCCGAGGTCGATGAAGTCGACGTCGTCACCCAAGGCCTTGAGCGTCTCAGCGCTGCAGGCCACCTGGTCGCGGCGCGCGATGTCCGAGGACGTGAGCCGCGAGGCGACGTTGGCGCTGTCACCGATGACGGTGTACTCCATCCGGCCTTTGGCCCCGAGGAAGCCCGCAACGACGGAGCCGGTGTTGATGCCGAAGCCGAACGACACGTCCGGGCCGCCCTTCCCGCGCTCCGACTGGATCCAACTCTGCATCTCGAGGGCGCACTCGACCGCCTTCTTGGCGTGGTCCTCCACTTCGATCGGCGCGTTCCAGATGACCATGATGTTGTCACCGTTGTACTTGTTCACGGTCCCTGAGAAGCGGTTCACCACCTCGACCATGCCCTCGAAGTAGCGGTTCAGGTGACCGAGGAGCGTCGCCGGCGCCATCCCTTCGGACATCGTCGTGAAGCCACGGATGTCGCCGAACAGGACCGTGACCTGACGGTCTTCGCCGCCGAGGCCGAGCTGGCCCGACTCCTCTTTCTCCATGATCGTGCGCGCGACGGACGGCGTGACGAAGCGTCCGAAGGTGCTCTGCGTGCGCGTCACCGCCTGACGCTCCTCGACGAGGAGGTAGCCGAGCGCAATGACCCACCAGAACATCGACGGGACGACGTAGCCGATCGAGGGCACTTCGACGGGGCCGTTCCCGATATCGCCGCTCGTCTGCAGACCGAACAGCACGTAGGTCCCGCCGATGAAAACGCCCAAGATGCCAAGCGCGTAGAGGAACCCGCGGAGGTGCCAGCGGACGATGAGGTAGAGCCCGAGCAACGTGATGATCAGCAGCTCGGTGAGGGTCGTGAGGAAGCCCTGCTTCAGAACCGGGTAGCGGTTCGTGAAGATGGACTGCGCCGTATTCGCCCAGATCTCGACCCCGAACATCTTCTGCCCCGGCGCGTGCGGCACCGGGTAGTCGTCGGGGACCGCCGAGATCGAGTGCGCGCCAACGAACACGGTCCGCCCGGTGATGAGGCTCCGCGGCACGGTCCCCGCGACAACATCCTTCAGCGAGACGACGCAGAACTCGCCCGAGACAGAGCACGGCGACGACTGCGCGTACGTCGGCGTCGCGGGCGGCGCGGCGTAGTAGATCGCCATCCCGCCGGCGCGGTTGATGGGGAGCGTCCGGTCGCCGAGCGGCGTCGGCAGGATGAAGCGGTCGTTCACGATGCGGACCTTCGCGAGATCGCCGCGCACCTGACGCGACGCGGCGACGAGCGGCAGGCCGTAGTACTTCGTGCCGTCAGGGCCTTCGATCGCGAGCGGGCTATCGCGCACGACGTGATCGGGATCCTGCCGGATGTTCACCGCGCCGAGGCCGGCGGCGGCGCCGCGCAGCTCGGGGATCGGCAGCTGGAGGCTCGCGTACTGCGTCGTGTGATCGCCGAAGCCCTTCTCCTGGACGCCCTGCATCGCGAGGATCACGTTCCCCGACTCGCGGATCGCCGTCGCGAGCTCGGCGTCGTCGGTCGCGCTGGGCGAGCGGTCGTAGAACGAGACGTCGAACGCCACCGTCGTCGGACTCAGCGGTCGGAGCGCGCGCAGCATGTCCGCGTACGCGCGCCGCGGAAGTGGGTAGACGCCGTACTTTGCGATCGTCGGATCGTCGAGCGCCACGATCGTGACCTGGTTGCGCACCTCGGCCGGCGACAGCGCGAGCGCGCGGTCGTAGACCGCGGCCTGGAGCGTGGTGTCGAGCGCTTCGGTGAGCTGGAAGACGGCCCCGAGCAGCACCGCGATCGCGGCGATGCCAGCGATGACCGCGCGGGCGCGTGTCTGCCGCTTCGCGAGCAGCCGGTTGAGCACCCTTCTTCCCGCCTCCACCCCGCGCCTCCGCGGGCTGAGGTCAGATTCTAGGCCGGACAATCGCTTGTTTGGCCGAGCTCAGGCCCCTGCGGCCCGCTCGAGCACCGTCCGGAGGACAGTGATCGCGCGTTGATAGTCGGATAACGCCAGCCGCTCCATCGGGGTGTGGTCGTACTTCGAGTCGCCGGGGCCGTACGCGACCATCGGACAGCCCCACGCGGGACTCAGGATGTTCATGTCCGATGTCCCGCTCTTCACCTTGAACGTCGCCTCACCGCCAGCGGACGCGATCCCCGTTACAAACGCGCGTGCGAGCGGTGTCGAGCGGGACGTGCGCACGGGCTCCTCGACCGCCTGCGGCTCGATGTTCAGTCGGGCCTCGCCCTTGTACGAGCGGCAGATCCCTGTCAGCTCGTCTGAGAGCTCGCGCGTCGTGAGACCGGGCGGTACGCGGTATCCGACGCGCAGCTCGGCGCGCTCAAGGAGGCCGTCGCCGGTCGCAGTGGTGATGCCTTCGAGTCGGCAATCGAGCTTCGCGAAGCCAGTCGCATCCGGCGTGCGCGCGTCACCCGCGGAGCGGATCCGCTCCCACAGCGCGAGCGCCTCCTCCGCGAGCGTCGCGCCCGGCGCCGCACCGTGGCGCATCTGGCGCGCGAGCGAGATGCGCGCGCCGAGGCGACCCTTGTAGCCGATGGTGAGGGCATCCCAACCCGACGGCTCGCCGATGACGCACCAGTCCGGCGCGGCCTTCTTCGCGCGATAGCGCGCGCCCTTACTCGTCGGAGATTCCTCCTCGACGGCGCCGACGACCGTGATCTTCACGCCAGGGATCGGTCGCGTCGCCGCGCACACGAACGCCGCGAGCGGTCCTTTCGCGTCGACCGCTCCGCGTCCGACGAGCTCGTCGTTCTCGATGCGCACCGGGATCTCGCCGGGCACCGTGTCGATGTGGCCGAGGAGTACGACGTGACGCGGGCCATCGCCGATCTCACCGACCGCGTTGCCGGCGTCGTCGACCGATGCGCGGAAGCCGCGTTCTGCCATGCGCGCGACGAGCCACTCGACGGCCTCGCCTTCCTGTCGAGAGACGCTGGGGATCTCGACGAGACCGCGGACGAGCTCGAGGTCTTCTGGGGACAAAGCGCTACTGCGGAGCCGCAGGCGAAGCAGCAGGACGGTCGGACATCGCGAAGCGAGGGACGATCACCTACTGCGGAGCCGCAGGCGAAGCAGCAGGACGGTCGGACATCGCGAAGCGAGGACGATCACCTACATCCCGATCGGATGCCAGACGGTCTTCAGCTCCAGGAGCGCGGAGATCTCGTAGGGCGACTCGCGATCGGCGTCGCCGCGCACGATGCGTTTCACGTTCTCTGCGCCGAGCTTCTCGAGCTCCGCGGCCTGCCCGTCGGCGCCGGATACATCGAGGGCGTTCACATCCATGTGCGAGGCGAGCACCGGCGCGAGCTCCGAGCGCAGGCCGGTGAGGATGTTCACGACGCCGGAGGGCACGTCGGCCGTCGCCACGCATTCAGCGAACTCGATCGCCGCGAGCGGGTGCGCCTCCGATGCGATGACGACCACGGTGTTGCCGCCGACGAGCGCCGGCGCGAGACGCGAGATGAGACCGAGGAGCGCCGGCTCCGGCGCGATGATCCCGACGACGCCGGTCGGCTCGGGGATCGTGAAGTTGAAGTACGGTCCCGCGACCGCGTTCGCCGAGCCGACGACCTGCGCGAGCTTGTCGGCCCAGCCCGCGTACCAGACGACGCGGTCGATCGCCCGGTCCACCTCGGCCGCGCCGGCGCACGTCGCCGCGAGCGCCGCACGGCGGTCTTCCATCATCTCCGCGAGGCGGTAGATGACCTGCCCCCGGTTGTACGCCGTCGCGTTCGCCCATCCAGTGCCGGCCTGGCGCGCGATGCGCACCGCGTCGCGCAGGTCCTTGCGCGATGCGCGCGCGATGTTCGCGCCCTCGACGACGATCGTGCGCCCGGACTCGGAGCGCGGGAACGCGCCGCCGATGTAGAGCTTGTAGGTCTTCTTGATCTGCAGCCGCGTCATGCTTCGTCGAACGCGAGGTACGGCTCGAGGCCGTGCCGCCCGCCCTCCCGACCGAAGCCGGATTCCTTGTAGCCGCCGAACGGCGACGCGGGGTCGAAGCGGTTGTAGGTGTTCGCCCAGACGACGCCGGCCTTGAGCCGCTGCGCCATCGAGAGGATGCGCGAGCCCTTCTCGGTCCACACGCCGGCGGAGAGCCCGTACGGGGTGTTGTTCGCCTTCTCGATCGCCTCGTCGGGCGTGCGGAACGTGAGCACCGAGAGCACCGGGCCGAAGATCTCCTCCTGCGCGATGCGGTAGCTCTGCGCGACGTTCGTGAAGACCGTCGGCACGAACCAGTAGCCGCGCTCCGGCAGCACGCACGGCGGCTGATAGATCTCCGCGCCTTCCTCGACGCCGGACTGCACGAGCGAGGCGATCTTGTCGAGCTGCATCTTCGAGTTGATCGCGCCGACGTCGGTGTTCTTGTCGAGCGGATCGCCGACGCGGAGCGTCGCCATACGGCGCTTCAGCTTCGACACGACCGCCTCGTAGATCGACTCCTGCACGAAGAGCCGCGATCCGGCGCAGCACACGTGGCCCTGGTTGAAGTAGATGCCGTTCACGATGCCCTCGACGGCCTGGTCGAGCGGCGCGTCGTCGAAGACGATGTTCGCGGCCTTTCCGCCGAGCTCGAGCGTGAGCCGCTTGCCGGTGCCCGCGACCGCGCGCTGGATCGCCTTTCCCACCTCGGTCGAACCAGTGAAGGCGATCTTGTTCACGTCCTTGTGCGACACGAGCTCCGCGCCGGTGCGGCCGTCGCCGGTGATGATGTTCACGACGCCCGGCGGGAGCTCCGCCTGCCGCACGACGTCGCAGAAAAGGAGCGCCGAGAGCGGCGTCGTCTCCGCGGGTTTCAGCACGACCGTGTTCCCGGCCGCGAGCGCCGGCGCGATCTTCCACGCGAGCATGAGCAGCGGGAAGTTCCACGGGATGATCTGACCGGCGACGCCGATCGGACGCGGCCTCCGATTCGGGAACGCGTACTCCAGCTTGTCGGCCCACCCCGCGTAGTAGAAGAAGTGCGCCGCGGCCAGCGGGAGGTCGACGTCGCGCGACTCGCGGATCGGCTTGCCGCCGTTGCGCGACTCGAGCACCGCGAACTCGCGCGCGCGTTCCTGGAGGATGCGCGCGATGCGGAAGAGGTACTTCGCGCGCTCTGAGGGCTTGAGCTTGCCCCACTTCGGATGCGCGGCCCGCGCCGCCGCCACCGCCTTCGCGACGTCGGCCTTGCCGGCCTGCGCGATCTCGGAGAGCGGCTCCTCGCGCGACGGGTCGATCGTCGTGTATCGCTGCTTGCTGAGCGGCTCGACGAACTTCCCGCCGATGAAGAGCCCGTAGCGGTCGGCGATCTTCACGAGGTCCTTCGCCTCGGGCGCCGGCGCGTACTCCCACGACGAGACGATCGGCGCCTTGTCCGAGCGCTTCGCTGGAGCCTTCGGCGCTTCCTTGATATCCGTCATCGGCGTCGGCTAATCAACGGTGAAGTAGTCCGGGTTCTGGTAGCGGCCGGTGCGCTCCTTGCGCAGCTGCATGAGCACGTCGTTGAGGAGCGTTGACGCGCCGATCCGGTAGCGGTCGGGGGTGAGCCAGGCGACGCCGAGCGTCTCGTGCACCTGTACGAGGTACTGCACGGCCTGCTTCGCCTGACGGACGCCGCCCGCGACCTTCATGCCGACGACGCGCCCGGTCTCCTCGTACACGTCGCGGATGACCTCGAGCATGCAGAGCGCGATGGGGAGCGTCGCGTTCGTCGCGGCCTTGCCGGTGGACGTCTTGATGAAGTCCGCACCGCCGGCGATCGCGAGGAGCGAAGCGCGGCGCACGTTGTCGTACGTGCCGAGCTCACCGCTCTCGATGATCACCTTGAGGTGCGCCTTGGTGCCGCACACCTCCTTCACGCGGACGATCTCGTCGTACACCTGCGCGTACCGGCCGGAGAGGAACGCGCCGCGGTCGATGACCATGTCGACTTCGTGCACGCCCATCGCGACGACCTCGCGCGTCTCCTCGAGCTTCACGTCGAGCGATGACTGCCCCGACGGGAAGGCGGTCGCGACGGACGCGACCTTCACGGTCGTGCCCTTCGTGCGCTCGAGCGCCGCGGGTACGAGGTTCGGGTAAACGCAGATCGCCGCGACCGACGGGATGCTCGGGTCGGTCGGGTCAGGCCGCACGCCTTTCGTCGCGAGCGCCGCGACCTTGCCCGGCGTGTCCGCGCCCTCGAGCGTCGTGAGGTCCATCGCCCGGATCGCGAGCTCGAGCGCGAACACCTTCGAGGCCTTCTTGATCGAGCGCTTCGCAAGCGTCGCGGCCCGCTCCTCGAGGCCGACCGCGTCGACCGAACCGAGGCGCGGGAGGCGCGGCTCGAGGGGAAGCTCGAATCCACCGGGGAGCGCTGGAGCGGTCGCCATACGTCGAGTCTAGTTTGTCGCGGGAGACCCGCTCCTCACTCGACCGGCTTCATGCGAGCACCGTGCGCGTGGCCGCGATCACGCGATCGACCTGCGACGCCGTGATGACGAGCGGCGGCAGGTAGCGCACGACCGTCGGACCCGCGCCGAGCGTGAGCACGCCGGCGTCCTGCAGCGCCTTGATCGTCGGGCCGGCGTTCTCCTTCAGCTCGATGCCGACAATGAGGCCGAGACCGCGGACCTCGCGCACCTTGTCGCTCGCGATGCCGCGAAGTCCGGACACGAGCTGCGCGCCGCGGTCGCGCGCCGCGGTCGCGAGGTCGAGACGCCGCATCTCACCGATCGCCGCGATCGCGGCCGCGCACGCGAGCGGGTTGCCGCCGAACGTCGTCGAGTGGCTGCGCTTCGGGAGATCGCCGACCGCACGCGAGAACGCGATCGCGCCCATCGGCAGGCCGCCGGCGATCGCCTTCGCCAGGCAGAGGAGGTCCGGCACCACCCCGTACTGCTCGAGGGCCAAGAACGTCCCGGTCCGGCAGAACCCGGTCTGCACCTCGTCGATGACGAGGAGCGCGCCGCGCTCGCGGCAGAGGCGCGCGGCCTCCGCGACGAACTCGCGCGTCGCCGGGCGCACGCCACCCTCGCCCTGGACGAGCTCGAGGATGAACGCGGCGGTGTCGCGCGTGATCGCCGCGTCGAGCGCCTCGGTCTTGTTGAAGGCGACGTGCGTGACGCCGGGGAACAGCGCCGGGCCGCCGAGCGCGTCGCGGTACTCCGGCCCCCACGTCGCGGCGAGCGCGCCCATGGTCTTGCCGTGGAAGCCGCGCATCGTCGCGACGACGCCCTGGCGTTTCGTCGACATGCGCGCGAACTTCAGCGCGCCCTCGACCGCCTCGGTGCCGCTGTTGCACAGGAAGAAGCGGTCGAGCTCGCGCGGGAGCAGGCCGCTGAGCAGGTCGTACAGCTCGGCGCGGCGGTCGTTATAGAAGAGCTCGGTGCAGGTCGCGAGCGTGAGCGCCTGTGCGGCGAGAGCCTCCGCGACGGCGCGGTTCCCGTGACCGAGGCTCGCGACGCCCTGCCCACCCACGCAGTCGATGTACTCGCGGCCCTCCTCGTCGTAGAGGACCGCGCCCTCGCCGCGCACGATGACGGCGGGCCGCTTCGTGTAGAGCCCAGAGGTATGCGCGTCCTCGCGCGAGACCGACGACTTCCGTTCGACGCTCACGCCCGGATCACCGTGCGGACCGCGGGATCACCGGCCGCAGAACGGATCACGACCTCGTCGACGCCCGCCTCGAGCGCTTCGCGCGCCGCGAGGATCTTCTTCTTCATCCGCCCCTGGGCGAGCGTCTCCGCCTCCTCGAGCGTCGTCTCTGCGACGAGCGAGGACGGGTCATCGATGTCCCGTAGCAGACCGGGCACGTTCGTGAGGATCAGCAGCGCGTCCGCGTCGATCGCCACCGCGATGCGCGCCGCGACGCGGTCGCCGTCGACGTTCAGCGCTTCGTTGTCTGTCGAGAGCGCGAGCGGCGCGATGACCGGGACCCGTCCCGGCCCGATGAACTGCGTGAGCAGCGGAAGGTTGATCGCCTCGACCGTCCCGGTGTAGTCGTCACGCAGGATCAGCGTCTTCCCGTTCTTCACCGAGCGGACATCCTTCTTCTTCCCGACCATGAGCCTTCCGGAGAGCCCCGAGAGCCCGACGGCGTCGATCCCCCGCTGCTGGAGCTTCTCGACGTACTGGAAGTTCTCGACGCCGAGCGCCGCCATGGCGAATACCTCGAGCGTACGGCGGTCCGTTCGCCTGCTGACGTGCCCCGAGGGAGAGGCGATCTGCTCCTGTGGCACGCCGAGCGCGGCGGCGAGGCGGTCCGTCTCGGCCGACGCGCCGTGCACGAGCACGATCTCGTCCTGGCGCGCGACGCTCGCGACGAGGTCCGCGACCGAATCGCGATCGACGCCCTTCGACCCGCCGGCCTTGATCACAGCACGGAGTGGCATTTCGCAGAGCCTACCGTCGCGACGGCTATCTTGGGCGGCGAAGTGGACGGTGATGGCGCGGCGCACGGCCGCGTGAACTTGGTCGGCGAGCACACGGACTACAACGGCGGCCTCGTCCTCCCCACCCTGATCGCGCAGCGCACCGTCGTCGCGATCCGCACGCGGACGGATCGCGTCATCGCGCTCCGCTCGGATGCGGCGGGCACGCGACACGTCGAGACGTCGTTCGATGCGCGAACGCCGCACCGTGATTGGTCCGATCACCTCATCGGTGTCGTTGACGTACTGGCGAGGCAAGGACATGAGCTACGCGGATTCGATGCGCTCGTCCGATCGGATGTGCCGGTCGGCGCGGGCCTCGCGTCGAGCGCGGCGCTCGCCGTCGCGACCGCGCGTGCGCTCCGCGAGGCGTTCGGTCTCGCGATCGACGATCGCCAGATCGCGCATGTCGCCCACGAGTCCGAGGCCACATTTGTCGGTGCCCGGGTCGGCACGATGGACCAGCTCGTGTGCAGCCTCGGCCGTGAGGGCGAGGCGCTGTTCATCGATACGCGCGACGGGGACATGCGGCCGGTTCCGCTCGGCGACCTCGACGCCGAGATCGCGGTCATCGACTCGGGCATCCGTCACGACCACGCGACCGGCGGGTACAACGAGCGACGCGCGGAGTGCGAGAAGGCGGCCCGCGCGCTCGGCGTCGCGACGTTGCGCGATGTCATAGACGCGAGCGACCTCGGACGGCTCGAGCCGACGCTGGCGCGGCGCGTGCGCCACGTGCTCACCGAGAACGCGAGAGTGCTCGCGGCGCTGAACGCGATCGAGGGCGGCGAAGCGCCCACGCTCGGCGCGATCCTGAGCGACGCGCACGCATCCCTGCGCGACGACTTCGAGGTCTCGCTGCCCGAGATCGACGCGATCGTCGCCGCCGCGCAGCGTGACGCGCGCGTCTACGGCGCGCGTCTGTTCGGGGGCGGATTCGGCGGGAGCGTGCTCCTGCTCGCGCGCGACGGCGACGGGCGAGCGGCCGCGGACCGGGTCGTGGCCGAGTGCGGTGGCTCGGCGCGGGTGGTGCTGCCGGCCGCCTAAAAGCCGATCTCGGACAAAGCGATCACGGCCAGGGGCTCACGGATGCAGCCCGACGAACCCGAGGCCGGCGGTCTCGTCGAGGCCGAGCGCGACGTTCATCGCCTGCACGCCGTTGCCGGCCGCGCCCTTCATGAGGTTGTCGATGGCGCAGAGCGCGACGACCCGGTCGCCGCGCGGGTCGACGGCGAAGCCGACATCGGCGAAGTTCGTGCCCGCGAGGAGCTTCGGCTCCGGGTAGCGGAAGATGCCGCTGCGCTCCTTGACGATCCGCACGAACGGCTCCGTCGCGTAGCGCTGCCGGTAGATCTTCCAGATGTCCTTGTCCTCGACGGGCCCCTTCACGTAGACGTGCGCAGTCGCGAGGACGCCGCGGACCAGCTCCACTGCGGTGACCGAGAGATCGACGCGTGGACGCGCGCCGCCGAGCGTGAGCTCCTGCTCGGCCTCCGCGGTGTGGCGGTGGCCGACGGGCCGGAACGAGCGCACGACGCCGACGCGCTCGGGGTGGTGCGAGTCCTCGGAGGGCTCCCGCCCACCCTCGCTCGAGCCGACCTTGCACTCGACGACGACCGGTCGCGTGCGGTCGACCACGTCCGCGGCGAAGAGCGGGAGCAACGCGAGGATCGTCGCCGTCGCGTTGCAGCCTGCGCCGGTGA
>JBIOUD010000125.1:0-6342 GCA_044866725.1 Candidatus Limnocylindria bacterium | reverse complement strand
TCCTCGAGGTGCAGCGCGATGCGCCGGCCGTCCGGCGCGAACTGCGACGTCTGCGTGGGATGTCGCTCTGCGGGCGTGCCGTCGTCCTTCCCCTTCTCTTCGCCCTGGACCAGACGTCCGAGCTTCGTGGCCAGATCGAGCTCGATGGTGTGGGCGGCGAGATACACAGCGCCGTCCCGGCTCGTATTCACGAGCTGGTGCTCGGCTCGATAGGGGACGTGCAGCGTCGTGCCGGGCTTCCAGTCGTAGCGCGCGCCGTCGATCACGGCGAAGCCCGCGCCCGTCAGGATGTGGATCGCCTCCTCGCCGTGCGCGTGGCGACCGGTGTGCCAGCCAGCGGGGATCTCGCACTTCATGAGGGTCGTGCCTGAGGTCTGGAAGCCGGCCGCGCGACCGACGACGATCGCGCATCGCGCGTCCTGTGGGGTCTCGATCCACTCGAGCTCGCGCTCGTGCGACACGATCTTCGCCCGGCGCATGGCCTGGTCGACCGTGTCGCTCTGCGCGAGCCACTCCTGATAGAAGTCGGTCATGTCGTGCTGTTCCTCTCGCTCGCGAATGCGTCGGCGCCGCTCTCCATGTATAAGCGAATGCGTGCGGACGGATGAGGTGGAGTTCTTCAGCGACGGTGTGCGGCTTCGCGGCTTCCTTCACCGTCCCGACGCGCCGAACGGCCGCCCTCCGTTCATCGTCCAGGGACCCGGTTGGATGGGGCTGGCCGACGCGAAGCTCTATCAGCCCTACCACCGGGCATTCACCGACGCGGGCTTCGCGGTGCTGATCTTCGACTACCGCGGGTTCGGGGCGTCGGATGGCGACCGCGGGACGCTGTCGCCGCAGTGGCAGGTCGCCGACTGGCGGAACGCGATCGCGTACATGCGCGGCCGTGACGACATCGATCCGAAGCGTGGTGCGATCTTCGGCAGCGGTGGCACGGGCGGCGGGAACGCCGTCGTCGTCGCGGCGCTCGAGCCCGAGATGCGCGCGACGATCAGCCAGGTGCCGGTCGCGGACGGCCGCGATTGGCTGCACCGCATGCGGCAGGAGCACGAGTGGATCGCGTTCCTCGCGAGCGTCGAGGCCGATCGGCGCGAGCGCGCCGGCACGGGCACCGGGAAGACCGTCCACCCCCGGGAGGGGATCATGGTCGAGACACCCGAGCGCCGCTCGAGTGGCGTCAAGTCCGACGTGGACGGACGCATCCCGACGGCGGTTCCCCTCGCCTCGGCACAGGGCATCCTCGAGTACCGTCCGCTCGACCATGCCGCGCAGGTGCGCGGGCTCATGGTCATCGGCGTCGCCGACGACGCGGTCACGCCGACCGACCACGCGGAGCGGCTCTTCGCCGCCGCCCCGTCCCCGAAGAAGCTCGTGATCCAGCGAAACACGACGCACTACGAGGCCTACAAGCAGTACGCCGGCGAGGTGATCCCGATGATGGTGGATTGGCTGCGCACGCTGGTGCTGCGCGATGACAGCATCGAGGTCCGGTCAGGGGAGTGAGATGAGCAACGACATCGTCATCCGCGGAGCGAGCGCCGTGCTGGAGGAGGGCGTTCGGCGCGTGGACATCGCGATCGATGGCCAGCGGATCGCCCAGATCGCGCAGCCCGGTTCGATCGCCAAGGGTCGACGAGAGATCGACGCGTCCGATCTCGTTGCGCTGCCCGGCGTCATCGACATGCATTCACACCACCGCGAGCCTGGGTTCGCGCACAAGGAGGACCTGGCGCACATCGGCCGGCAGTGCGCCGCCGGCGGCGTGACCGTTTCGGTCGCGATGCCGAACGTCAGCCCGCCGCCGACGACCGCGCAGAACCTCGACGGGATGATCGAGATCTATCGCGAGCGAGCGATGATCGACTGGAACGTGAACGCGTCGGGTGTGCAGCTCGACGAGATCCCGAAGCTCGCGGAGCGCGGGATCCTCGCGTTCAAGATCTTCATGGTCGTCGACACGGGCAGGTCGTATCCGCACATGCCCGGCATCGGGCTGCACGAGCACGGCGAGCTCTACAAGCGCATGCAGGCCGTGAAGAAGACGGGACTGCCGCTGATGATCCACCCGCACGACCAGTCGCTCATGGACGCGATCGAGAAGGAGTACTGGGCGCGCGGTGAGCGCGATTTCCGCGCCTACGCGAGGGCATATGCACACGACGACGGCGTCATCTGGGACACGGCGGTCGCGACGCTCCTCCGGATGCAGGAGGCGACCGGCGTGCGGCTTCACCTCCTGCACACGCAGACGAAGCGCGTCGTCGAGATGCTGCGTGCCGCGAAGGCCGCGGGGCGCACGGTCTCGGCCGAGGTGAACCCCTGGTGCTTCTGGCTCGACAACGACTGGGCGAACATCGAGCGACTCGGTTCGTACGCACTGTCGTATTTCGTCGCGCCGCACCACGCCGACGCGGTCTACGACGGCTTCCGCGACGGGACGGTCGACATCATGGCGACCGATCACGCGCCGCACCTGCGCGAGGAGAAAGAGCCCGGTTGGACCGACGGCTGGAAGGCCCACACCGGCACGCCGTCGACCCAGTTCTACCTCTCCATGCTCATGACCGACGCCGCCGCGGGGAAGATCTCGCTCGAGCGTGTCGCCGATGCGACCGCGACCCGGCCGGCGAAGCTCTTCGGCCTGTACCCGCAGAAGGGCGCGATCCGCGTCGGGTCCGACGCCGACATCGTCCTCGTGGACGCCGCGATGAAGCACACCATCACGGACGATGACGTGCTGTCGAAGTGCGGCTGGACCCCGTACGCGGGACGCGAGGTGCGTGGCGTGCCGGTCTACACGCTCCTCCGCGGCGAGGCCATCCTCGACGACGGCACGCTCGCCGTCAGGGATGGCTTCGGTCGGCAGGCGGTGCGCGCGGCGACACCCGTGGCCGCTCCGTGACACCGGTCGCACGCCGGTGACGCAGATCGCGGTCGCGGACAGCCCGCGTTTCCGGACGATCCTCCCTCGTCCGCGGCGGCGGCGGCATCCGGTGGCCCGCTGGTACAGACGCAACGAACGCGCCGTGCTGAGCCTCTTCGGTCTCGTCACGTTCTTCGTCCTCTGGCAGATCGGCGCGGACCGTGGTGTCGTGGACAAGCTCTTCTTCTCCTCGCCGTCGGACATCGCGGCCGCGGCGTGGCATGAGGTCCAGAACCCGCGGTTCTGGAACGACATGCGGGTGAGCGGGTTCGAGCTCGCCGTCGGGACGATCCTCGGGGTCTTCGTGGCGGTGCCGCTCGGACTGCTCGTCGGCTGGTACCGGAGGCTGAACTATGCGGTCGATCCCTGGCTGAACTTCGCGAACGCGCTGCCACGAGTCGCGCTCATCCCTCTCGTCGTCCTCACGGCGGGTCTGGGCGTCGAGATGAAGATCACGATCGTCTTCCTGGGCGCGGTGTTCACGATCATGGTCGCGACCGTCGAGGGCGTCCGCACGGTGGAGCGCTACTTGCTCGACGTCGCACGAAGCTTCCGGGCGTCGCAGCTCCGCATCTTCACCTCGCTCGTGATCCCCGGAACGCTGCCGTTCATCGTCAGCGGCTTGCGGATCGCGGTGGGACGCGTGCTCGCCGGTGTGATCATCGCCGAGTTCTACGCGCAGACCGAGGGCGTCGGCGTGATGATCCTCAAGGCCGGCTACGCGTTCCTCGACGGCGGGGCCGCGCGGATGATGTTCGGCATCCTCATCTTCACCCTCGTCGGCATCATCCTGTACGAGGCGGTCGGATACGCGGAGCGCTATTTCCAGCGCTGGCGCCCCGCGCTCGAGGACGCGCCCTGATGCCGGCCGAGCATCTCGCGCTCTCGGCCCGCGGCGTCGGCATGGAGTACCGCGACCGGAGCAGCAAGGGTGGTCAGACGCTCGTCGCGCTCGAGAACGTCGACCTCGACGTTCCCGACGGCGCGTTCGTGAGCCTCTTGGGACCGAGCGGCTGCGGCAAGTCGACGTTCCTCAAGATCGTGAACGGACTCATCCGCCAGACCGCCGGCGAGATCAAGCTCCATCGTGTCGCGAAGGGCCGGGAGGACGCGATGGTGTTCCAGGACGCGTCGCTCTTCCCCTGGTACTCGGTCACCGACAACGTCGCCTACGGGCTCGTGTGCGCCGGCGTCCCGCGCAAGGAGGCCCGCAAGCGCGCGCAGCCGTTCATCGAGCTCGTCGGGCTCAGCGGCTTCGAGGACCGGTTTCCCTATCAGCTCTCCGGCGGGATGCAGCAGCGCGCGAACCTCGCCCGCGCGCTCGCGGTGGACGCGGCGATCCTCCTCATGGATGAGCCCTTCGCGGCCCTCGACGCGCAGACGCGTGAGCTCATGCAGGCCGAGCTCCTGCGGATCTGGAACGCGGCGCGGAAGACCGTCCTGTTCGTGACCCACCAGATCGACGAGGCGGTCTTCCTCTCGGACCGCGTCGTCGTGATGGCCCGTCGCCCCGGCCGGATCATCGCGGACATCACGATCGAGCTCCCGCGGCCGCGCGCGCTCGACGTGAAGCGCACGCCCCGCTTCGCGGAGTACGAGGACCAGATCTGGCGGCTCATCGCGGGTGACGTGCAGAACGCCGCGGCGGAGAACGCCGATGGCTAGCCGCCTCGCGCCGATGACGCCGGCGCTCACGCCGCTCGTCCGGGTCCGCGGCGTGCTCGGGGAACGCCTCTTCTACGGCCTCATCGGATTCGTCGGGCTGCTCGTCGTCTGGGAGACGACCGCCCAGATGGGCCTGTACAAGAAGTCACTCCTCAGCTATCCGACGGCGATCTGGCGCGCCGCCGTCCAGGACGTCACGAACGGAGAGATCTTTCCTCACATCGCGGTGAGTTTCCAGGAGTTCGCTCTCGGCTTCGTCATCGCTCTCGCCATCGGGATCCCGATCGGGATCCTCATTGGGCTGTTCCGCCGCGTCGATTACCTGTTCAACGGCCTCCTCGCGGGACTGAACGCGACCCCGAACGTCGCGCTCATCCCGCTCATCATCCTGTTGTTCGGCCTGGGGCTGCAGTCGAAGGTCGTCGTCGTGCTGCTTTCGACGTTCTTCGCGGTCGTGGTCACGACCTTCACCGGCGTCCAGTCCACCGCCCGGCGGCATCTCGACATCACGCGCTCGTTCGGAGGGTCGCCGTGGCTTGCCTTCCGTTCGGTCGTGCTGCCGAGCACGCTGCCATTCATCATCAGTGGCATCCGTATCGGCGCCGGCCGCGCGCTCGTCGGGGTCGTGAGCGCCGAGTTCCTGTCCGCGAATCAGGGTCTCGGCTTCTACATCGGCCTGAAGGGACAGTTCCTCGACACGGCGCGCATGATGTTCGGCATCCTCATCTTCGGAGCGTTCGGATTGTTCCTCGGTGAGGGTGTGCGCCTCATCGAGCGCCGCTTCGAAGCGTGGAGGCCCGACCTCCACCGCTAGGCCCGCACACCGGCGGCTCAGTGGAAGGCGCTTCCTCCGTCCACGAGGAACGTCTGCCCGGTGATGAAAGCCGAGTCGTCGCTCATGAGGAACGCGATCGTGCCGACGAGATCCGCGGGGACCTCGCGCCGCTGGAGCGCCCGCGTCTTGATGACGTCGTCGCGCATCTTGATCGTCGCCTCGCTCGGGTCCTCCTCGGAGAGCGTGCTTCCGGGGCAGACGAGGTTCACGCGGATGTTGTCCTTGCCGACCTCGCGCGCGATGGTGCGATTGAACCCGATGAGCGCCGACTTCGCCGCGACGTAGTGCGCGCGTGTGGGCACGCCGCGGAAGATGGTGCTCGAGCCGATGTTCACGATGCTCCCGCCCCCGCTCGCGCGGAGATGGGGGAGCGCCGCCTTCGATCCGTACCACGCCGACTTCGTGTTGAGGCGGAACGACTCATCCCACTCCGCGTCCGGGATCTCCCAGAAATTGCAGCGCGTGATCGGGACGACGTTCAGCATGCCCGCGTTGTTCACGATGCCGGTCAGCCCGCCGATGGCCGCGGCCGCGCGGTCGACGGCGTTCGAGAACGACGCGAAGTCGCGCACGTCCGTCGCGATGGCCATGGCCTTTCCGCCGGACCGGCAGATCGCGTCGGCCACCTCCTCGTTGCGCTCGCGGTCGATGTCGAGGAGCGCGACGCTCGCGCCGTCCTTCGCGAGGCGCTCGCTGTACGCGCGGCCGATCCCATGCGCCGCACCGGTGACGATGACGCGCTTGCCCTCGAGTGACATGGCGACTCCCCTTAGCCCGTGCTCGTCGCGCGCGCGCTGTGGTGTCCGTTGCCGTTCGCGCGGTCGCGCCGCTGCCGCCGCTCGACGGACGCGTCGCGGAGGTAGCGGCGGATGAGGATCGCGACGCGACGGTAGTGGCTCGCGAGCTGCGAGGCCGCCCC
>JBIOUD010000124.1:0-3184 GCA_044866725.1 Candidatus Limnocylindria bacterium | reverse complement strand
CGAGGAGACGTACTACCACCGGCTGCGCGACGCGCGCGGCTTCGCCCTTCAGCGCGTCTACACGTCCGACCGGTCGCTGGACGAGAGCATCGCCGTCCGCGACGGCGATCTGGTGCTCGTGCCACGCGGGTACCACACCGTGTCCGCCGCGCCGGGATACGAGCTGTACTACCTCAACGTCATGGCGGGTCCCATGCGGCAGTGGAGGGTCACGTTCGACGCCGACCACGAGCGGCTGCGCGGCTGACGGTCCCGGCAGAGCGACACGGAGGCTGGCGGGATGGGCGGTGACGGCCGCGTTCTAGACTGGCTCGCAGTCAGGGAGAGGGGGTACGTATGACACCAAAGCTCAACAGACGCACATTCCTCGGTGGCGTCGGCGTCACCGCGGCGGCCGCGGCATGCGGCGGCGCGGCGACCCCGCCGGCGGCGACGGCCACCGGCACGGCGGCCGCAGGCACGGCGACGGCGAGCCCGAGACCGTCGGGACGCATCTCGGTGTATTCGGCACTCAACGAATCGACGAACAACCAGTTCGTCGCAGCGTTCAAGGCCGCGGTGCCGGGCGTCGAGGTCGACCTGCTCCCGCTCGCGGCGGCCGGGGAGCTCCAAACGCGCATCCGCGCGGAGAAGGCGAGCCCGAAGGCCGACATCTTCATCGGCGGCGACTCGTCCTTCCACGACGGTCTCGGTAAGGAGGGCCTGCTCGAGACCTACGAGTCACCGGCAGCCTCGGCCGTGGCGGCACAGTCGAAGGACCCGGCGAAGAACTGGACCGGTTGGTACTTCGGCATCTTCGGCATCGTCCTGAACACCAGCCGCTTCAACGCCGAGATCGGCGGCGCGAAGCCGACGTCGTGGGACGACCTGCTCGACGCGAAGTACAAGGGCAAGCTCGTCCTCGGCAGCCCGATCACGACGGGCGGTGGCTACATCTTCATCGCCACGCAGATCTTCCGCTTCAACAAGGACGAGGCGAAGGCGATGGACTACATGAAGAAGTTCCACGCCAACGTCGCGCAGTACCCGGGCACATCGCCGCAGGCGATCCAGCTCGTGTCGCAGGGCCAGTTCCTCGGCGCGCCGAACTGGGCGCACGACATCCTGACCGAGAAGGTGAAGAACCCGGGCGTCGAGCTCTCCGTGCCGAAGGGCACTGGGTACGAGATCGGCGCGGTGAGCATCATCAAGGGGACGAAGAACCCGCAGGCCGCGAAGGCGTTCGTGGACTGGGTGCTCACGAAGGAGGCCGGGGAGCTGAACGTGAAGCTCAGCAACCGCGTCTCCGTGCGGAGCGACGTCGCCCCGGCGCCGGGTGCGCCGACGCTCACCTCGGTCGAGATGGTCAACTACGACCGCGACTGGGCCGCGGCGAACAAGGACCGCGTCCTCAAGCTCTGGCAGACCACGGTGGGTCTCTAGCGGACTAGGAACTCGGGCCGGTGACGAGCCTACGGCGCGAGCCGTCGCTCTTGCTCGCGCTGCTGGCCGTCATCGGCCTCGTCCTCGTCTTCATCGTCTATCCACAGATCCGCGTGGCGACCGAGCCGGGCGGCTCCGGCTACATCGACTTCATCACCGGCCAGACCTGGGTCCGCCCGCTGCAGAACTCGCTCACGGTCACCGCGCTCTCGACGACGACCGCGGTGCTCCTCGGCTTCATCTACGCCTACGCGATGGTCTACACCCACATGCCCTGGAAGCCGTTCTTCCGGCTCGTCGGGATCCTGCCGCTCCTGTCGCCGCCCTTCGTCGTCGCGGCGGCGTACATACTGCTGTTCGGACCGCGCGGGATCATCACGTACAACATCTTCGGCCAGAGTCCGAACATCCTCGGTCTCTACGGCATCTGGGGCGTGCAGACGATCGCGTTCTTTCCCTTCGCCTATCAGCTCATCGCCGACGTCCTCTCGCGCAGCGACGCGCGCCTCGAACAGGCCGCGCGCAACCTCGGCGCGGGACCCTGGCAAGTCTTCAGGTCGGTCACGCTGCCGCTCACCCGCCCCGGTCTCGGCGCGGCGATCCTCACGACCGCGATCTACGTGCTCGAGGACTTCGGCAACCCCGCGCTCATCGGGGGCCTCTACGTGGTATTGCCCACGCAGGCATACGGGCTCATCTCCGGCTTCGGCGAGCTCGACGCGGCCGCCGCGGTGAGCACGCTCCTCCTGGGACTGGCGCTCGTCCTCTACGTGGGAAAGGTGCGGCTCGACGGGGGCCGGCAGTACATCACGGTGAGCGGGAGAGCGTCCTCGATGCCGCGTCCGCCGGTGCCGCGCGTCGTCTCGCTGGGCGCGTTCGTCGCGTGCTCGCTCTGCGCCCTCATCATCCTGCTGGTGTTCGGAGTGCTCGTCGTCAGCGCGGTCACGCTGCACTTCCCGACGAACCTGCTCCCCACGACGCAGCACTTCGAGTACCTGGGAGCGCACAACCTGAGTCTCCGCAACACGCTGACGTACGGGGTCGTCGCGGCGCTGCTCTCGTCCGTGTTCGCGCTGCTCGCGGCGTTCCTGGTCGAGCGCGGGAGGTGGCCCGGCCGCCGCGTGCTCGACCTCCTGCTCATCATGCCGGCCGCCGTGCCGGGGCTCTTCTTCGGTCTTGGGTACGTCACCGCGTTCAACGGGACGTGGCTCGACGATCTCGACACGACCGGCGGCGTGATCATCACCATCGGTCTCCTCTTCTGGAACATCCCGGTCGGGTATCAGGCGGCCGTGGCGGGTCTCCGCCAGATCGACCGCACGATCGATGAGGCCGCGACGAGCCTCGGCGCGGGCGGCCTCAGGATGTTCCGCGAGATCCTCGTGCCCATGCTCGGCGGCTCTCTGCGCGTCGGCTTCACCACGACCTTCGTCCGCGCCGTGACGACGCTCTCGCTCGTCATCTTCCTCTTCACGACGCAGAGCGTGACGGCCACGATCACCATCTTCCAGCTGGTCGGCGACTTCAACTGGGGAGGAGCGGCCGCGTTCACCGTCGCGGATATCGGCATGGCCATCATCGCGCTCGTGATCATCGCCATCGTCAGCAGAGGCAGGGTCACGCTGGGAGGGGCACGTGGCTGAGACCTCCTCATCGCAGGGGCGGAATCCCCCGCAATTCCCCGTTTCGGGTACGAACGTTCCGCACTTATCGGTGCGGCATATCACCAAGCGGTTCGGCGAGAGCGCGGTCGTCGACGACG
>JBIOUD010000123.1:0-11539 GCA_044866725.1 Candidatus Limnocylindria bacterium | reverse complement strand
AGCCGCATCCGCGCACGTACGGGACGTTCGCGCGTGTCCTCGGGCACTTCGTGCGCGACGAACAGGCCGCGCCGCTCGCCGACGTGATCCGTCGCATGACGTCGTTTCCGGCCGCGAACCTGAAGCTGGGCGGACGTGGGACCATCGCGGCAGGCATGTACGCCGACATCGTCATCTTCGATCCCGCGAAGATCCGGGACCACGCCACCTACGCCCAGCCACACCAGTACGCGACCGGCGTCCGCGACGTGTTCGTGAACGGCACACAGGTGCTGCGCGACGGCGAGCACACCGATGCGCGACCGGGCCGCGTCGTGCGCGGTCCCGGCGCGAAGGCGCGCTGATGCCCGTCGACCAGAACATCGCACGTCTCCTCAGCGAAGCCGCTGCCGCGGACCCGCGCGGGATCGAAGAGCTCAGCGTCGAAGAAGCTCGCGTGCGGGGAGGCTCGGTCTCCGTCGCCAGCGTCCCGTTCGAGGACGTGGCCGAGGTACGGGACGTCGCCGTCAGCGCGGAGCCGCTCATCGGCGCGCGCCTGTACCGACCGGCCGCCGGTAGGCTGCCGCTCCTCGTGTACTTCCACGGCGGCGGCTGGGTCGTCGGGAGCGTCGCGCTCTCGGACAACTCCTGCCGCGCGCTCGCGAACGCGTCGGGCTGCGCGGTCCTGTCGGTCGAGTACCGGCTCGCTCCCGAGCACCCGTATCCCGCAGCCGCGGACGATGCGTACGCCGCGATGGCCTGGGCTGCCGATCACGCGTCCGAGCTCGGCATCGACTCCGGGCGGATCGCCGTCGGCGGATCGAGCGCAGGTGGGAACCTCGCCGCCGTGGTCAGCCTCATGGCCCGAGACCGGAAAGGACCGCGCCTCCGCGCGCAGTACCTGCACGTGCCGGTGGTCGACCACGACTTCACGCGACCCTCCTACCGCGCGAACGAGACCGGCATGGGGCTGACGCGCAAAGGGATGGAGTGGTTCTGGAAGAACTACGTGCCGGACGTCAAGACGCGCGACGAGCCGTACGCCTCACCACTGCGGGCGAAAGACCTGCGGGGTCTTCCGCCCGCGATCGTCGTCACCGCGGAGTGCGATCCGCTGCGCGACGAGGGCGCCGCGTACGCCGAGCGACTCCGCGGCGCGGGCGTCCCGGTGACCTACATGGAGTACGCGGGCATGGTCCACGCGTTCATGGGCTGGTCGTCGGCTGTGCCAGTTGGCGCGAAAGCCATAAGGGAGGTCGGCGCCGAGCTGCGGAAAGCCCTCGCGTAGCGCCTCGGACACCATCATTGTCGCGCTTTCGCCGCCTTCTTTGAAGACTGTTCTTTCGTGCGGCGCTCAGGGATGCTTCCGCGGCCGTGGACGATGTACGCGCCGCACTCACGCACGTCCTCTGGATCGGCGGAGGACCGCAGGCCGGCAAGACCACCCTGTCGCGACTCCTCGCCGGCAAGTGGGACCTGCGCATCTACAACCTCGATTGGCACGCGGCGCGCGACCACGCGGAGCGCCCGAGCGAGGAGGTACGCGCGTTCATCGCACTCTCGATGGACGAGCGCTGGGCGCGCCCGACGGTCGATGAGCTCACGCGCCGATCGACCCGTATCTGGGAGGAAGGATTCGCGCTCGTCGTCGACGATCTGCTGCGTCTACCGTGCGACCGCGTCATCGTCGCGGAAGGCCCCGGCGCATTCCCTTGGTGCGTCGCGCCGCTCCTGGCGTCGCCGCGTCAATCGATCTTCCTCGTCCCGACGCGCGAACGCCGGGACGTCGTCGCCCAGCGACGCTGGGGCCCAGGACAGATCGAGCGCTTCCGCGGGATCCTCGAGCGAGAGCGCGCTCTCGCGAATGTCGCGGAACGTGACGCGATCGTCGATGCGCGGATCGTCGCGTCCTGCGCGGAGCTCGGGCTGCGCTGCGAGTCGGTCGACGGTTCGCGCGATCTCGACGCCAGCCTCGCGCTCCTCGAAGAGCAGTTCGCGCCCTACCTGCCCGCGACCCCCAATGCCTGAGCGGCGCGCACGCGCTCCGGCGTCATCGGCAGCTCGCGCACCCGCGCGCCGACGGCCGCGAACACCGCGTTCGCGATCGCGGCCGAGATCGCGACCGCGCCGGGCTCGCCGACGCCGGTCGAGGGCTTCGTCTCGTCGCCGATGACGTCCACCGCGATGGACTCCGGCGCGTCGCGGAACGTCGCGATCGGGTAGGTGTCCCATCCCGAGTTCGCGATGCGACCGTCGCGGTGGCGGATCTCCTCGAGCATCGTCCACGACGCCGACTGCTGGATGCCGCCCTCGGTCTGGTTGCGGACGCCGTCGGGGCTGAGCGTCGCGCCCGGATCGATCGCCGCCCAGACGCGCACGACGCGGACGCGGCCCGACGGCGCGACCTCCACCTCAGCGACCTCGGCGACGTAGGTGCCGTGATAGACGGCGCCGGCGATCCCGAGGCCACGGCCCGCGCCGCGCTCGCGGGTCCACCAGCCGCTCTTCTTCGCGACCTGTTCGAAGACTCGCCGCAGCCGGTCGTCGTCGATGTGTGCGATGCGGAAGCCGAGGGGATCCTGGCCTGACGCGTGCGCGAGCTCGTCGATGAACGACTCGATGGCGAAGATGTTCTCCGCCGCGGCAAGCGAGCGGAAGGACGCGGTGCGGAGCGGTGTCGGCTCGACGTGCAGCGTGACCCGCGCCTTCGGGATCGTGTAGGCCGGGATCGCGTTGCGGCCGGACGTCTCCGGTCCCCAGCTCGGGTCGAAGCCGCCGCCGGTGTGGACGTTGGTGTGCTCCTCGTAGCGCCACGCCGCGATGCGCCCGCTGCCGTCGAGGGACGCCGCGATCTTGAGCAGAGCGGGCGGACGATTCGGGCCGAACCGGAACTCCTCCGCTCTGGTCCACTGCAGCAACACCGGGCGCTTCGCATGCTTCGACAGGATCGCCGCCTCGCGCGCCGCATCGCCGCTCGAGTTGCGGCCGTAGGTGCCGCTCGGCATCTGGGGGAGCACGCGCACCTTCTCCTCGTCGAGACCGATCGTGTGCGCGATCTCGTCACGCAGGCCGAACGGGCGCTGCGTGCCCGCGTAGATCGTGGCGCCGTCCGCGCGGACATCCGCGACCGCGGCGCTCGGACCGATCGGCGCGTTCGAGATCGGCGGGAGGGAGAACTCGGCCTCGAGGCGCGTCGCGCCGCTCGCGATCGCGTCGTCGACGCCCGTGTCGTCGCGCATCGGGATGTCCCAGGTCTTCTCGAGAGGCGTTTGGGCATCGGTCCACGTCACCTCGACCGCATCCGCGGCCGCGCGCGCCTGCGACTCGCGCGCCGCGACGACGCCGACGAGGTCGCCGTCGTGGACGACGGCGATCACGCCGGGCATGGCCTTCGCAGCCGCGTCGTCGACGCGCTTGACGCGCATGCCGCGCGAAGGCGGCCGGACGATCGCGCCGTAGGCGAGGCCGGGAAGCCGCACGTCCGCGACGTATCGCGCGCGGCCGGTCACGATGTCGCGCGCCTCGACACGCGGGGTCGGCGTCGCCGGGTCGCGTCGCGCTCCGTTCGCGCGCAGCTTCAGGTCCTTCGGGATCTCGCCGGTGATCGGGGCACCGCGCACGAGGAGCTGCTTCGCATACGCCGCCGCGCGGCGCAGCGCCGGCGCCTCCTGCGCGACCGAGCGGCTGCCGAACGTGCCCATGTCGTACGGCACTTGCGCGGTGTCGCCGAGGACGACGCGCACCCGGTCGATGGGCACATCCATCTCGTCGGCCACGAGCTGCGCGAACGCGGTCCGGATGCCCTGTCCGAACTCGATCTTCCCCGAGAGCGCCACGATCGTCCCGTCGGGATCGATGCGGATGCGGTCCTCGACGCGCTCCGTCTCCTCGCGGCCCCAGCTCACGTCGCGACGCTCCGCACCGCGTCGATCGCGCGCACGTAGATGCCGCAGCGGCACAGGTTGCCGGTGAGCGCGTCGCGGATCGCGGCGTCGGACGGACGCGGGTCGCGCGCGAGGAGCGCGGTCGCCGAGATGAGCATCCCGCTCGTGCAGTAGCCGCACTGCATCGCGTCACGGTCGACGAACGCCTGCTGCAGCGGGCTGAGCGCGCCGTCTGCCGCGAGGCCCTCGACGGTCGTGATCTGCGCGCCACTGGCCTGCTCCGCGGGCATGAGGCACGAGGCGACCGCGCGACCGTCCACGAGGACGAAGCACGCGCCGCACTGGCCGACGCCGCAGCCGTAGCGCGTGCCCGTGAGCCCGAGGTCCTCGCGGAGCGCGGACAGGAGCGTCGTGCGCGGCGGGACATCGAGCGAGCGATCGACCGCGTTGACGCGGAGCGTGACCTTCATCGTCGTCGCGAGACTACCGCTGCTCGCGTCATCAGGCCTTGCGTGCGAGGCGGCCGACGGCGAGGAGCAGCCCTTGGATGATGGCCTCGGGCCGAGGTGGACAGCCGGGGATGTAGATGTCGACCGGGAACGCGCTCTGGGCGCCCGTACCCGAGGCGTAGCCCGCCGGATATGGCGAGCCACTCGTCGCGCACGCGCCGACGGCGACGACCAGACGCGGCTCGGACATCGCGTCGTACGTCCGTCGAGCCGCGACCGCGAGATTGCGCGTCATCGTCCCCGTCACCAGCAGCACGTCGGCGTGCCGCGGCGACGCGACGAAGTCGATGCCGAAGCGCTGGATGTCGTGCACGGCGTTCGTCGTCGCGTTGATCTCCCAGTCGCAGCCGTTGCACGAGCCCGCGTCGAGATGCCGCACGTGTAGCGAGCGCCCGAGGACAGCGCGTGCACGTCTTGCGAGGTCGCGCGCCTCGGGATGGACGACGGGCGGCTGCGTGGGCGGTTCGAGCAGGAGCGGTCGCGATCCCGCCGGCGGCGCGAAGTCGATGCCCGGAGCGAGCGCGCCCGTCGGGCAGACGTCGATACAGCGCGAACACGAGATGCAGCGAGCGCGGTCGAGCGCGAAGGACCGACCCACGGCGATCGCCTCGACCGGACAGGCCGTGGCGCACGCGCCATTGAGGTCGCAGCGCGCGACGTCGAACACCGGCTGCTGGCGTCCGGACGGTGGTGCCGGTGTCAGCGGCCACGACGATGTGGCCACCGGCGCGCGGAAGCGACGCCGCAGGAGCGACAGCATTAGCTCATCGGTCCAGGCACGCGTAGCAGAGCTCGAAGCTCTTGTTGATGAGGGGGAAGTCCGGCAGGAGGTTCCCGGTCACCGCGAAGGGGACGACCGCCCAGTTGTACGAAGCGGAGCGGACGCGATACCGAGTGATCTCGCCGCGCGCGTCGGTCATGACCCAGTGCACGTTCTCGCCGCGCGGGGACTCGGTGACGCCGATGGCCCAGCGATCCGGCGCGAGCGGACCGACGGGCTGCGCCAGGGCGCCCGGTGCGAGCGTCGCAAGCTCGTCGAGAAAGCGGCGCACGAGATCGGCCGACGTCGAGACCTCGCCCGCCCGGACGAGCATGCGCGCGCGGACATCGCCCTCGGCGCGCGTGACGGGGGTCACCGACGCGGAGCGATACGCGCCGTAGGGATGCGAGCGGCGCGCGTCGCGCGCGACGCCGCTCGCGCGCGCGGCCACGCCGACGGCGCCGAGCTCCTCGGCGACCTCGTGATCGAGCACGCCTGTTCCCGTCAGGCGTTCGATGAACGATTCGGTCTCGAGCAGCGCACCCATATACGACCCGAACTCGCTCTCGATCGTCGCGAGGGTCGTCGCGATCCGGTGCTGCGCGGTCTCGTCGAGGTCGACGCGCACGCCGCCGGGGCATGCGACGCCGAACAGATAGCGGTGCCCCGCGACCTCGGCGAGGAGCTGCTGCAGCCGCTCCTTCAGCACGCCGCCCTGGTACACGCCGAGCTGGAGCGCGGCGCCGGCGCAGAGGTTCGCGATGTCGCCGATGTGGTTGTAGAGCCGCTCGAGCTCGAGGAGCACGCCGCGGATGAGCTCGGCGCGGCGGCCTGGAGTGACCTCCGCGAGCGACTCGATCGCCTGCGAGTAGGACACCGCGTGCGACAGCGAGCATGCCGCGCAGATCCGCTCGGCGAGCGCCAGAACGCGTGCCGGCGAGCGCCCCTCCGCGGCCTTCTCGATCCCGCGATGTGCGTAGAAGAGGCGCGCCTCGAGCTGGAGGATGACCTCTCCCACGCCACCGAAGCGGAAGTGTCCCGGCTCGATGATGCCGGCGTGGATCGGACCGACCGGCACCTCCATCACACCCTCGCCGCGCACACCGGTCATCGGCTCGTGCGGGTGCGGAGCGCGCGCCACGGCTATGGCACCGTCGAAGTCCTTGCGCAGCGGATGCATTCCGCGGGGCCAGTCGTCGTGCAGGACGAGTCGTCGCGGATCGGGATGGCCTTCGGGCTCGATGCCGAAGAGGTCCTTGACCTCGCGCTCGTACCAGTGCGCCGCGGGCACATCGCGCGTGACCGACGGATAGACCGGGTGCGCGGGATCGACCTGCGTCTCCACGGACACGATCTCGCCGGACGGCGCGCCGAACACGAAATAGAGACCGAAGCCGCGGCCGGAGCCGCGCTCGTCGGTGCCGGTCATGACCATCAGCCGTGCCGAACGCTCGCGAACGACGCGGGCGCACGCCGCGGCGATGTCGGCCGCAGGCACGCTGATGCGCGAACCGCTCTCGAGGACGGTCATGGCCCGATGCCGAGCACGCCCGCGGTCGCGGCGAACCCATCGCGCAGCGCCGGCGGGAGCCAGACGCCGAGCACCAGCAGGAGCGCGAGCGGCGCGCCGACGAACAGCGCGCCGAAGCGAAAACCGGGCCCGTGCGCCCTCGCGGGAGCCGGGTGGAGCGCCACGTTGAGCGCGTGGAAGAGCATGCCGCCGAAGATGAGGACGGTCCCCGCGACGAGCACGACCGCGCCGGCGATCGCGACCGGCCGACCGGCGAACCCCGCGCGGAGGATGCCGAACTCGCTCGCGAATGGCGAGAACGGCGGCGCGCCGGCGATCGCGAGCGTACCGATGACCAGGCCCAGCGTGGCGAGCGGCGCGATCTCGATCGCCCCGCGGAGACGAGCGAGCCGGAGCGTCCCGTATCGCTGACCGATCGCCCCAGCGGCCACGAAGAGCGCGCTCTTCGCGATCGCGTGGTTGAACATATGGAACGCGCCCGCGAAGAGCGCGAGCGGCCCGCCGATACCGATGGCGAGCGTGATGATCCCGATGTGCTCGACCGACGAGTACGCGAGGAGCCGCTTCAGATCGTGCTGCACGATCACGAAGGGGGCAGCGACGAGGATCGAGAACGCGCCGAAGCCGACGAGGAGATCCGACGAGAACTCGGGGCCGAGCGTCCCGCTCGCGAGCAGATGGAACCGGAAGATCCCGTAGAGCGCGCAGTTGAGCAGCGCGCCTGAGAGGAGCACGCTCACTGGAGTCGGCGCCTGCCCATGAGCATCGGGGAGCCAGGTGTGCATCGGTGCCAGGCCCGCCTTCGTGCCGAAACCGATGAGCACGAGCACGAATGCCACGCGCATGAGGTCGGGATCGAGCGCGGCGGCACGGGTGCTCAGCTGATCCCAGTCGAGCGCGGCGGACTCGCCGAGCTCGTGGGCCGCGGCGTAGAACGTGAGAAGCACGCCGAAGAGAGCGAAGCCGAGCCCCACGGCGCCGAGCATCAGGTACTTCCAGGCCGCCTCGAGCGCGTGCCCGCGCCGCACGAACGCCACGAGCAGCGCGGTGAACAGCGTCGTCGTCTCGGTGGCCACCCAGATGAGGCCGAGGTTGTTCATGAGCGGGACGGCGACCATGGCACCGATCGAGAGCTGCATCCACACGTGGAACCAGCGGACGTCTGCCGGCGGCACTTCGCCGGCGCTGACCGCGTTCGCGACGTACTGGAGCGAGTAGAGCGTCGCGATGAGCGCGACGACGCCGACGATCAGCACGACGAGTCCCGAAAGCGCGTCCACGTAGATGAGGCCACCCGCGGTGACGCGCGCCGGTTCGGCGAACGCGTCGAAGGCGACGGCCGCCGCGAGCACGAACGTGCCGATCGACGCGAGCGCGCTCGCCGTGGCCGCACGTGCCGGGAACGCGACGCACAGCGCCGCGGCGGCGGGCGGCACGACGAGGAGGAGCGGAGCAAGGCTCACCCGCGCAGCCTTCGGAGACGGTCCGTGTCGAGCGTGTCGAAGTGCTCGTTGATGCGCATCGTCAGCACCGCGGTCACGCCGACGGCCACGAGCAGATCGAAGAAGATCCCGATCTCCACGAACAGCGGAAAGCCGAGCGTCGCGATGAGCCCGGCGAGGAAGATGCCGTTCTCGATCGTGATCAGGCCGATGAGCTGCGAGATCGCTTTGCGTCGCGTTGCCATGAGGAGCAGGCCGATGAACATGAGCGAAAGCGAGACCGGGAGCGCACGGGGCGCCGGGAACGCGTCGGAGAGATCCAGCCGGCCGGCCGCCGAGAACGCGACGAGCGTGAGGCCGATCGCCAGAAGCAACGCGGTGCGTGTCGAGAGGAGCGGGCGCACCTCACGACGCAGCGACACCGCGCGGAGCACCATCAGGAGCACGGCCGGGACCGCCACCGCGCGGATGGCGAGCGTCAGCGCCGCGGCCGCCCACATATGTGCCGCGCCTGAGCCGATCGCCATCGCGGCCGCCACCGATGACAGCAGGACCGACTGCACGACCAACAGCCACACTCCGGCGACGAGTCCGCGCGTCGCGACACTGGTGAACGCCGCGACGAGCAGGCCGATGGCGAGCGCGTCGACGACCAGGGCGGCACCGATCACCCGACGAAGACCTCGGTGAGGAGCGCGAGCGCGGCGAGCGCGGCGCCGGCGCCGAGAAGCTCGGGCACGCGGAGGATGCGAAGCTTCGCGTTGCTCGACTCGACGGCCGCCATGACGAGTCCCAGCAGCGCGACCTTCGCAGCGAAGGCAAGGGCCGCGGCCGGGAGATCGGCGGGCGAGCTCGCGACGCCGAACGGGGCGAAGAGCGCGAGGATCAGCGAGAACAGCACGAGCTGTTTCAGCTGCGTCGCCCAGACGAGCACGCCGAGAGGCCGGCCCGCGTACTCCAGGAGCATCCCCTCGTGGATCATGGTGAGCTCGAGGTGCGTGTCGGGGTTGTCCGCCGGCACGCGGCCGGTCTCCGCGATCACCGCGACGAACATCGCGGCGAACGCGAGAAGCTGGCTCGGCGCGAGCGCGTCGGACGGGTGGCCGCTGAGGAACGTCGCGATGCCGCCGACGTCGGTGGTCCCGGTCCGCGACGCGACCGCGAAGAGCACCAGCAGGACGACGGGCTCAGCCAGGGCGCCGACGGCCACGTCGCGGCTCGATCCCATGCCGCCGAACGCGCTGCCGCTGTCGAGCCCCGCGAGCGCGAGCGCGAAGCGCGCCAGCGCGAAGAGACCAACGACCACGATCGCGTCGCCCACACCGCCGAACGGCGCCGGCACCCAGAGCGCCGGGACGATGGCCGCGGCCGCGAGCATCGCGGCCGCGTAGATCGGCGGCGCGGCGCGCGTGACGAACGACGCGTGCTCCGAGATGACGGAGTCCTTTCGCAGGAGCTTCGCGATGTCGAAGTACGGCTGAAGCAGCGGCGGTCCGTGACGGCCCTGGAGCCAGGCCTTCGCGCGCTTGATGAGTGCCGCAAGACCAGGCGCGACCGCGAGCAGCAGCGCGAGCTGCACCGCGGTGAGTGCGACCGTCACGAGCGGCTCGCTCATCGCGCGAGCACCAGCGCGACGAGGAGCGCGGCGAACACGTACGCGAGATAGGTCTGCAGCGAGCCGTTCTGTGCGCGACGGATGAGCTGCGCGACCTGGACGAGTCCCGCGGTGAACGCTTCGTATACGTACCGCTCGTAGACCGGCGCGATGCGCGCGCTGTAGTGCACGCTCGCGACGAATCGCGTGCCCGCGCGGCGCACGATCTCGACGTCTCGCACGGGCCGCACGATGTCGCGGAACATGAGGCGGATCGGCTTGGCGAACGCCGTCGACGTGTAGCCGTGCACCGCATGGAGCGCGATCCCGCAGGCCCACGTCTCGCTCACGCGCGTGCGCACCGGCCCGAGGACGCGCGGCGCCACGGCCGCCACGACCACGAGCGCGCCGACCATGGACGCGATGGCGACGAGCGAGAGGCGTCCGGCCGCTCCGACTGGCGCGACCGCATCCGGGGGGCCGCCGATCGCGGCGATTGGGATGAGCGCGCCGATCGCGGCGACGGCCGGTCCCGCGGCGAGCCCGACGCCGACGCACGCGAGCGCGAGGAGGCCCATCGCGGCGATCTCGAGCCGTCCGGCCTCATGCGCCGACGCGGCGCGGGGGCTGCGCGGCAGCGCGAGGAACGCGACGCCGAACGCCTTCACGAAACACGCGACCGCAAGCGCCGCCGTGAGCGCGAGCGCGCCACCGGCGAAGAGCGGCAGAAGCTGGGCGAGCGGGGCCGATGGGGTCCGGCCCAGGGAGAGAAGGCCGTGAAAGGTGAGCCACTCGCTGGCGAAGCCGTTCAGCGGCGGCAGACCGGAGATCGCGGCGCTGCCCACGAGGAAGAGGCCCGCGGTGTACGGCATGCGCCGCACGAGGCCACCGAGATGCTCCAGGTCGCGGGTGCCCACGGCGCTGTCGATCGCGCCCGCGCCCATGAAGAGCAGTGCCTTGAACGTCGCGTGGTTCGCGACGTGAAATAGCGCCGCCGCGAGCCCGAGCGCGACGATCGGCGCGGCCCCGAGCGCGCGCGCCGACAGTGCCGTCCCGACGCCGATGACGATGATCCCGATGTTCTCGATGCTGTGGTAGGCGAGGAGCCGCTTGAGGTCGTGCTCCATCAGCGCATAGAGGACGCCGAGCACGGCGGAGATCGCACCGAGCACCAGCACGAGGCCGCCCCACCACAGCGGGCCGGGGGCGAGCCACTCGAAGCCGAGCCGCACGAGGCCGTAGATGCCGAGCTTGATCATCACGCCCGACATGAGCGCCGACACGTGCGCCGGCGCGATCGGATGCGCACGCGGCAGCCAGACGTGCAGCGGGATGATGCCGGCCTTCGTCCCGAAGCCGACGAGCCCGAGGAGGAACACCGCTGTCGCGCTCGCGCTGTCGAGGGTCCCGGCCGCAGCAGCCCACGCCGAGAAGTCGAGCGACCCGCTCGCCCTCGCGAGCAGCAGGAACGCGACGACGAGACACGCCGTCGCGGTATGCGTCATCACGAGGTACACCCAGGCGGACTCGCGCACGCCCGCCCGGCGATGATCGCTGAGGACCAGGGCGAACGACGCGAGCGACATCGTCTCCCAGGCGATGAGGAACGAGAACGCGTCCGCCGCGAGCACGACGGCGACCATCGAGAGCACGAAGATGCCGAAGACCGCGGCGCTGCCCCGAAAAGCCGGCTGGTGGACACGGTGGCCGAGCGCGTAGATGAGTGTCACCGCTGAGATCGCGATGATCACGATCGCGAAGAAGGCGGAGATGCCATCGACGCGCCAGGAGAGCACGAGGTCGGGCAGAGGCCCCGGGATGCTCACCAGCTCAGTTCCGG
>JBIOUD010000122.1:0-24011 GCA_044866725.1 Candidatus Limnocylindria bacterium | reverse complement strand
GCGGCGACGTCCTGCTTCTCGTTCCGCTCATCGGCGCGCTCGTCGTGCTCGGGGTCCTCGCCCATCCCGCCGTGGGTCTCTACGTCGTCTTCGGTGCGGCGATCCTCTTCGAGCAGTTCCTCGTGCCGGGGCTGTCTCCGGTCACCCAGTACAGCCGCATCTTCCAGAACCTCTCGGTCTACACGCCGATCCCTATCCGCCTCAGCATCGTGGACCTCCTCATCCTCCTCACCCTCGCCGGGATCGTCGCGCAGCGCCTTCGTGATCGGCACGAGCCGATGCGCATCGGCGCCCTGGGCTGGGCGGTGCTCGGGTATTTCTCGGTATTCCTCTTCGGCATCGCGATCGGTGCGATCCGAGGCGGCGCCTGGAAGCCGGACGTCATGCTCAACGAGCTGCGCGCCCCCGTCCAGGGCTGCGTCGCATATTTCCTGGCCGCGAACCTCGTGAGGGAACGACGTCAGGTCCAGATCTTCATGTGGCTCTTCGTCCTGCTCGTCGGCGTCAAAGCGTTGCAGGGGATCCTCAACTACTTCGAGGCACAGGGCCTTTCATATTGGCTCGACGCTGTGTCCAGCCATGAGGACGTCGTGTTCTGGGGCGTCCCCGTCGCGCTGGCGGTGGTGGCGCTCATCCTGGGGATCCGCGACCGGCTCGCCTACGCCCTCTTCGCGACGGTGCCGGTCATCCTGATGGCCGAGCTTCTCTCGAACCGTCGTGTCGGCTTCATCGCGCTCGGCGTGATCCTCGTCGCGGTCACGCTGCTCCTCTGCTTCTCGCATCCCCGCCGCGCGGCGGCGCTCGCGGGGATCGGAACGATCTTCCTGGTCGCGTACGGCGCGATCTTCTGGGACGCTGATGGACCGGCCGCGGAGCCACTGCGCGCGGTGCGGAGCATCGTCGACTCGTCCGACCTCTCGATCGTCGATCAGTTCTCGAATCAGTGGCGGGAGATCGAGAATGACAACGTCGCGTTCACCATCCGGCAGCTACCTCTCACCGGCGTCGGGCTCGGCCAGCGCTACCTCTTCGAGCGAGAGCCGTCCGAGGTCGCGTTCGAGTACTGGCGGTACATCACCCACAACGCCCCGCTCTGGTTGTGGCTGAAAGCGGGCCCTCTCGGCGCGTTCGCGCTGTGGTTCCTCGTAGCTCGGGCGCTCCTCGTCGGGGCAGCGCTCTACCGCCTCCAGAGCGACCCGTCGCTGCGCCTCGTCGTCGCACTACCCATCACGCTCCTCGTCAGTCAGATCGTGTTCTCTTCGGTCGAGCTCGGCCTCACGTACAGCCGGAACATGATCGTCCTGGGCGTCGCGCTCGGCCTCCTGTCGTTCGTCGCAACAGACCGATCGCGTACACGCGGCGAGCGAACGGCCCCGTGACGCTGCTGCGCAGCGCCGCGCGCAACATCTCGATCCTAGGCGCGTCGCAGATGCTGATGTGGACGGCCGGTATCGCCTTCACGATCGTCCAGGCGACCTACCTCGGTCCCGCGCGATTCGGCGAGCTCTCCGTCGCGCTCTCCTACGCGGCGCTGCTCACGGTCGTCATCGACTTCGGACTCGCGACGCAGCTCACGCGGCTCGTCGCCCAGCGCGCGACCGGCCACGATGATGCCCTCGCCGCGACGATGGTCGTGAGTGGAGCGCTGTGGCTGCTCGCGATGCCGCTCGTACTCCTCGTGACCGTGCTCCTCGGCTACAACCGCGAGCTTCGCGACACGATCCTCCTTCTCGCCGCCTCCGTGCTGTTCATCGGGATCGCGAGCACCGTCGCGGCCTACCTGCAGGGGCGAGAGCAGTTCCTCCTCCCGGCGGTCGCCTCGGTCGCGCAGCGGCTTGCGGCGGCGGGCCTCGGGATCGCCGTCCTCCTGACGCGCCCCGACCTCGTCGCGGTCGCCGGCGCGTTCGTCGCATCGGGCCTCGTCAACATCGCGGTGCTGCTCGTGGGCCTGCGCGCACGCCGATCGCTCACGCTGCGCGTCGATCCGCGGAAGGCCTGGGATCTCTTCCGCCGCACCGTGCCGCTCGGCATGTTCGGCATCGCGGCGATCGTGTACTGGAGCGTCGACATGATCCTCATTGAGCGCCTCGCTCCGGCCGAGAACGTGGGTTGGTACGCGGCCGCCTACCGGCTCTTCGGCGTCGCGACGATCCTCCCGTCAGTCGCGGTGGGGATCGCGCTCGCGCCGGTCCTGTCGCGGCTCTCCGTCGGCTCGCGTTCCGAGCTGCGCGCGGTGATCGAGAAGCTCTCGACCTTCATGACCGTCGCCGGCACGGCGGCCGCTCTCGTGCTCGTGCTCTTCGCCGACCAGATCATCGCGCTCATGTATCCGGGTCAGGCGTACACCGAGTCCGCGATGGCCCTGCGGCTGCTCGCGCCCGGTCTGCTCTTCGCGTACGTGAACCGCGTGTACGCGCAGTCGCTGGTGAGCCTCCACCAGGAACGGCGCCTGTTCGTCATGGCGGCGGCGGCCGCGGCGCTGAACATCACCGCGAACCTGATAGTCATCCCGATGTTCCGCCAGAACGGCGCGGCGCTCACGACCTCGCTCACCGAGCTGTTCTGGCTCGTCGCCGTCGTGCGCCTGACGCCGCGCGACCTCGTGGCAGCCGACAATGCGCGCGTCGCGACGCGAACGCTGCTCGCGGCGGGCACGACGGCGCTCCTGCTTCTGCCCGCTCGTGGACTGGGCCTCGCGATCGGGGTGCCCCTCGCGCTTGCCGTCTTCGCCGTCCTCGTGGTGATGCTGCGAGCGGTCTCGACGACAGAGCTACAGGCACTGCGAGCGCTCGTCGGTCCGGTGCGAGCGGAGGCAGGCGCGCTCGCGGAAGCGCCGCTGCCGCCGAGCGCGGCCAAGTGATGGGAGACGGGGCCCTCTACTTCCGGTTCTGAGATGTTCGCGACGGAAACGTTCCCGCATTGCCGCGACGAGGTGGCCGCAGGTACTCGCCCGCGTCGAGATCGAGCGGGCAGACGATCTCGGAGACGCTCTTCAGGACACGCGCGGGATTGCCGGCAACGACGAGCTCTGCGGGGACGTCGTGCGTGACGACGGCACCCGCGCCGACGACGGCCCGCTCGCCGATCGTGACGAAGGGAAGGATCGTCGCGTTCATGCCGATCTGCGCCCCGCGTTCGATCGTGGGTCCGCGCATGCACGCGTGCCCGTCGCTTCCGGGGTGAGGATCGTTCGCCAGACAGGCGCCCGGCGCGATCGCGACATCGTCGCCGATCGTCGTGAAGGAGGTGATGATGCAGTTCGCGGCGACGCGGACGCGTGCGCCGACGACGCAGGCGCCTTCGATGATCGTGTTGTCAGCGATCAGGCAATCGTCCCCCACGACCGTGTCGGCGCCGATGGACACGTTGCGTCCGGTCTCGAGGCGGTCGCCGATGTGGACGCCTTCGTCGATCGCCGAGCCGCTGCGGATCCGGGCGTCCTTTCCGATCGCGATCGGGCGCGTCTGCGCGCGACCGGACGCGGATCCCAGGCGTACGTCATCGTCGATCAGCGCACCTTGCCCGATCGTGGCCAGCGCCCAGCGCCGCTGCTCCCCTGGCAGGTCCGCGCCGTTCGTCAGCAGCGCGGGCCCATCGTTGCCGGAGCCGTTTCGTCGCACTGAGCTCACCCGCCCGAAGTGAACTTCGCGGCCATTGAGACCGGCGTTGTGAGCCGCTTGAGGATCACGGCACCTTCGCTCGGATGGCGATCGTCACGCCGATCCAGGGCTGATCCGCGTCGTTGCGGAACGCGCTCGGATCTTCCGACGCCGCGGCGAGCTCACGCCGCGCCGACCCGGTCGACGTACGTCCCACGAGGCCACCTGATTCGTCGTACCGGCCGTTCGTGTAAGCGGTCGGGTAGCCGGAGGTCATGCCGAGGTTCTGAGCGCCGAAGGCCGCGAGCCAGAGCGTATTCTCGACGTCCCAGGCCGCGGGGTCGAGCGCGGGCGGGTCCGGGGAGAGGCCGCTGCCGGTTGCGACCGCGTCGGCGACAGCGTGCGTGAGGACCCCGTCATCGAACCAGCCGGTGATCCGGTAGACCTGCGCGACCGCGGGCTCCATGACCGAGGTCTGGAAGTCGACCGTCGTACCGCCCTCGGTGCCGTCGGCGCGCTTCGCGTAGCGGCTCGTGCGCACCACCGTCGTGTTCAGCGTCGTGCCGATCAGCGTCCAGCCCGGCGGAGTCGTGACCGTGGCGAACGCGTGGCTCGTGAAGATGCTGAGGAGGAGGTCGCCCGCGGTGACCGTCGCGGGCATCGCGACGGCGTGGCTGTTCGCGTGGACCGGGAACGAGGAGGCCGTCATCGACTCCACGGTCGGGAACTGTGAGGGCGGAGGAGGCGGCGCCGGCTGGCCGCCGCCGTAGCCGCATGCCCCCGCGGGCTGCTCGAAGGCGCGGATGTGCCCGTCCCACGCGTCGCGGATCCAGAAGACCGGAACGGCATAGCTGCGGTCGTCGCACTCGACGTCCTGCGGGCTCCCGCCGGCGTTCGTGTTGTACGCGTACCACGCGACCTTCTCTCCCGTCTTCGCGTATTCGAAAAGGTAATCGCAGCCGCCGACGCTCACGAACAGGTTCGCGCCGCCGGTCCCGATGCCACTGCTCTGGCTGTATCCGCACTGCGCGTTCATGTCGTTCGGCGGAAGCCCGACGTTGATGTACGGCGACGCGGAGACGAGCTCGGCGGTCCCGAGCGCGTCGGGAGTCGTGCGGTAGTGATAGATCCGCGTCGTCGCGTCGGGGCTGTACCAGATCGTGTCGTCGGTCCGGTCGTACGCGAGCTTCACCTCGGCCGCGTACATGCCGCTCTGGAAGCCGGGCCGGTCCGTCGCGGCGTCGACGGTGAAGACGCGCGTGGCAGCCCCGGTCTTGCTCAGCAGGTAGATCGAGAGCCCGTCGCTACCGACCGCCCAGAACTGATCGCGGCCCGCGTCGTACGCGAGCGAGATGAGGCCCTGCGCGCCCGTGACGGGGATCTCCACGTGACCGGTCGCGAACGTCGTGCCGCCAGCCGGTGGCACATCGATCCGGTGCAGCACAGGAGTGCCGTAGCCGACGTAGTAGAGGTAAGCGCCGTCGAAGGCGACGCTCGGCGCGACGCTCGCCGGGTATTGATCGGGCACCACGACGTCGGCCACCGCGTCTCCCGGTGCCGCGCTCGCAGGTCCAGCGAAGAGCGCGAGCTGCGGAGCGACAGCCATCGCGATCGCGATCGACCGAAGTCGGTTCAGGCCCTTCACAGTCATCCTCCCGGTCACGCGGCCGTGCCAAGACGCGCGCGGCCGGCCGCGGTCACCGTGTTCGTCGCGTCCAGGAATCCGTCCGGCCCCGCGTAGCGGAACCCTGCCGCGATGGCGGTGGCCGGTTCGATGAGGCTGCGTCCGTCGAAGAGCAGATCGCCTCTCGTCATCTGCCGGAGCGCGCCGAGATCCAGCGCCGCGAACTCCGGCCACTCGGTCGCGATGACCACGGCATCCGCGTCTGCGCAGGCCGCGGCGATCGACGTTCGCACCGCGACGCCGGGCTCGCCGACGAGGTCGCGCACGGCGGGGTCATACGCGTTCAGCGACATGCCGGCCTGTCGGAGCAGCCGGGCGAGCGCGACCGCGGGCGACTCGCGGACATCGGCGGTGCCCGCTTTGAACGCGAGGCCCAGGAGGCCGATCGTCGCGCCCTGCGGCACCGTCCGCTCGATGGCCGCCGCGAAGCCGCGCAGCTGCCGCGCGTTCTGGTCGATCGCGGCTTTGAGGACGAGGAAGTCGTAGCCCATGCCGTCGGCGATCGCCTGCAGCGCGCGCGTGTCCTTTGGAAAGCACGATCCGCCCCAGCCGAGGCCGGGCCGCAGGAACTGCGATCCGATGCGCGGGTCGAGCCCCATGGATCTGAGGACCGCCGATGCGTCGGCACCGACCGCTCGCGCGAGGTTCGCGATCTCATTCGCGAAACTGAGCTTCGTGGCGAGGAATCCATTCGCCGCGTACTTCGCGAGCTCCGCGCTGGCCGCGCTCATCCAGCAGAACGGGACCAGACCATCGCATGGTTCGCCGCGCGATAGCTCGCCGGGGATACCCGCGCGGTCGATCACCCGCGCGTAGAGCTCGGTCACGATGGGTCGTGCCCCAGGCGGCCCGCCCGCGACGATGCGATCCGGCAGGAACGAATCCCGCACGGCGTGGCCCTCGCGGAGGAACTCCGGATTCGAGACGACCAGCTGCGCCCGGAGCGGTCCGCGCTGGAGCCGGTCGCATGTCCCGACGGGCACGGTCGACCGGATGAGCACGACCGCACCGCGCTTCGCGCGAGCGCCGATCTGGGCCGCAGCCGCCTCGACCTGATCCATCTCCGGGCGTCCGTCGCCTCCCATCGGCGTCCCGACGGCGACGAGGATCACGTCGGCCTCGGCGAGATCGTCCGGCGCGGAGGTGAAGCGGACGCCGGAGTCGCGCAGGAGGTCCTCGAGCCCCGGCTCGCGGAGTGGGTCCGATCCCGCACGCCACGCCGCGAGGCGCGCTACGTCGCGTTCGACGCAGGTCACGGCGTTGCCGAGGTACCCGAGGACGGCAGCGGAAACGGCGCCCACATACCCGGCGCCGATGACCGAGACCCGCATCACGCCGGGCCGTCTCGCACGGCGACGGTCGCGAGAAGCACGGGCAGGAAGACGGGAAGGAGCACGATGCGGCGCTGCTCCAGGACGCGCAGGCCCGCCTTGCTCCACAGCACCACGCGCTCGTCCCCGCTCAGGTAGGGACGATCTTTCAAGATCGGCGCGAGCCAGTTCGGCCCAAGGTTGTCGATGAGGACGAAGCCGCCACCGGGACGCAGCACGCGCGCGACCTCGCGGAGGCCACGTTCGGGGTCGGACCAGTGGTGGAACGCGATCGTGCTGAAGGCGAGATCGATCGATCGGTCGGGGAGCGGGATGTCCTCGGCTCCCGCGACGATGAGCTCGCCTGGCGTCAACGCGGACCCCGCGCGGACCATGCCCTCGGAGGGATCGACGCCCACAAGGCGCGCCCCGGGCCAGACCTGCCGCGCGGCGCGAAGGAGGCGGCCCGTCCCGCACCCGACGTCGAGGATCGCGCTCGGCTTTCCGAATCGCGCGGCCAGCGCGAACGCCCGGCCGTGGACGCGCCCGAAGTGCAGCCACTGCCACCTCGACCGCTCATAGCGAAGCGCCCAGCGGTCGAACTGCGCGACGTCGGCGTCGTCCTCCGGACCCGGCGGGACCGTCTGCTCTATGGCCATGGCGCCATGACATCGCCTCCGGATTGAGGTGACGTGCGGGTGGCGATGGATGTCAGGTCGCGCCGCGAAAACAGGGCTAGGCGGCTGCCGAGCAGGTGGTAGATCGGACGGTCGAGCGTCCGCGCGAGCTCATTGAGATAGGCATAGATGCCCGGGTAGTAGGTGTAGTCGTCCCACACGATTGTCCCGGTCGGTGAAAGCATCGCCAGCGCAGCCTCGGTGTCCGCTCGGACGTAGCTGTAGCTGTGGCTGGCGTCGATGTAGACGAGGTCCATCTCGCCGCGGTAGGGCGAGAAGTCGAACGCCGCGGAGTCGCCGACGAGCGCGGTGATGCGCAGGCCCTCCGGCGTGCCGCGAAAGCGAGCACCGCGCTCCCACGTGTGGAAGTACTCGTCGACATCGGTGATTTCGAGCCGGACGCGGTCGGCCGACTCCGGCCCCGGGAGATCGAGCGTGAAGATCCGCGCCTGCGGCAGGTTGTGCGCCAGCAGCCAGGACGTGTCCCCGCGGAACGTCCCGATCTCGAAGACCCTGCGGCAGTCGAGAAGCTGAGCCAGCGCGCAGAGCAGGAGCGGCGAGTGACGCATGACGTGCCCGTCTACACGGATCTGATCGAGCCCCGCGATCTGCGATGGCTCGATGGCCACGACATGTGGCGCGCCGAATCGCTTGAGCTCGATCCAGAGACGTTTCAAGAGGCGCGTGCGCGCACCGCGCGGGTCCGCGATCGCGCGGACGATCGTGTCCAGCACGACCCCAGGCAGGATGTCGCGGTTGCGCACGCGCCTGATCCCGTCCGACCCGGAGGAGAAAGGCCGGACGGCTGACGATCCGAGGTGCACGCGTCCATGGAGGCGCAGCGCGATAAAGGCCGGTGCTGACGACGGCTTGAGGCGAAGAGTGCTTCGCGCACAACCTGGGCGACGCCCTCAATCCCGCCACGTACGCGCGCTCAACGAGCGATGGGAAGAGTCGCATGCGTGCGGATCCTTCACCTGTCGGCCGACTTCCTCTGGCCGGCGAGTGATGGCGGCAGGCTTCGCTCGGTCGCGCAGCTTCGCGCGCTCTCGTCGATCCCAGAGGTCGAACACATCGCGATGTTCTGCCTCTGCGAGGAGACGATCGGAGCGGAGCGCCGCGCCGCGCTCGAGCGGGAGATCCCGAAGCTCGAGATCCTCGATCCGGTCTTCCATCCCGTCCACCTGTTCCGCCATCGGCGCTATGTGCCGCGCGTCGTGCTCCTGCGCCTCCTGCGTGGCATCCCCTACCTCGCGGGGAAATGGGACTCGCCCGCCGTCGTGCGTGCGCTCCGGCGAGAGCTCGCGGGCCGCGAGTTCGACGTCGTCTGGATCAACGGGCTCGGCATGGCCTATTACCTGCCGCTCGTCCGCGAGCTCCTGCCGACCGCGCGGGTCGTGCTCGACCAGCACAACGTCGAGAGCGATAGGTTCGTCGAGTTCGCGCAGCGCCAGGGCGGCGTCCGTCGCGTCATCGCCGACTCCGAGGCGCGCGCGGCGTTCCGCTACGAACGCGCGGCCCTGCGCGGCGTCGACGCCGTCGGAGCCATCTCGGACAGCGACGCGTGCCGGCTTCGCGAGCTCGCGGACGTCGATGCGGCCGTCGTGCCGCACGTCGTCTCGATCGCGCAGCCGATCGGGGTCGAGCCCGACGACGGGCGGCTCTGCTACGCCGGCAAGCTGAGCTGGGAGCCCAACGTCCGCGGCATCAACTGGTTCTGCCGCGAGGTCTGGCCGCTCGTCCGTGAGCGCCTACCCGAAGCAACGCTGGACATCGCCGGCAGCGGTCTACCCGTCGACGCATCCGGCCGCCAGATCACGCCTGACGCGTGGCGCGCGGCGGGCATCACGATGCTCGGGTTCCTGCCCGATATCGACGTCATGTACGCGCGCTCGACGGCGATGATCGCGCCGATGTTCGGCGCGTTCGGCGTCAGCATCAAGCTGCTCGAGGCGTTCCGTCACGGAATACCCGTCGTCACCACGCCCGATGGCGCCTCAGGTCTCCCGGTGGAGAACGGTCGCGAGCTCTTCATCGAGTCGGAACCCGTCGCGTTCGCGGAGCGCGTCGTGGAGCTCGCGACTTCGCGCGCGACGCGCGCGCGACTCCGAGCCGAGGCCTATGCGTACCTCGAACGGCATCACGCGCTCGCGACGGCGCAGGTGGCTATCCGCGAGCTCGTCGGCGCTGAGCGCGTCCGTCAGCGCATCGCGGGCGACCCGTCGCTGCGTCATGTGACCGTCCAGGCGTGACGCGCCGAGCTCGTCAACGTCAGAGCCAAGCTCGCCTCAACCGTCGCGGTCTACCGTCCCTGCGCGATGCTCTTCACCGGCCTCGCGGTCGCGTTCATGCTCGTCGCCGTTCTCGTCGGGGGCTCGAGCCGCGGCGCGACTCGCGTGTGGGTCGCAGCGCTCCTGGCCGCGACGATCGTCGCGGCTCAGTTCGTGGCGCTCATGTCGTCCTGAGATGAGCGTCTGATGGCCCGCACCTTGATCATCAGCCACTCGCACTATCCGTACGACGCCCGGATCGCGCGCCAGGCGCGCGCCCTGGTGAAAGCCGGGCACGAGGTCGACATCGTCTGCCTGCGCTACGAGAAGCAGCCGCTGCACGAGAGTCGCGACGGCATCTCGGTCTACCGGCTGCCCTTCGGACGTCTCCGTGGCGGGAAGCTGCGCTACTTCTTCGAATTCGTCACGTTCCAGCTCGCGACGACGGTCCTCGCGGGCGCGCTTCACATCCGCCGGGGGTACGAAGTCGTCGAGACGACATCGGTGCCGGACTGGCTCGTGTTCGCGGCGATCGTCCCGAAGCTGCTCGGTGCGCGCGTCCTCCTCGACCTGCACGAGTGCATGCCCGAGTACGGCGCGACGAAGTACGGCCTGCCGCTCGAGAGCAGGACGGTGCGCCTTCTGGCGCGCCTCGAGCAGATGAGCATCCGCTTCGCCGACTTCGTGACGACGTGCACGGAGCAGATGCGCGAGCGCTTCATCGAACGCGGCGCCGCCGCGGACAAGATCGCCGTCGTCCTCAACTCGTTCGATGAGGAGCGGTTCCCGGCGGAGCCGCACCTCACGGCCGCGGCCGCGCCCAGCGACACGTTCACGCTCATCTGCCACGGGACGATCGAGCCGAACTACGGTCTCGACATCATCGTGCGCGCCATCGCGTTGTTGCGCGATCGGATCCCCGGCCTGCGCCTCGACGTGTGGGGCGATGGAACGCACCGGCCCGCGGTCCAGGACCTCGTCGCCGAGCTCGATCTCGAGGATCGCGTGCGCTTCAGCGGCTGGGTGACGATGGACGCGCTCATGCCGCACCTGGCGGCCGCCGACGCCGGTGTCGTCGCCGTGCGGCGGGACGCGTTCCGTGACGTGACGCTGTGCACGAAGATGTTCGACCTCGTCTCGCTGCGCAAGCCCGTGATCATCTCGCGCACGCGCGCGGTCGAGCACTACTTCGGCGGCGAGTGCTTCGCCCTGTTCGAGTCCGGGGACGAGCACGAACTCGCCGCCGCCATCCTGCAGGTCTACTCGGATCCCGCTCGCCGGGCCGAGCTCGTACGCAATGCGACGGCCCGCAACGAGCCGTATCGGTGGATGCACCAGGCGGCCCGATACGTCGAGGTCGTCGAGCGTCTTGTCGCGCGATCGCTGAAGTCCGCGGCGCCCGAGTCCGTCGCGCCGCCCGAGGCCATCGGCGAGGCGGCGAAGTAGATGAGCCTCGCGGTGAGCCTCCAGAGTCGCGGCGCGAGCGCGACGCTCGCGCGGACCGCGCAGGTCTTCGTGCGATTCGGCGCGACGACCTCGGCGATGGCGCGCCGGCTCGATCGCATGGACGGGATCGCGACGGCGCACGGCGTGCGTCCGACATGGCCGACGACCGCGTGCGTCCTCGAGCGTCACCCGTCGCTCCTGCGCCGCTACGCCGAGCGGGGCGTCGAGCTCGCGCTCCATGGACTCGTGCACGGCGATCACGCGGCGCTCGACGGTGCTCGTCAGCGCGAGACGATCGCGCGCGCGATCGCGGTGTTCGAGCGGAGCGGACTCCGTCCGGTCGGCTTTCGCGGACCGTACCTGCGCTACAACGACGACACGCTGGAGGCGCTGCGCGCGCTCGGCCTTCGCTATCACAGCAGTCAGGCGTTCGTGTTCCAGAACACCGCAGCGAACATCACGCCCGCCGCAGCCTCGCAGCTGGCGCTCGCGCTTCGCCTCTACGGCGCCGTCGACGCACGCATCACATGCGTTCGGCCGCGGCTCGTGGATGGTCTTGTGGATATCCCGGTCGCCGTGCCCGATGACGAGATCCTGCTCGACCGGCTCCGTCTGTCCGAACCCGCGCTCTCCAACGAGTGGCTGCACATCCTCGAGCTGACCCATTCCCGCGGCGACCTGTTCACGATCCAGCTGCATCCCGAGCGGATCCCCGAGCTCGGCGAGGCACTCGAGGCGACGCTAGGCGCCGCGCGCGCGCGAAAGCCCGCGGTCTACCTCGCGCGCCTCGACGCCATCGCCGACTGGTGGCTCCGTCGGTCGCGCTTCACGCTTCGCGTGACCCGCGCCGGCGAGGGGCGCTGCCGCGTATCGCTCTCGGCGGACCCGGACGCGACGCTGCTGGTCCGCGGCCTGGATACGCCCGCCGCGCCGTGGCACGGGGGCGATCTGCGCTGCATCGCGCGCGAGTTCGAGGCCGAGGCGGAGCGCTTGCCGGTCGTCGGCGTGTCGCGGCGCACGCCACGCGCGGTGACGCGGTTCCTCACCGAAGAGGGATTCGCGACGGAGAGCTCGGACCACCGCGGCACCTACGGCGCGTATGTCGACGTGGCCGACGGTACCTGGTCCGAGGTGTCCGTGCTCGAGGCGATCGACGGCGGGCCGGGTCCGCTCGTGCGGCTCTGGCGCTGGCCTGACGGCGCGCGCAGCGCGCTCGCGGTGACTGGCGACATCGACGCGCTCACGCTGCGCGACTTCATGACGCGCTCGTGGGAGACGCGAGGCTGGAAGCTGACGGAGAAGGAGCGCGGCTCATGAGTGGGACGTACGACGCGATCGTCATCGGGGCGGGGCCGTACGGGCTCGCCGTCGCGGCCGCGCTCCGCACCGCCGGCGCGAACGTGCGCGTATTCGGAGAGACGATGTCGTTCTGGATGCGACACATGCCGCACGACATGTGGCTGCGCAGCATCTGGTCCGCGTCGCACATCGGACACCCTCGCTCTCCCCTGAATCTCGGTGTGTACGAAGGCGAATGCGGCGGACCGCTTCGTCGCCCGATCCCGCTTGCGGACTTCGTGGGGTACGGCAAGTGGTTCCAGGAGCGCGCCATCCCCGATCTCGATACGCGTTTGGTCACGACAATCGAGGTCTCCGACTCCCTCCGGGCGATCGCCTCCGACGGCGAGACCATCGCGGCGCGCCGCATCGTCGTCGCCTGTGGCATCGCGCCGTTCGCGTCACGGCCGGCGATCTTCGGCGATCTCCCGCGGACGCTCGCGTCCCACTCGGTCGAGCACGCAGACCTCGCGCCCTTCGCCGGCCGGCGGGTCCTGGTCATCGGTGGGGGGCAGAGCGCGATCGAGAGCGCGGTGCTCCTGCGCGAGCACGGCGCAGAGGTCGAGGTCGTCATGCGCGCGCCGCGTTTTCACTGGGTCGGACGCGCGCCGCGCGAGGGCGTCATCGGCCCGCTGCTCTTCGACCGCACGGACGTGGGCCCGGCGCTCATCAGCCACCTCGTTGCGCATCCGATGCTCGTGCGCGCCCTGCCAAAGGCGATACAGCGCGACGCGACGAGGCGCGCGCTCGCACCGGGAGCATCGCTGTGGCTGCGGCCGCGGCTCGGCGACCTCGTGATCTCGCGGGGCCGTCACGTCACTGACGTCTCGAGCCGCGGCGAGCAGGTCGATCTCCGCCTCGACGACGGCAGCACGCGCACCGTGGATCACGTCCTCATGGCCACGGGGTATCGCGTCGACATCGCACGCTATCCGTTCCTCCCCGCAGACGTCGTCGCGAAGATCCGGCGCGTCGACGGACTTCCGGTCCTGGACACGGGGCTCCAGTCATCCGTCGCGGGTCTCTACTTCGTCGGCGCGCCGGCGATGGGCTCGTTCGGTCCGCTGCTTCGCTTCGTCGCCGGCACCGAGTTCGCGGCGGACAGGGTGATGAAGCATGTGACGCGCCGCAGGTCAGCACTTCGCGCGACGGAGCCGGCGGTCGAGCTGCAGCGCGTCGCGCACTGAGCGATGACTCATGGCCACGTGCCCGCCCGCGGCGCGATCGTCATCGGTGGCGACTACAAGAGTCTTGGGGTCGTGCGGAGCCTCGGCCGACGAGGCATCACCGTGTGGGTGCTCACGGACGAGCACCTCATCGCGAGCTGGTCACGCTACTGCCGGCGCGCCATCCCCTGGCCGGCCGGGTCGGAGGCGGATCAGGTCGCGCGTCTCCTCGCTCTCGCGCACGAGAACGGGCTCGATGGCTGGACGCTCTATCCCGCGGGCGAAGAGGCGGCCGCGATGCTCGCGCGCAACCGCGACGAGCTCGCGCAGCGGTACCGCACGAGCGTGCTCGTACCGTGGGACACGCTGCAGCACGCGTACGACAAGCGACTCACGTACAAGCTCGCGGGGGATCTCGGCGTCGCTCATCCGCTCACGCTCCACCCGCGCGGCCGCGAAGACGTCGCGGAATACGACGGGCCGTTCCCCGCGATCCTCAAGCCGGCGGTCCGCCCGTCGATCGATCGTTTCACGATCGACAAGGCGTGGCCGGCTGCGGACTCCCGGTCGCTGCTCGCGCGATACGACGAAGCGTGCGCGGTCACCGACGCGGCGGCGATCATGATCCAGGAGCAGATCCCCGGCGACGGCGAGTCCCAGCTGTCGTACGCCGCACTCTGCCGCGCCGGAGATCCGGTCGCCTCCGTCAGCGCTCGGCGCGCGAGGCAGTGGCCGATGGATTTCGGCCGGGCGAGCACGTTCGTCGAGACGATCGACGCGCCGGAGGCCGAGGAGCTCGCGCGGCGCGTCCTTCGCGCGCTGCGATTCGACGGCATCGTCGAGCTCGAGTTCAAGCGCGATGCACGCGACGGCCGGCTGAGGCTCCTGGACATCAATCCCCGCGTTTGGGGCTGGCACACGCTCGGCCGCGGCGCCGGGGTCGACTTCCCGTACCTGCTGTGGCGTATGGTCCACGGCGAGCCCGTCGCGCGCGTGCGCGGCCGCGCCGGCGTTCGATGGGTACGCGCGCTCACCGACGTGCCGACTTCGCTTCGCGCGATCCGCGCTGGCCAGCTCTCACCCCTCGCGTATCTCTGGTCGATCCGACCGCCGATCGAGTGCGCCGTCCTCGCGCTCGACGACCCGCTTCCCGCGCTGCTCGAAGTTCCTGAGGCCGCTCATGTCGCATGGGGCCGCCGCCCGGGGGCCGCGGCACGCGTCGCGAGCGGTGCGCGATGACGCAGGTCCTCGACCCGCTCACGGATGCGCGTTGGCGAGATCTCGTGTCGCGGCACCCGCGCGCTTCGGCGTTCCACACCCCGGAGTGGCTCGAGGCGCTGCGTCGCACGTACGGATTCACGCCGGCCGTCTATGCGCGAGACGGCATCGACGTCTCCGAGGCGATCCTCTTCTGCGGCGTCGCGAGCTGGCTCACGGGACGCCGCCTCGTGTCGCTGCCGTTCTCCGACCACTGCGACCCGCTCGTCGACGCGCCCGACGCGCTTCGCGAGCTCCTGGGCGACGTGTCGGTGGACGCGCGCCGCCGTGGCTGGCGGTATGTGCAGATCCGCCCAAAAGACGCGACCGTGTCGGCGGACGGATTCGAGCGCGACGAGGCCAACTACCTCTACACGATCGATCTCGGTCGCGACGTCGACGCGATCTTCGCGGCGATCAAGAAGAACAACCGCTACGACATCCGCCGTGCCGAGCGGACCGCGCTTCGTCCGGTCGTCGGCCGCGAGCGAAGTTTCGTGCGCGCGTACTTCAGGCTCCACGCGCTGACCAGATCGACGCAGGGAGTGCCACCCCAGCCGTACGCGTGGTTCGAGAATCTCGCGCGCTGTCTCGGTGACATGCTGGACATCCATCTCCTGCTGGACGGCGACACCCCGATCGCGGGACTCGTGACGATCCAGTTCCGCGATCAGCTCATGCTGAAATACAGCGCGTCCGACCCCGCCCGGGACCGGCTGGGCATGGGCAAGTCTCTCGTCTGGCGGAGCATCTGCCGCGCGAAGGAGCGCGGCGCGACGACGCTCGACTGGGGACGCTGCGACCCGGAGAACACCGGGCTCGCTGAGTTCAAGGAGCGCTTCGGCGCGATCCGATCGGACCTCGTCTACGCGCGATCTCCGGGCGTGCGGCCGGGGCGACCGCGCTCGTGGGTCAGCACGACAGCGCGAAGGGTCATGCCGCGCCTGCCGGTCCGCGTCCTGGCCGCGGCGGGGCGGCTCGCATACCGGCACGTCGCCTAGCGCGACGCTAGGTACGTTCGGAAGATCTGACCGTAGACCGAGGGCGTCCCGGCCTCATCGGCGATGAGCTTCATGCTCGAGCAGTCCCCCACCGGCCCGACGTTCCAGGTCCACGCGAGGTAGCCGGCACGCGATTGATCGAGCCATTTGAGGAACCCGGTGAGCCACGTCGTATCGCAGGACTCACTGCCGATCTCCGCCATGACGACCGGCACTTCCGCCGAGATCGGTGTGACCTCCGTCCGCAGACAGGAGATCGTGCGGCACCAACCCGTGTCGTATGCGTGGATCGCAGCGACGACACGGTCCAGCGGATCGACCGGTCGGTACGCGAGCCAGTGGTGCCGCGGATTCGACCACAGCGTGTTGGCGAACTGGATCCCGCCGAGCATGATCACGTTCGTCGCACCCGTCGCGCGCACGGCATCGACGAGCGACTGCATGCCCGCGATCTCGCTCCCGGCCATCCCCCGTAGCTGCGTCGCGTCACACGCCCCGCCCGCGGCGCCGTCGCGCCAACAGCGCCAGCTCCGCTCCGCCGCGTCGTCCGTGTCGTCGCTCTCGTTGTTGTTCGGCGCGGGCTCGTTGAACAGGTCGAACAGGACTCGTCCCTGGTCCTTGAAGCGCTCGGCGACCGACGACCAGAACAGGGCGGAGTGATGCGTGTTCGGCATCGGCTCCCAGCCGGTCGCAAGACGCCGGTGCGGCGCGCTCCAATGCAGGTCGAGGATCACGTAGAGGTCATTCGCGAGGAGCAGATCGACGTGGCGCGCGACGCCGTCACGGTATGTGTCGCCGCTCGGCTCGCCGCCCACGCCGAGCCAGCACTGCTCGTTGAGCGGAAGCCGCACCACGTTCACACGCCAGCTTTTGAGCGCGTCGACCGATCGCTGATCGAACGGTTGCGCGAGCCCCTTGCCCTGCACGCACGAGAACTCGAGACCCATGCGGTTCACGCCGCGCAGCTCGACCGGCCGGCCAGCCGGATCGAGCAGCCGATTGCCCTGGACGCGCAGCGCCGGGGTAGGCGTCGCGGCATCGTCGCGCTCTCCAGACGAGCTGGATCCTTCGAGCGCGGCTCGCGCGCGACCATCCGGGACGGAGGAGAGCGAGACCGCGAGGACCGCGACGACGAGCGCACCGAGCCAGGACCGGCGCTCAGGCACCGCCACGTCCGACCGTGATGCTGCCGCCACCGAGCGCGCTCGCGGGATCTGTCCCATCGGGAGAGCCTCGCTCGTTGTCGTACACGAGGACGCCGCTCGCGCTCTCCCAGATCCGGATGCGCAGCCGATCGGGCGTGGAAGGGACGAGCCCCTGTCCGTCGACGACCGCGATCTGGAACACGTAGCTGCCCGCGCCGTTCACGCGGCCTGCGCCGCGGAGCTGCGCTCTCGCGCCCGCGATCACGAGCCAGTCGTACGACGTGCTCTCGAAATCGAACGCCGCGCTGCGCAGCCGGAAGAGTGGCTGCGCGACGGTGCTCTCCGCGTCCTTCTCATAGCGCGCGAGGAAGCCGAAGGACGTGCGGCCGGACGCGGATGCGTCCGAGAGGTACGCGCCGGCCGGCGAATCGAACCAACCCGCACCGCGCATCGAGCCCGCGGCCGGATCGAACACCACGACCATGTCGAGCGCGGAGCGCCCGGCACCGCCGTCGTCGTCCGCGACCGAAACCTCGAGCCGGTAGATCCCAGCGCTCGCGTACACGTGCGAGCCCATGACCGTCCCCGACCCGTCGCGCTCGGCGACGATCGCGTCCGACGTCGTGCCGTCCCCCCAATCGACCATCGCCGTGTGGATGTCGACGACACCCGGATCGCTGAAATTCGCGCTGACCGTCAGCCCCGTCCCGACGGGTATCGGGCCGGTGGGACCGCTCACCGAGCCGACGGCCGGCGCGACGTTCTCGACGACGACCGACAGCGCAGCGCTGGGGCTCGGGTGGAACCCCGTGGCGCCGAGGTACCGCGCGACGATCGCGGCCGTGCCGTCCTCGGAGACGTTCGTGCTGAGCGTCGCCCGGCCGGTGCCATCGAGCGTGGCCGTCTGGGCGCGCCCGTCGGTCGCGAACTCCACGGTGCCGCTCGGGACGCCGAAGGCCGACTGGACCGTCGCCGTGACGGTGACCGCATCGCCCTCACGAGCCGACTGCGGGCTCACCGCAAGCGTGAGCGCGGTCGGCGATGGGAGCGTCGCGAGGTGATCTCTCACGACCTGTCCGAACGGCGTCGCGGTCCCGTCGTAGGCCAGGAGCAGCTTGATGACCGCGCACGGGTCACGACCGAAGTTCGGCGTATCCCACGTCCACGCGAGATACCCGGCGCCTGTCGTGTCGAGCCAGCTCATGAGCGTGCCGAGCCACGTCGTCGTCGCGCTGTCGCAACCCGCGGCCCCGAACTCCGCGACGACTACCGGCACCTGCGCCGCGACCGGCGCGATCTCGCGTTCGTAGCACGCGACGTCCACGCACCAGTTCCCCGGATAGATGTGCGCTGACGCCACGAGGTTCGCGAGTGGATCCGCGGGACGATACGCGAGCCAGTTGTGCGCCGCGCTGCTCCAGAGCGTGTTCGCGAACTGGATGCCACCGAGCATGATCACGTTGCTCGCGCCCGTCGCGCGCACCGCGTTCACGAGCGCCTGAACGCCGACCGTCTCGCTCGCGGCCATCGCGGTCGCGGCGCCGCCCAAGGCGAGGGTGGCATCGCAGCTCGCGGTCCCGCCGTCGCGCCAGCACTCCCATGACCGGCGCGCGGCCTCGTCGGTCGTGTCGTTCTGGTTGTTGTTCGGGACTGGCTCGTTGTAGAGGTCGAAAATGACTCGGCCATCGCTCCCGAATCGATCGGCCACCGACGTCCAGAACTCGACGGAGTAGGACGTGTTCGGCATCGGACGCAAGCGGTCAGCGTTCATGCCGGCGGGAGCGCTCCAGTGCAGCTCGAGGATCACGTAGAGACCGTTCGCGAGCAGCAAGTCGACGTAGCTCGCGATCGCGTGGCGGTACGTCTCGCCGACGAAGAGCGGCGTCGGCGCGCCGTCGTCGATGCCGAGCCAGCAGTGCTCGTTGAGCGGGAGGCGCACCGCGTTCGCGCGCCATTCGCGCATCGCCACGACCGATGCCAGATCGACCGGGCCGTCGAAGATCCCTGCATCCTCGGCACACATGTATTCGGGCCCGCTGCGGTTGACACCGTGAAGCACGACGGTCCGCCCATCGGCGTCGACCACACGGTTGCCGTCGACGTGCAGCGGTGAGAGCGGGATCGCGCCACCTGCCGCCGACGGCATGGCCGCGAGCGCGAGGGCGACCACGCAGAAGACAGCCGCAAGCCGCGTCACGCGCCCAACGATGTCGACCCGCCATTAAGGAGAGTAGGAGCAGGTGATTGAAGCGATCAGGCTGCGCTGCGCGCGGTCGTGGAGACGCGCTCTAGGGCAGCGCGGCGAGATGGCCCTTGACGACCTGGCCGAACAGGTTGGGCGTCCCGTCCCAGCTCGCGATGAGCTTGTACTGCGAGAATCCGGACGAGCTGACAGCCCACGTCCACGCGAGGTAGCCGACGCCATGCGCGTCGGCCCAGCTCATGAGGGCGTCGAGCGGGGTCGCTCCAGCCGCGTTCCCGAACTCGCCGAAGATGACCGGCATGTTCGCGGCGATCGGTGTTACCTCGCGGTCGAAGCACGCGGTGTCGGGGCACCATGTGCCGTCGTATGAATGAAGCGACGCGACGAGCTGGCCGAGCGGGTCACTCGGCCGGTACGCCCAGAGATTGCGCGACGAATTCGACCAGATCGTGTCCGCCCACTGGATGCCGCCCAGGACGATCACGTTCTGCGCTCCGGTGGATCGAACGGCGTCAACGAGCGTCTGCATGCCGACGGCCTGGCTGCCGCTCATGCTCGTGCCGACCGACAGCGAAAGGGTCACATCGCAGTTGCCGCTCGCGCCGCCGTCACGCCAGCAGGACCACGAGCGCATCGCCGCCGCGTCGGTGCCGTCGTTGGCGTTGTTGTTCGGGATGGGCTCGTTGAAGAGATCGAAAAGCACCATCGGGTTGCTCTTGAAGCGGCTCGCCACGGATCGCCAGAACTCCGCCGAGTACGACGTGTTCGGCATCGCCTGCTGCCCCGTGGCGACCTGTCCGGCGGGCGCGCTCCAGTGCAGATCGAGGATGACGTACATGCCGCTCGACGTGAGCAGGTTCACGTAGTTCTCGACGCCCTGCTGGTACGTCGCCCCGCGCGGGGTGCCGCTCACGCCCAGCCAGCAGTGCTCGTTGAGCGGCACGCGCACCGCGTTCGAGTTCCGCCACGTCCGCATCGCGTTCACCGACGCCTGATCTACCGGGCCATCCGCGAGGCCGCCGGCCTGCACGCACATGTACTCAAGACCCATCCGGTCGACGCCGCGGAGGACGACCGTTTGACCCTGCGCGTTCGCGAGGCGGTTGCCCTCGACGTGCAGCCCGGAAAAGGTCGGTGGCGTCGTCGGCGCCGGTGTCGGCGCGAGGGTCGGCACTGGCGTCGGTGGGGGCGCGACCAGCGTGCCCTCGATGTCAGCGCGGTCGGCGTTCACGATGAACTCGGTCGACGCCGGATTCTTCCGTCCGGTCACGCGGACGCGGACCGTGTGCGTGGCGTTCGCGAGCGTGGGAGTGGTGAACAGCAGAGCCTGATCCGCTCGGGTCGGGGCGTAGAGATCGACGTCTGACTCGGGGCCACCGTCGACCGAGACCGCGGCGATGCCGTGATACGGCGCGCGCGCGCCGAAGATGCGCAACGAGGTCCCGTTGAAGGTGACCGAGTACGTCGATCCGGTGACGTCGGAGTGGTGGTCATCGGTCTGGTATTTCGCGGCACCCGTCGACGTGAGCCATGTGCCCGCGTAGCTGAAGCTCGTGTCATTCACCGCCAGCAGCTGCGGCGCCGTCGTGGGCTGCGCCGTGGGCGTGGCCGTCGGCGCGACGGTGGGCGGCGCGGTGGGCGGCGCCGTCGGTGCCGCGGTCGGGGTCGCCGTCGGCGCGGGTGCATTCACGGAGAACGTCGCCGCACGATCCGTCCACGAGTAGTGCTGCCCCGACCACCCGGGCGGGAACGTGCCCAGTTTCACGATGTACGTGCCTGCCCCTGCGGTCGCGGGCGCCTGCCACGTGACGGTGTACGTGCGGGTCTGACCTGTCGCGAACACCTGGTCGTCGAACCACTGCTGCATGAGCTGCGTCGTTGAGTCGGGCGCGAACACGTACACGCTCGTGATCGCAGTCCCGCCGACCGTCGCGGTGAAGCTCGCGGTGATCGTGACGGTGCCGCCCTGCGCGACCGATGCGGGCGAGGCCGACGCGCTCTGCGTGAACGCCGGCGTCGGGGTCGCGCCGGCCGTGACGGAGAACGTCGCCGCGAGATCGGTCCAGGTGTAGTGGAGCTGCCAGGCGGGCGGGAACGTGCCGAGCTTCACGACGTACGTCCCGGCGCCCGCGCTGGCCGGCACCTGCCAGGTCACGGTGTACGTCCGCGTCTCGCCGGCGACAAAGCTCTGATCCTCGAAGTACTGCTGATCGAGCTCCGCGGTCCCGCCGGGGGCATACACGTAGATGCTCACGATCGCGCTGGTCGCCTGATCTGCGGTGAAGCTCGCCGTGATCGTCACCGTGCCACCCTGCGCGACGGACGCGGGCGACACCGTCGCGGTCTGCGCGAACGTGGGACGCGCGGGCGCCACGGTGCTGGTCGGGGCCGGGGTCGGAGCGATCGTCGTCGGCGTCGGCGCGGTCGTCGCAGGTGGCGGCGTCGCCCCCGGCGGCACCGTCACCGAGTCCGTCGGGTTCGGTGTCGGCGACGACGTAGGCGCGGCGGGCTGTACGACCTCGACCACTGCGGCGTCGGACATCGAGCCGTAGAGCGCTTTCCAGTTGTTCGAATACGCCGTGACGCTGACGCGGTAGGTCCCCAGCGCCGCGGCGGACGACACGGTCCACGGCACGGTGAACGAGCGCGAGACGTCCGACGCGAAGCTCTCCTTCTCGAACCACTTCTGGTACACGACGCTCGAGCCGCCGGGCGCGTACACGGTCACGCCAACGACGGCACTCACCGCGACGGAGCTCGTGAACGTGGCGGTGATGTTCGCGGTCCCCCCGCGCACGACGACGCGCGGGTCGCTGGCCGCGGCGAAAGCGAACGTCGTTCGCAGCGGGCTCGCCCCTCGGGCCTGCGGATCAGCGGCGGCCGGCACGACATCCGAGGCACCTCCGACCGTCACGAGGCTCACGATCCCTGCATCCTCGAGCCACGTGACACCGTCCACGACCGGGCGCAGCTTCAGCGGATAAACGCCGGGCGTCGCGGGCGCACGGACCCTGAAGACGAAGGTGGCGATGCCGCCGGGTCCCACGCGCGGTTCGGTCTGGACCGCGACGCGGTCCGGCGACGGCCAGCCCATCGCGAGGCCGCTCATCGCGCGCTCGTCGCCCGCGAGTCCGAGATTCACCTGCTGACCCTCGGTACCACGCAGCCACGTCTTCGCGCCCCGGTTGCGTACGCGGACGGTCAGCGGTCCGCTCGCCTCTCCCGGCCGCAGCGTCGGATGCAGGGACTGCTCGACGAGCTCCGCGTGGAACCCGAGATCGCTCGTGACGACGAGCTCGACCAAATCTTCGCCGAGCCAGCCAAGCGCGTCCGCGACGAGTCCGACGGGGACCTTGTACACGCCGGGTGTCTGCGGCGCGCGGACCGCGAACACGAACGTGCCGATCGCACCCGGGATCACGAACGATTCCAGGGTCGATGTGATCCGCGTCGGTGTCGCCCAGCCGGAGGCGATCTGCGCGGTCGTCGCCGGGTCGTCGTCACGCACGCCGAGAAGGACCTCTTTCGACGTCCCCTTCTGCCAGGCGACGAGCCCGACGTTGCGGAAGCGCACCGTGTAGGTCGAGACCTCACCTGGCGCGAGCGTTGGGACGGGGCGTGTGTCCACGAGTGCGGCGCGCATCGCCGCGCCGGTGGCTGGCACGACGATCGGCGACCACGCGACAAAGCCGACGACCGCTGCTACGGCGAGCAGCGCCACAGCCGTGCCGGCGACCCTCCCCTTCACTGGCGATAGGGATAGGCCCGCTGAACGCGTGCGGGGAGAGAGAACCTAGTCCCGGCCGCGTCCTAGGACCGTCCGCACGACCGACCCACGACCACGCCGCGCGTGAAGAATCGCGATCCAAGCGGCCAAGCGCACGTCACGTCCGTCGAGAAGAGCCGTTTGGCCGCGGCTCCACATGTCGCAGGAGCAGACGCATGTTGCTTGGCATCGACGGCGCATTGCGGCTCGGCGCGGTCGCGACCGACATGTCGGCTCGTCCGCTCGCGCCCTCAATTCGCGGTCAACGCGAGATACACACAGCCACACGACGATCTCGGCATGGACGTTTGGGGGTGGCTGCGATGAAACGACTTCTCGTTGGCCTTACTGCCGTCGTTGCTCTCGTGCTTGCGCCCGCGGTCCCGGTCTACGCGTCGCTCGAAACACCCGTGCGGATCGACTGCAGCGATGGCGACAGCATCGACCTCTCTGTCGATGCCGACTCATTGACCGCGCTCACCAGCTCGGTCGCTGCGATCAACGCGAGCGACACCGATCTCACGTGCTCGCTCGTCCAGCTCGCGGCGCCGTCGCTCGTCTTCAGGTCCGCGAACACCGCGTTCGCCGCGAGCGGCGGCTACGTGATCGGCGCCGGGACGATCGACGCGGGCTGCCCGCCCGACTTCGCCACGAGCTTCGTGGCGTCGTTCTCCGTGAAGATCTACACGAAGAACGGCAGACTCCAGGGCTCCGCGAATCTCAGCGTTCCGTCAGGACAGTGTGTCGCCGCGGGAAAGCTCGCCTCCAAGCCGACGTGCCTGGGCATCACCCCGACGACCCTCGGCGGCGGCAGGGCGTGGGCGAACTCTTTCGTGACGTCCACATCCGGATCGTTCTTCGCTCCGCAGTTCGGGAAGACGATCGGGTGGGCATTCGAGGACAACGGCCCGGACGGCGGCACGGTGATCAAGGATCGTTGGCGCGTCGTCGAACGTCCGGGCTCGTGCCCGACACCTGGTGACCCGTCGCCGAACGACTTCTACACGCTGAAGACCGGAGACGTCACCGTCCAGCCGTAAGCGCCCACGTCCGCGCGCCACGAGGCGGGGCCGATACCGGCCCCGCCTCCGTTTATCCGCCGACTAGTCCCACGCGACCGAGTCCCATGCGACGGAGTCCCAAGCCACG
>JBIOUD010000121.1:0-5768 GCA_044866725.1 Candidatus Limnocylindria bacterium | reverse complement strand
ACACATCGGCCGGCCGGAGCGAGCGTCGGTGCTCATCGTCCCGCGCGCGCTGCACACGCTCCCGATCGTCCGTGCGGGGGTCGTGCCCTAGCGCAGCTCGGCCGCGATGCGCACCTCGATGGCCCCGCCGCGAACGCGGACGCCCGTGTCGCACCGATCGGGCGGCAGCGCAGGCGTGGGCCGCGGACGCCGCGTCTCGGGCGTCTGTGGCGTCGTCTCGACGCTCGTCGGCAGCGTCGCACGCGGCGCCTCGGAGGGTGGCGGACTGGCCGGCGCGGCGGCGGGCGCGCTCGGTGCCCCGTCTGCCCGACGATAATCGGCGCGTGCCTGCGACAGAGGGGACGCTCGTCCTCGCCGACATCAGCGGCTACACGAAGTACATGGCCGGGACCGAGCACGAGCACAGCATCGAGATCCTGCGGGAGCTCATCGAGACGATCGCGAACTCGTTCGACGGCCGTCTCCGCATCGATCAACTCGAGGGCGACGCGCTATGCGCGACCACCGAGCGCACCGACGCAGGTGTGCTCGCGTGGCTCCACGAGACGTTCGGCTTGTTCCATCACCGGCTGCGCGACATCCGCGAGCTGTCCACCTGCCCGTGCCGCGCGTGCGCCAGCGCGAGCGACCTCGGGCTGAAATTCATCGTCCATCGTGGCGAGTTCTCGCGTCAGCAGATCGGCTCGGCGGTGCAGCTCTACGGGAACGACGTGAACCTCGTGCACCGTCTCGCGAAGAACACCGTGCCGCTGCGCGAGTACGTGTTCGCGACGGACGCCGCGCTCCAGGGATGGTCAAACGACCCGCGCGAGGGGTTCATCGTCGCGCCACAGACGTATGAGCTGGGGGTGATCGCGGGCGCGTATGCGGATCTCGCGGCGGTGAAAGAGCGAGCGCTGAAGGACCGCGTCGTCGAGGTGACCCCCGCCGAAGCGAAGCTCCACCTCACGTACGAGTACGGCGGCCCACCGGAGCAGGTCTGGCGCATCCTCATGGAGCCCCAGACGCGCGCCCGGTACCTCGGCGTCCCGCGGGTGGATCTCGTTCCAGGCGCGAAGGGCACGTACCTCGGCGCGGAGTTCCACTGCCGTCACGGGAAGGATCTCGAGGGCAGGACCGTGTTCCGGATCACGGCGTGCGACGTGCCTGAGTTCGCGACGACATACATGGAATTCCCGGTGATCGGCCACGCGTACCGCACCGACCGTCTCATCGCGACTCGTACGGGCACCGTGAACGAGGTCTACGTCACCTGGGACAGCCGAGCCCGTCCCGATCCGGTTGCCGTGGACCGCGAGGTCGCCGGGATGGTGAAGATGTTCTTCGACGAATCGGCGGGACGGATCGCCGAGATGATCAAGGAAGGGATCGGCGCGGAGCGGAGCGCAGCCAGCTCTTAGGCTTGCGGACCCTCCGACGGATCACGAGCGTCGCGCCGGGCGAGGGCGGCCTCGTCGCCGCACTGGGGTCGCTCATGCTCGCGACCGCGGCCGGTGCCGCGATGGGTGCCGCCGCCACCGAGGCCCTCCTCTTCGCGAACTTCGACCTCACCCGGCTGCCACTCCTCTACGTCGCGCTCGGCGTCACGACGTTCGCGTGCACGCTCCTCGCGAGCGGGCTCCTCGCGACCGGCGACCGCGGTCGCCTCTACATCGCGCTGCCCGCGGTCCTGGCGGTCGTCGTCGCGCTCGAGCGCATCGGCGCGTCGACCGGGCTGCCGTGGGTCTACGCGCTCCTGTGGCTTGGCATGAACGTCGTCACCACGCTGCAGGGCATCGCCGCCTGGGGGCTCGCCGGCGCGGCATGCGATGTCCGCCAAGCGAAGCGCGTGTTCCCGCTGCTGAACGCGGCGAAGATCGCCGGCACGGTCATCGGGAGCGTCTTCGTCGGCGTGCTCGTGCAGCTGCTCGACGTTCGTGAGCTGCTCCTCGTGTGGGCGCTCGCGCTCGCGGCGGCCGCGGGGATCGCCTACGCGCTGCGCGCGCGCGTCCCGGCGGTGGACCGGCGGGCGGAGTCCGCCGGCCTCGTCGGCGAGATGCGACGTGGCTTCGCGATCGTGCGCGCGTCGCGCCTCCTGCGCCTCCTCGCGGCCACGCTCGTCCTGTTCTCGCTGCTGTACTTCTCGCTCGCGCTCCCGTTCAGCCGCGAGGCGCGCGCGGCGTACCCCGACGAGGCGGCGCTCGCGGCTTTCCTCGGCCTCTTCAACGGCGCGACGACGGTCGTCGCCCTCCTTGTGTCGCTCGTCGTCGCGAATCGTCTTTACGCGCGGGTCGGGATCGTGAATGCGATCGTCGCGTTCGGCGCGGTCTACCTCGCCGGCTTCGTGGCGATCGCGGTCAGTGCCCTCTTTGCGGTGCTCGTCGCGGCGCGCTTCGCCCAGATGGTCTGGCTCACCGGCGTCGCGGACACCGCGTACCAGGCGCTCTTCAACCCGGTCCCACCGGAACGGCGCGATCAGATCCGCGCGTTCATGGAAGGCGTGCCCGGTCAGGCCGGCATCGCGCTCGCGGGCGTCGTCCTGCTCGTCGGCGACGCGATCGATCCGCGGGCGCTCGCGGTCGTCGGCATGCTCGCGTCGGTCGTCACGATCTGGCTCCTCTGGCGCACGCGCTCCGCGTACGGCGTCGCGCTCGCCGACGCGCTGCGCACCGGGCGGCCGCAGCCGTTCATCCCCGAGGACGATCCCTTCGGCGCGCTGCGCGCGGACGCGGACGCGCGGGCCGTCGCCGTTCGCGGTCTCCAGTCGGAGGATCCGATTGAGCGCCGCGTCTCGGCCGAGATCCTTCGCGATCTCGCGCTCCCGTCGACGACGCCCGAGCTCATCCTCGCGCTCGACGACGAGGACGACGAGGTGCGTGGCCGCGTCATCACCGCGCTCGTCGCGGTGGGCGCGACCGGCGCGGTCGAGCGGTTCGCGGACGACGCCGACCCGACGGTCCGAGCCGAGGTCGCGCTCGCGCTCGGTGGTGATCGTGTGGACGCGCTGTCGCGTTCACCGGATCCCGACGCGCGGCGCGCGCTCGTGGCCGCGCTCGCGAAACGGCCCGAAGCGTCGCCCGGGCTGCTGCGCCGGCTCATCGCAGACACGGACGATCACGTGCGGCGCGCCGCGGTCGCGGCGATCGGTCACGCGCCGGGAGCCGATGCGTCCGACGTCGCGCCGCTGCTCGACGACGCCGATCCGACCGTCGCCGCCGCCGCGCTCGAGGCGCTCGCGGAGATGCGGACGAGCGCCGCGCACGAACGGCTGCTTGCGGTCGCGCGCGCGTCGTCGCTCGACGCCGCGTCCGACGCCGGGCGCGTCGGCCGTCTCGGCCAGCCTTCGAGCGACGCGCACGCGCTCGTGCGCGACGCACTGCGGGATCGCGCGAGCCGTCCCGCACGGCGCGCCGTCCGAGCCGCGCTCGCGATGGCCGGCCGCGCCGGCGTCGATCTCGTGCTCGAGTCGCTCGAGAGCGCGGACCGCGAGCGACGTGCCTCGGCGATCGAGCTCGTGGAAGCGCAGGGCGGCGAGGTCCTGCGTCCGCTCCTGCCGCTGTGGGAGCAGACCGCGAACGATCCGCAGGCCGCGACGTCCGTGCTCCACGAGCTGGTGCTCACCGATCCGGACGAGCTGGTGCGCGATGCCGCCCGGCGCGCGATTTATGGAGGTGGCCAGATGCAGACGCTGTCGACGATCTCGGTCATGGAGCGCGTGCTCTTCTTGCGGAAGGTCGGGCTCTTCGCGAGCCTCGCTCCGGCGGATCTCAAACAGGTCGCGTCGCTCGCGCACGAGGAGCTGCACGAGGACGGCGCGACGATCGCGCGTCACGGCGAGACCGGCGATCGCCTTTTCGTCATCGTCTCCGGGAAGGTGCGCGTGGTCCGCGCGGACGGCATCGCGCTCGCGACGCGCAGTGTCGGCGAGGCGGTGGGGGAGATGTCCATCGTCGCGGACATCCCGCGCGTCGCATCGCTCATCGCGGAGGGCGAGGTGCGCGTGCTCGCCATCGGTCGCCGCGAGTTCGAGAGCATCCTTCGCGACCGGCCGCAGGTCGCCTTTGCGATCATTCGAGTGCTCGCCGCGCGGCTTTCGGAGCTCTCGGCGGCCTAGCGAGTCCGCGTCCCGGCACGCTTCTGGCTACATTCGGGGCGTGGGCTGCTGTGTGATGGGGTGCCTCCGCCTCATCTTCTTCCAGATCTGGAAGGTCTTGCTCGCGGCGATCGTCGCGATCCTTCTCACGCGCGTCGACAACTACGTCGACCGCAGCCACGGGACGAGCACGGCCGGGAAGGCGTGGAAGGCGTACCGCACCCGCGGTAAGAAGAAGAACACATAGTCTTCGGGCGATGCCCGTGGCGATCTTCGACATGGATGGCGTCCTCTACCGCGGCAATCGGCTCATGCCGTACGCGAAGGAGGCGCTCACGCGACTTCGCGCGGCGGGCTGGCAGGTGTTCTTCGCGACGAACAACTCCACCGCGACGCGCGACGAGTACGTCACGCTGCTCGATTCGCTCGCGCTCGGCGGCGACCGCGAGCACGTCATCACGAGCGCGTACGCGACCGCGCACTACCTCGAGCGCCTCTCGCCGAAGCCGACGGACGTGCTCGTCATCGGCGCCGACGGGTTGCGCGCGGAGATCCGCGCCGTCGGCATCGACGTGCGCGACGCGGCGTCGCTCCCGGGTGCGCACCCTCCTGCCGACGCGGAGGCCGACGGTGTCGAGCCTGCGGCGATGCGTCGCTACCTCGCCGGCCTCGCACTGCCGCCGGTCCCGGACGCCGTGGTGGTCGGCCTCGACCTGCATCTCACCTATGCGAAGCTCGCTGAGGCGCAGCGTGCGGTACTCGCGGGTGCGCGCTTCATCTGCAGCAATCGCGATCGCGCGTATCCGATCGAGGGACGTCTCCTCCCGGGCGCGGGGACGATCGTCGCGGCGATCGAGGTCGCGACGGGTCAGCAGGCGATCTGCATCGGGAAGCCGGAGCCGTTCCTGTTCGAGGAGGCGCTGCGCCGAGCGTCGCTCGGCGACACGTCAGGCCGCGCGGCGCGGCCCGCCGTCGTCATCGGTGACTCGCTCGAGTACGACATCGTCGCGGCGCACCGCGTCGGCGCGACCGGCGTGCTCATCCTTACGGGACTCACCGACGAGACTGCGCTGAAGGACGCGCATGGCGAGGCGGCGCCTGATCACGTGATCCGCTCGCTGGAGGAGCTCTTCGCGCTGCCCGATGTCGCGCGCGCCTGACACCGCTATTCCCAGGAGACGCCGAAGCGGCCGAGGGGATGCGGCCCGCGACCGAACGGACCGAACCCCGGATGGTCGACGAGGCCCGGGTCGAACAGGTTCGGGCCGCCGAACGTCTCGCGCGTGTCGGCGATCGCCGTGATCGCGCTGAGCCATAGCGTCAGCGCGAGCAGGGCAATGAACGCGATGCCCTGCAGCGACCGCAGGTTCGTGGTCATTCCCATGTCACCCCTACATCCAGCGACGATCCCTGATCCCACGTGAAGCCGACGTCGAGCCACGACGAGTCCGCGGAGGCCTGAGTCGCACCCGCCAGCGAGAAGGCGAGCACGAGGATCGCGATCAGCTTCTTCATGCGCGGACCTTCACGGCCGCGAGCGCTTGTTCGAAGATCTGCTGCGCACCGAGGTCGGTCGTGCGCTTCTTCTCACCGCTCACCAGAGCGATGAACGCCTCGACGACCACCGGGTTGAACTGCGTGCCGGCGTTGGCGCGCAGCTCCTTTTGGGCGTCCTTGCTGGTCATGGCCCTGCGGT
>JBIOUD010000120.1:0-5944 GCA_044866725.1 Candidatus Limnocylindria bacterium | reverse complement strand
GGCACGCGCCGAGATGTCAGCGCGCCTGGGCGCGAGCGCGGTTCTCGGGCCGAACGACCTCGCGCTCGCGCGCCACTTCACCGGCGGCCGCGGGCCGGACCTCGCGATCGAAGCGAGCGGGAACGCGCAGGCGCTCCAGTCGGCGATCGACGCGGTCGCGAACGAAGGCACGATCGTGGTGTGCTCCTGGTATGGCGAGAAGCGCGTGACGCTCGACCTCGGCGGCCGCTTCCACCGCGGGCGCCTTGTGATCAAGAGCTCGCAGGTCGGCGGCATCGACCCGTCGCTCGCGCCGCGGTGGGACCGGGCGCGCCGGCTCGCGCACGCGACCGACCTCCTCAGCGAGCTGCGTCTGGTCGACCTCATCACGCATCGCGTACGGTTCGAGCGTGCCGCCGACGCGTACGCGCTCCTCGACCACGAGCCCGACGCGATCCAGGTCATCCTCCAGTACCCCTGACGTCCTCTTCGTGACCGAGGGGGATCTGCGGCGCCCGACCGGCGGCAACGTCTACGCGCGGCACATGCTCGACGCGCTCCGTCGCGCGCGGCTCACCGTGCGTACGCTCCGCATCGACGAACGCGGCGCGAAGGCGCGGCTGCGCGAGGCGCAGGCGCGGCTCGTGCTCGTCGACACGATCGCGGCCGCCGCCGCGCCCGAGCTCGGCCGGCTCCTCGCGAACGGAGCGCGCATCGCCACGGTCGCGCTCATGGAGCGCGGCGCGGCGACCCTCGCGCGGCGCAGCGACCTCGTCATCGCCTGCAGCCACGCGCTCGCGCGCGAGCTCCGCGCGCGGGGCATCCCGCGCTCGCGCGTCATCGTCGTGGCGCCGGGCGTGACGCGCCAGCGCGGGCGCCGCGCGACGGCGCGCAAGCGCTCACGCCGCGTGCGTGCCCTCTGCGTCGCGAACTGGACGAAGGCGAAGGGCATCCGGACGCTCCTCGCAGCGATCGAGTGGCTGCCAGACGTCGCCCTCGACCTCGTCGGCGACGCACCCGACCCGGCGTACGCGCGGCTCATCCGCGCGGACCTGCGGCGCGCGACGTTCCGCGGACGCGTGCGCGTGCATGGCCCCAAGCGCAGCGGTGCGCTCGCGCGGCTCTACGCGCGGGCGGATCTCTTCGTGCTCCCGTCGATCACCGAGAGCTACGGCATCGCGGTCAGCGAGGCGCTCGTCGCGGGACTGCCGGTCATCGCGTGCGACATCCCGGCGACGCGCGAGGTGGTCGGCGCCGCTGCGATCCTCGTCCCGCGCGGACGGGTCGACCCGCTCGCCGACGCGATCGCGCGCGTCGCGGGCGATGCCGAGGTGCGGCGCCGCATGTCGCGGCGCTCGCGAGAGCGTGCCGCGACGCTGCCGGCCTGGAGTGAAAGCGAGCGCGATTTCGTGCGCGCGGTGCGCGCGATGCTCAGCGAGCGCGGCGCTGGTGCGCGACGAACTCGAGCAGGTCGGCCTTCGTGATGATCGAGACGGGCCGCTCGTCCGCGGCCGCGAGGAGCGCGGGCGCGCCGGCCGAAAGCTCGGCGTAGAGGCGCTCGACGTCCTCGGTCGCTTGAACGACCGGGAACGGCGCCTCCATGACGCGCTCGACCTTCTCCTCCACCAGCGATGGCTCGCGGAAGATGCGGTCGAGCATCGTGCGCTCCTGCACGCTCCCGACGATGTCCGCGATTCGCCGCGCTTCACCGTCCGCGACGACGGGGATCTGCGAGATGCCGTAGCGCTGCATCGTCTCGATCGCCGACCGCACCGTCTGCGCCTTCGACACGACGATGAGGCCCGGCGTACCGGCGCGGTCCTTCACGACGTCGAGCACGGTCGCGTGGACGGCGTAGCGCTGGAGGTAACCGTTCTGGCGCATCCACTCGTCGTTGTAGATCTTCGAGAGGTACGAGCGGCCGGAATCGGCGAACAGCACGACGATGACCGCGCTCGCCTCGAGCTCCTTCGCGATCTCCAGCGCCGCGAACATCGCGGTGCCCGACGATCCGCCGACGAGGATGCCCTCCTCACGGGTGAGGCGGCGCGCCGTGAGGAACGAGTCGCGGTCGGAGACGCGCATCCAGCGATCGACGAGCGTGGCGTCGAACGTTCCGGGGTAGAAGTCCTCGCCGATGCCCTCGACCTTGTACGGGTGGATGTCGCCGGTGTAGAGCGAGCCCTCGGGGTCCGCGCCGACGATCTGGATCTCCTTGTTCTTCTCCTTGAGGTACTTCCCCGCGCCGCTCACGGTGCCACCGGTGCCGACGCCGACGACGAAGTGCGTGATCTTCCCGTCGGTCTGATCCCACAGCTCGGGACCAGTGGTCTGGTAGTGCGCCTCGGGATTCATCGCGTTGTAGTACTGGTTCGGGAGGAAGCCGCCGGGCGTCTCCTTCGCGATGCGCTCCGCGACCTTGTAATAGGACTCGGGCGATTCCGGCGGCACCGCCGTGGGGCACACGACGACCTCGGCGCCGAACGCGCGCAGCAGGTCGCGCTTCTCCTGGCTCTGCTTGTCGGCCATCGTGCAGACGAGGCGGTACCCCTTGATCGCGGCGGCGAGCGCGAGCCCGACGCCGGTGTTGCCGCTCGTCGGCTCGACGATCGTGCCGCCGGGCCGCAGGAGTCCCTTGCGCTCGGCGTCCTCGATCATCCGCAGCCCGATGCGGTCCTTCACCGAGCCGCCGGGGTTGAGGTGTTCCATCTTCGCGAGGATCGTCGGGCGCAGGCCACGGCCGATCCGTGAGAGTCGGACAAGTGGTGTGTCGCCGATGAGGTCGAGGACGCTCGGCGCGATGCGCATTGCCGCCTCGATGCTACGTCCCGTGTCGGTAGTGCGGCCTATCCTCACACGGGTGGGTCACCGCTTCGCTCTCTCTGCGCTCCTCGGCGTCGCCCTCTGCGCGTGCGACCTGCTCAGCGGTGCGCGAACGAGCGCGTCGCCCAGCGGTCAGCTCGGTGTCCCGACGACCGCCGCGAGCACAGCCGCGAGCGCCAGCCCGACGACGAGCACGGGCATCGGCCTGCCGTCGCTGTCGCTGTCACCGTCGCCGCTCGCGTCGACGCTGGTGTCGCTGGTGCCGTCGCCCTCGCTGCCGCCGGTGTTGCCGTCCTTTTCGGTGACGCTGCCGCCCGTGTTCACGCCCACGATCCCGCCGACGCTCATCCCCACACCGACGATCGCGCCACCGACCATCGCGCCGACGCCCTCGCCGACCGTCGCGCGCGCGACGATCACGTCGTTCGCGCCGGAGTTCGGGCTTCGCGGCGCGCTCGTGTTCATCAACGGCACGGGTCTCGCGAGCACGCGTCTCGTCCTCTTTGGTGACGTCGCCACCGCACCCTCTGGTCCGGTGACGGACACGCAGGTCACCGCGATCGTCCCTCAGGCGGCGGTCACGAGCCGCATCAGCGTCGTCACGCTGACCGGGGTGACCACCTCGACGCGCTTCTTCACGGTGATCGAGCCGGACCCGGTGCCGCAGCCGTCTCCCACGTGTCTGCTCCGCGCGAACTGCTTCCCGACACCATCGCCAGCGCCGTCATCGTCGACGACGCCCTAGTTCGTGCGCTTCTCCACGAGGAGATAGACGCCGAGGGCGATGAACAGGAGCGGCACGAACATCGGCTGGAACCACGCCGGCATGAGATCGCCGCGGCCATAGAGCGTCAGCAGAGCGACGATGGCGAGCAGCACCGCGGGGATGAGCGGCGCGGGCCGGTGCGGCTCGGCGATGAAGACGATGAAGAAGCCGATCGCGAGCGCGCCGAGGAAGATCGGCGCGGCGAGGTCGTTCGAGAGCCCGAACCACCCCGGGATGACGAGGCCGAGCCCGAACGTGATGAGCGCGGCCGCCGGCACGAGGTAGACGTACTGGCGCGATCCGACGAACCAGGCGGCACCGAACGCGAGACCGAGCGCGAGGAACAGGTACGCGCTCGCGTTCGGCGTACCCATGGCCTGCAGGAGGAACGGCGCGCCGACGGCCACGAGCACCGAGCCACCGAGGACACCACGACGACGAGGCGTTGGTTGCATGCTCGGCGGCAGTGTACGCGGCGCCCCACGCGCCGCGGTCGCGAGCGCGTCGCGCGCTAGGTGGGAAGCGCACCCTGCGTCAGGGCACGCGGCGCCGCGCCCTGCAGCGACTCGGCGTACTTCAGGCCGCTGCCGGTGTTGAAGACGACGACGCGCTCGCCTTGGCGGATCCAGCCGTCGCGGCGCAGGCGAGCGACGGCCGCGAGCGCGGCTCCGCCCTCGGGGCAGACGAGCATGCCCTCCTGCTCGCCGGCGATGCGCATGTGCGCGGCGATGTCGTCGTCGGTCACGGCGAGCGCGGTGCCGCCGCTCTCGCGCACCGCACGGAGCACGATGAAATCCCCGAGCGCCTTCGGCACGCGGATGCCTGCCGCGAACGTCTTCGGGTCCGGCCACATCTGCGACTCCTCGGCGCCGTCCTCGAACGCGCGGACGATCGGCGCGCATCCAGTGGCCTGCACCGAGACGAACCGTGCGGCCCGAGCCTCTAACCACCCGATCTCGCGCAGCTCGGCGAAGGCCTTCCACATGCCGATGAGCCCGACGCCGCCGCCGGTCGGGTACACGATCACGTCGGGCAGCGCCCAACCGAGCTGCTCGGCGAGCTCGAACCCCATCGTCTTCTTCCCCTCGATGCGATAGGGCTCCTTCAAGGTCGAGGCGTCGTACCAGCCCTTCTCCGCGCACGTGCGCTTCACGACCGCGCCGGCATCGGCGATCGAGCCGGGCACGAGCCACACGTCGGCGCCGTACGCCGCCGTCTCGCGCTGGATGACCTGCGGCGTCGTCTCCGGCATCACGACGACGATGCGTATGCCGGCGCGCGCGCCGTACGCGGCCCACGCCGCGCCGGCGTTCCCCGCCGTCGGCAGCGCGATCGTCTTCACACCGAGCTCACGCGCGCGCGTCACGCCGAGCGCGGCGCCGCGCGCCTTGAACGTGCCGGTGGGCAGGAGGCCCTCGTCCTTGATGCGCAGGTCCGCGACGCCGAGCGCCTCGCCGAGACGGGGCGCGCCGAGGAGCGGCGTGCAGTTCTCGCCGAGCGTGACCACCCTCGCCGCATCGTCGTACGGGAGCAGCTCGCGGTACCGCCAGATGGTCTGATCGCGGTCGCGCAGGTCGCCCGGGCCGACCACCCCATGGACCTTCAGCAGGTCGTAGCGCACGAGGAGCGGGCTGCCATCGTTGGCGCAAGTCTGCTGGAGCGTGTTGACCTCGAAGGACTGCGCGCAGCGCGCGCACTCGAGGTGCGTCGCGAACGACCTCACGCGGCGCGTTCGATCTTCGCGCCCAGCGCCCGCAGGCGCTCGTCGAGCGCCTCGTAACCGCGGTCGATCTGCTCGATGTTGTCGATGACGCTGCGGCCCTCCGCGCAGAGCGCGGCGGCGAGGAGCGCCATGCCGGCGCGGATGTCGGGACTCCGCAGCTCCGCCGCGTGCAGGCGCGACGGGCCGACGACGACGGCGCGGTGCGGGTCGGCGAGCACGATGGTGGCGCCCATCTCGCGCGTGAGCGTGTCCACGAAGTACAGACGCCGGTCGAACATCCACTCGTGGATCATCACGACGCCGTCGGCCTGCGTCGCGAAGGCCGTCGCGATGCTCGTGAGGTCGGACGGGAAGCCAGGCCACGGCTGCGGCTTCACCTCCGGGATCGTCCCGTCGAGGTCGCGTTCGATGAGGTAGCGCTCCTTGCGCGGGACGAACACGTCGTTGCCGCGGACCTCGGTCTCGAGACCGAGACGCTCGAACACGAGGCGCGTCATGCGCAGGTGTTCGGGCACCGCGTCGGTGATCGTTGCCTCGCCGTGCGTCATCGCGATCGCCGCGATGAGCGAGCCGACCTCCATGTGATCGCTCGCGATGGTGAGCTCGGCGCCATGCAGGCGGTCGACGCCCTCGATGGAGAGCGTGTTCGTGCC